>NZ_JBIAZD010000009.1:248811-348622 GCF_042898795.1 Streptomyces sp. NPDC000348
GCCCCCGGGTTGTTATCCCCCGCGGTGCGGGGGGGGGGGGGGGGGGGGGGCGGGCGGCCCTGGCTTAAAAAATTGGGTGGGGTGATGAAAAACCACCCCCCCCCCCCCCCCCCACCGCCGAGCGCACGCCGCAGCGCGGGCTGCGGCCCAACAGCGACTGTCCTCGGGCGTCTCGATCGACCGGCAGCTGGGGCAGCGGCTGCTGGGACAGTTTCTGACCCAGGCCCCGGTCGGTGTGCTCATGCTGGACGGCGACGCGATGATCGCCTGGAACCAACGAGCCGCCGGCGTCCTGGAGCTGACCGAGCCGAACTCGGTGCGCCGGCCGGTGACCGATCTGTTCCCCGAAGACCAACGAACCGCGCTGCACCGTTATCTGACCACCTCCGGGCAACGCCGCGACGCCGAGCCCGACGCGATCTTCGAACGCGTCCGCGGTGATGGCACCTCTCAGGCCCTGCGCATGGCTGTGCGGCAGGTCCTGGACACCGAGGGACGCAGCCGCACCCTCGTCCTGACCGAGGACGTCACCGACCGCTTGCACGCCCAGCGCAAACTCGCCGAACGCACCAGCCACGCCCTGCTCACCGCCGAAGTCGCCGCGGCCATGACGGCGCCAGGACCACTGGACGAACGCCTCCACAGGTGCGTGCGCGCCGCCACCGACCGCCTGGGCGCCGACCGCGTCTGTATCTGGAACCTGAACACCCGCGGCGAACTGGTCCACGCCATCTGCACCGAGGACAACGACGAGCACCCCGACACCTCCTTCTGCGAGACGGCTCAGCGCGCCCTCGCGCAACAGGTCGTCGCGGCACGCCGTCCGTACCTGGACACCCCGTTCCGCACCGACTCGCACGCCGGTCGGCTGACGAGCAGCCGGGTGTCGTTCACCGGCTTCCCTCTCGTCTCCGGTGGGGAACTGCTCGGCGTGCTGTCGCTGACCACGCGCTTGGCGCTGCCCGGCACCGTCCTCGCCACATTGGAGAACATCGCCGACCAGATAGCCATCGGCACGCAACAGGACCGCCTGCTCAACCGCCTCAGTGAGGCGACCCGTGCCCTCGAACGCCCCCTGCTCCCACCCCGGCTGCCCGACCTGCCCGGCTTCGACCTCGCCGCCCGCTACGAACCGTTCAGTGAGGGTCTGCACATCGGCGGTGACTTCTACGACGCCTTCACCGCTCCCGACGGCCGCCACGTCCTGGTCCTCGGCGACGTCTGCGGCAAGGGCCCCGACGCGGCCGCCATCACCGGCCTGGTCCGCCACACCCTGTGGGCCGCCGCCCAGCACACCAGCAACCCCACCCACGTCCTCAGCCTGATCAACAACGCGCTGCGCCGCCAGAACACCCCCTTCTGCACCCTCATCTACGTAGTCATCGACACCACCCACACGCCCACCCGCCTCCGGATCGCCAGCGCCGGCCACCCCGCACCGCTCCTGCGCCGAGCGAACGGCGAGACCGCACCGCTGGAGACACGAGGCGCCCTGCTGGGCGTACTGGAGACGCCACGCCACCCGGTCACCGAAGCGGAACTGCGACCCGGCGACACCCTGGTGCTCTACACCGACGGCTTCACCGAGGGAGCCGGCGCCGCAGACCAGCGGACCCCGGAAGACCTCGCTGCCGTCGTCGCCTCCCTGCCGCCGACCGATGCGCCGATTCCCGCCGAGAACGTAGCCACCGCACTGATGGACGACGCCCACCGCTGGTGGGGCGAACGGCTGCGCGACGACCTCGCCGTTCTGACCCTGACCGCAACTGGCGACCCACGGCCCGCCCGGGGAGACCGCCGACACGAGCACCGGTGACGACACGGAAAGCCCTCCGACGACCGGCCCGGGACGCTGTCAGCCCTCGGCCGGGGTGAGGCGACGGCAGGTGCCCTCGACCCACTCACCGATCATTTCGGAATGAGGTTCGGAGCCGTCGCAAGCAGATGATGCCGCAGGGGAGTTGGAGCGGTCCGAGGCGGAGGTCGGCCCGTATCGCGCAGCGGGTCCGCAGGCGTTTGAACCGGTGGAGCCAGGCGACGGCGCTCGACGACCCACCCGGCCCTGTCCAGGCCGGACCCGTGGGCGGCGCCCTTGGGCGCGGTCTTCGGTGTGATGCCACGAGCGCTGAAATGATCAGTTGGTGCTGTGTCCCGTGACCGAGCGCACGAGCCGACCGTACGACGGACTTGATAGTCTCCATGGGCCAGTCGAGCCACACCCGAGGCCAGGGAATCCGGTGCGAATCCGGAACTGACGCGCAGCGGTGAGGGGGACGGGCGGGGCACGACGCCACTGGGAGACCGGGAAGGCGCCCCGACCGGACGAACCCGAGTCCGAAGACCTGCTGGCACCTTCGCGCCCCCGGCGCGGAGGGACGTCCGTAGGCCAGGCTCCGCGTACGAGCCCCGACCCCAGAGGCATGCCCGTGCTCCGTACCCCCGCCCTTCTCCGCACCCCGGCGCTTCTCCTCGCGTCCGCCCTGCTGCTCACCGCCTGCGGCTCCTCCGGCGACGACGATGCGAAGTCCGAGGAGACCTCCGCCGCCGGCTACCCGGTGACGTTGGACAACTGCGGTGACGAGGTCACTCTGAAGTCGGTGCCGAAGCGGGCCGTCTCCCTCAATCAGGGCACCACGGAGATTCTGCTCTCCCTGGGACTCGCCGACCGCATGGCCGGTACGGCGACCTGGACCGACCCGGTGATGAAGGGGCTGGGGAAGGCCAACGCGTCCGTGCCGCGTCTCGCCGACAACAACCCCTCCTTCGAGGAGGTCCTGGGCGCCGAACCCGACCTCGTCACCGCCTCGTTCGTCTCCACCCTCGGCAAGGGCGGGGTCGCCACCCGCGAGCAGTTCGAGAAGTTGGGCGTGCCCACGTACGTCTCGCCGTCCGATTGCTCCGAGGGCAAGGACAATGACAGCGGCGGTGACGGATCGCGCAGCGAACCGCTCACCCTCGACGCCGTCTACGGCGAGATACGCGACCTGGCCCGCGCGTTCGGCGTGCAGGAGCGCGGCGAGAAGCTCGTCGCCTCGCTGAAGAACCGGGTGAGCGCGGCCACCGCCGGACTGCACGCATCCGACGTCTCCCTCATGTACTGGTTCGCCAACTCCCAGTCGCCCTACCTCGCCGGCTGCTGTGGCGCACCCGGCGCCATCACCCGCGCCGTCGGTGCCGAGAACGCCTTCGCGGACACCCACGACGAATGGCCCCGGATCAACTGGGAGACCGTCGCCGAACGTGACCCCGACGTCATCGTGATCGGCGACCTGACCCGCAAGCAGCAGACCGCCGAGACCGCCGCGGCCAAGATACGCTTCCTGGAGACCAACCCCGCCACCCGCAATCTGACCGCCGTGAGGAAGAAGCGGTACGTCCTGTTGAGCGGGCAGGCGATGAACCCGTCCATCCGCACCATCGAGGGCATCGAGAAGGTCGCGGCCGGTCTGCGCGGCTTCGGGCTCGCCGAGTGAGCGTCCGCACCCTGCTGCTGCCGGCCGGCGGACTGGCCGCGCTGCTCGCGTCGATCGCCGTGGCCGTGACGATCGGCCCCGCCGACATCTCCACCGGTGACGTCTGGGCGTCCGTGGCGGCCCATCTCGGCCTCGGCGAGAGCGCGCCGGCACCGCTGCGGGACGGCATCGTATGGAACCTGCGCATGCCCCGCACCCTCCTCGCCGCCGTGTGCGGCGCCGGGCTCGCGGTGTGCGGGGTGGTGATGCAGTCGCTGCTGCGCAATCCGCTGGCCGATCCCTTCGTCCTCGGGGTGTCCTCAGGCGCTTCGACGGGCGCGGTCGCCGTGGTCGTGCTGGGGGTGGGCGGCGGGGTGGTGTCCCTGTCGGCGGGTGCCTTCCTCGGGGCGCTGCTCTCCTTCGCGCTCGTGCTGCTGCTCAGCCACACCCTCGGCGGCAGCACCGACCGGGTCGTCCTGTCCGGGGTCGCGGCCATGCAGCTGTTCTCGGCGCTGACCTCCTTCATCGTCCTCACCTCGGCGGACGCGGAGACCACCCGGGGCGTGCTGTTCTGGCTGCTCGGCTCACTCACCGGCGCCGACTGGGGCCAGGTACTGCTCTGCACCGTCGTCCTGACGGTGGTCCTCGTCGTCTGCCTCGGGTACGCGAGCACGCTGGACGCCTTCGCGTTCGGTGACGAGGCCGCCGCCGGACTCGGGGTCCGGGTCGCCCGCACCCGTCTGGTCCTGCTCTGCGCCACCGCACTGCTCACCGCCGCGCTGGTCAGCTGTGCCGGTGCGATCGGCTTCGTCGGCCTGGTCCTCCCGCACGCCACCCGTGCCCTCACCGGCGCGGGCCACGTCCGCCTGCTGCCGGTCACGGCGCTGACCGGGGCGGTCTTCCTGGTGTGGGCGGACACCCTCGCCCGTACCGTCCTCGACCCCCAGGAGGTCCCCGTGGGCGTGGTGACGTCCCTCATCGGCGTGCCGGCGTTCGTGGCCGTGCTCCACCGCGGACGGAGAAGGACGTGACCGGCCTGGACGCGGACCGCGTCGTACGGCGCCTCGCCGACCGGCTCGTCGTCGACGGCGTCACCCTCACCCTGCGCCCCGGCGAGACCGTCGGCCTGCTCGGCCCCAACGGCTCGGGAAAATCCACGCTGCTGAGGCTGATGGCCGGGGTCCTCGCACCCACCGCCGGAGTCGTGACGCTGGACGGGCGCCCACTCGCCGAGGTCGGCCGCCGCGCCACCGCCCGCCGGATCGCCACCGTCGAGCAGCACGCCCACACCCAGACCGAACTGACCGTCCGGGACGTCGTCGCCCTCGGCCGCATCCCGCACCGCCGCGCCTGGTCGCCGCCGACGGCGGCCGATGCGGAAGCCGTTGCCGAGGCTCTGCGGCGCACCGGACTGACCGACCGGGCCGACCAGTCCTGGCACACCCTCTCCGGTGGCGAACGCCAACGCGCCCAGATCGCCCGCGCCCTCGCCCAGGAACCCCGCGAACTCCTCCTCGACGAACCCACCAACCACCTCGACATCCAGCACCAGCTCGACCTGCTGGACCTCGTGGCGAGCCTGCCCGTCACCACGGTGATCGCCCTGCACGACCTCAACCTCGCCGCGATGTACTGCGACCGCCTGCTCGTCCTGCGCGACGGCCGCACCGTCGCGGAGGGCACCCCGGCCGAGGTCCTCACTCCCGCTCTCATCGAACAGGTCTACGGCGTTCGCGCCGAGGTCACCCATGTCCCCGACCGCCCCGTGATCCGTTTCCTGCGCCCGGCGGTCCGGGACGGACACCCCCCGAAGAGGAATGTGACGAGCGATGCCTCGACAGCGCCCTGAAGCAGCGGGCACGAAGCACACCACCGCCGAACCGGTACCGTGCCGTGCCGTCGTCTGCCGGGGCTGCTGCTGCGGAACCCCGAAAGTCGCCGGCGTGGATCACGACCGACAGCTCGCACGCCTGGCCGAGGAGGTACTCGTACGCGTCTCGGACTGCCTCGACGTGTGCGAACACGCCAACGTGATCGTCGTCCAGCCCTCCGCTGCCGCACGGGCCGCCGGCGCTCGTCCGGTCTGGCTCGGTCTCGTCAACGACTGTGACGCCACCGAGGACATCGCCGCCTGGATACAGGCCGGCGGCCCTGGTGTCGCTCCCTGCCCCGACATTCTTGATCTGTACGTGTTCACCCCGCCCCGGAGAGCGCGAGGAGCGTGAGGGCGGTCCGTCGGCGGTCAATCGCGTCGATCGAGGCGGATCCGTGTCGAGCACGGTATCGCTCACCCGAAGAACTGGCGTGCTCCGACCCGCCATCTCGGCCGCCGCGAGCACATGGGTCACACCGTCCAGGCCATCGCCGGTCTGCTGTCCCCCCAGCAGACCGCGGACCTGACATCAGCACGACCGATGTGAACGCCGGGCCCCGCCGCGATTCTCAACGCCTCCCTGCTTGCCGTGCACGAGCTCGTTGGACAGCGCGGGAAGAGGGCCGCCCCAACTGTCGAGGAAGTACACGGATGTGACTCGAAGGTCACCCGGACGCGTTATGAGAGCACCCAGTGATCGTCCACGTCAGCACATCCGCCATGAACATCCCTTCCGGCGCGGAAACTACGCGGTGCCCCCCGAACCTCACTCCGGAACCCGCGAGAACACCCGCGCCAGACGATCTCGTGCCAACGATCACCCCGCCTGCTAGCGTGAGGACTTTACCGGCGCATCACACCGGTCCCACTGAACTGCGGAAAAGAGCTTGGCGGAGCATCAGCCCGCGACAATCGAATTCTGATCAATTTTGAAACTTGCATTAACACTTTCGATTGCATCACCTTGCCTATAGAACACGGTAATTGAACACGGGGGTGCGTATGGACGAACAACTGACTGCCTTGGCGACGGCAGCCGCAACCACGGTGATGAACTCACTCGCCACCGATGCCTGGGAACGGGTGCGGACGCTGGTCGGACAGCTGTGGCACCGTCCGGAGCAGGTGGCCGCCGTGGAAGAGCAACTGGAAGACGCCCGTGAACTGCTCCTCAGCCCGGCCCATGAGGACGACGCGCTCGACCTCGCCGCCGCTTGGCGGTTGCGGTTCCGTCAACTGCTCGCCGCTGACGAGACGGCGGCACGGGCTCTTGCCGAGATTGTCGCCGAACTCACCGCCGAAACAGGTGAAGACGGCACGCAGGAGTGGGAAGCCCAGCGGAGTCCGGAGATGCGGGCGCAAGCCGGCGGCGACGCACAGGTGTACCAGTCCGGCCGCGACATGACGAACATCAGGCTTCCATGACGTCCCGCAGGGATGGCGGGGAGATGGCCGGGGACGTCGAGCTGCATGCCTGGGCCACTCAGCGTGGCACCGTATATCAGTCAGCGGGGGGCATGGTCGTCGTCCACGGCGGCGTGAACCACCACCGGCACGAGCACCATCACTCAGGCGGCGAGGAGTCCGTACGGACCACCACCCCCTCGACGGTCGAGGAGTGCCCGTACCCCGGACTGCGCGCATTCGGCAGGGACGAAGCGGAGTGGTTCTTCGGCCGGGAAGTCCTCGTCAGCAGGATCATGAACCAGCTTGAGCTCTGTCTGACCGATCACAGTCCGCTGGTCGTCGTCGCTCCCTCCGGTGCGGGCAAGTCTTCGCTGCTACGTGCCGGGCTGCTTCCCGAGCTGGCCAAGGGCCAGCTGCCCGGATCCCGGCGCTGGCCACAACTGCTGTTGACCCCCACCGCTGATCCGCTCGAGGCGCTCGTCTCCGGCCTGAGCAGACTCACCGGATCCGAGGAAGCACTGGTCGCGGATGCCATGGAAGCCGGTCCCGGCAGCCTGAGCACTCTGATACGTGAGCGGCTCGAACTTCCGCCGGAGAGCCGGGTGGTGCTCGTCGTGGACCAGCTGGAGGAGCTGTTCACCCTCTGCCAGGACGATTCCGTACGCCGCAGTTTCGTTGACGTGCTCGTCGGCCTGGCCGGTACGGATGAGCCCGTCATCCTGGCCGTCTACGGTCTGCGCTCGGACTTCTACAGCTCTTGCACCGCGTTTCCCCACCTGCGTGACGCCCTGATGAACCGCCAGGTCATCGTCGGCTCGATGAGTGACGACGAGGTGCGCAAGGCGGTGATCAAACCAGCCGCGCGGAGCGGTCTGTTACTTGCGCCGGGGCTGGTGGACGTCATTCTGCGAGACCTGCGCGGCGCGGCCGGACCGGAGGAGGGCGCGTACGAGGCCGGGCGGCTTCCGCTGCTCGGACACGCGCTGCGGGCCACCTGGCTGGAACGCAGGGACAACACGCTGACCGTGGACAGCTACCGCGACACGGGAGGCATCGACGGCGCGGTAGCGGCCACCGCCGAGGAAGAGTTCGGAAAGCTGAGTCCGTCCGCCCAGCAGGCGACGCGGCTCATGTTCCTCGGCCTCATCAGGATCGGCGAGAACGGGGAAGTCACCCGCCGCCGTCGTACTCGCGCCGATCTGCTGCTGGCCGCCGCCGACCCGGAGGCGGTCCCAGAAGTCGCCGAACGGTTCACCCGCGCACGCCTGCTCACCCAGAGCGCGGAGCGGGAGGACGGCGTCGTCACCGTCGAGGTCACGCACGAGGCACTGCTGTGGGCCTGGCCACGGCTGCGCCAGGAGTGGATAGGGGCGGGCAGGAGCGGTGTACCGGTCCGACAGGAGCTGGAAGAGGCAGCCGTCGCCTGGAAACACGGCGGACGGAACGACACGACGGTGCTGTACAAGGGGGCCAAGCTGGAGGTGGCCCGCGCCTGGGCGTCGGGCGCGAGCCCCGAGGACCTCACCCCGCTGGTCACAGGGTTCCTCACCGCTTCCCGGCGCCACCAGCGCAGGGTCCGACGGATCCGGCGCGGCGCGGTGACTGCCGTCGTCGTGCTGGCGCTGCTCGCCTCGGGGTTCGCGATCTTCGGCTTCGTCCAGAGGGGCAATGCTCTGGAACAGCGCGACAACGCCATCTTCGACCGGGTCAGCGCGGAGGCGGATCGTCAACGCGAAACCAACGGTGCGCTCGCCGCGCAGCTCGACCTCGTCGCATACCGGATGCGGCCGACGGCCGGACTGCGCACGCGGCTGATGACGGCGACGGCCTCCGTGCTGTCCACGCCGCTGCCAGGGCAGTTCGGCGCCTTTCCCTCAGTGGCGTTCGGCCCGGGCGGCCGACTGGCCACTGCCGGCGGCAAGGTGCGGTTCTGGGACGCCTCGGACCCAGTCCACCCGGCCCCGGTGACCTCCGCACTCAGCGCGGGGGAGGGGGTCAACGTGGGACCGGTCGAATACAACGCGCGGGGCGACCTGCTGGTCCAAGGCGGCTCGGACGGCAGCATACGGATCCTGGACGTCTCCGACGCCGGTCACCCGGTGGCGCTGTCGGATCCGGTGGCGGTTTCGGAGGGCCAGGTGGTGAGCCTGGAGCTCAGCCCCGACAACCGGGTGCTGGCTCTCGGCACCAGACTCGAGACCAACGGCACGTCGACCGGCGATGTGCAGCTGTGGGACGTCTCCGACCCGAGGCGTCCGCAACGGCTGAGCACCGTGGTATCCGTCCAGCGGCAGGGCATCACCTCCGTCGCTTTCAGCCCTGACGGCGCCACCCTCGCGGTCAGCGGCGGCACCGGCCCGGGGACCGACCGCAGACTGCTGTTGCGGTCGTGGGACGTATCGCGTCCGTCCCTTCCCAAAGCGCTGGGGGGCGAGTTGGGCGGTCACAAGGGCGTGATCCACCAGGTGGCGTTCAGTCCCGTCGGGCAGGTGATGGCCACCGCCGGGGGCGATGGCAAGGTGCTCGTCTGGGACGTATCGGACCGACAGCGGCCGAAGGTGACCACCACTCTGTTCCATAGCACCACCGTCGACGTGCTCACCTTCAGCCCGGACGGGCAGGTCCTCGCCACTGGCGACAACTCGGGGAGCATCACCCTCTGGAACATCGGTGCCGCGGCGCAGACAAGGGCGATCGCCCCCCTGCTGCGCGGACACACCACCGTCGTCAGCCGTCTGGCTTTCGACACCACCGGGCGAACCCTCGCCAGCGCCGGCGGGGACGGCAAGGTGCTGCTCTGGCGGCTGCCTCCGACACTGGCCGTCACCGATGGCGGTCAGGGGGTCGGCGCGCTGGCGCAGACCGGTGACGGACGGCTTCTCGCGGTGGCCTCCGGCCTCCACGTAACTCTCTGGGACGTCTCCGACCCGAGCCGACTCACCCGGCTTGGCGCGCTTCCGCCATTCCGTACGAGGGTGGACGCGCTGGCCATCAGACCAGGGAAGTCCGGGACGACTGTCCTGGCCACCGGAGACAGCGGCGGTGGCGTGCGACTGTGGGACGTCTCTGCGCCGGCCCGTCCGGTGGAGACCGGTGGGGCACTGCCCGGGCAGACGAAGCCGGTCTCAGCCCTCGCCTTCGACGCCGGCGGGCACACGCTCGTCGCGGCCTCGATGAACTTGCAGGGCGGTTATGTGGGCGGGCTGCGCGCCTGGGACGTGTCGGACCCACGGCGCCCCGCAGCACTCGGCGGCGAACTGAGCGGACAGCGGTGGCCGGTCAGGGGCCTGGCCGCCGTGCCCCGCGGCGGGTACATCTACAGCGGGGACATCAACGGCTCCGTCCGTGCGTGGCGGACTGCTGACGGAGTCGTCCCCTCCTTGGTCGAGCGGGTGGCCAGTGCCCAAGTGGTCTGGTCCCTGGCGGCCGGCCCGGACTCGCGGCTGATCGCGACGGGCAGCGGAGACAGCAGAATCAAGCTGTGGGACGTATCCCGGCCGATGTCCCCGAAAGCCATCGGGAAACCGCTGCTCAGCGGCGGCATCGTGACCGGCGTCGGCTTCGCTCCGGATGGCAGGCTGCTCGCGGGGAGCAACGCCCTCGGGCAGATCCGCCTGTGGGACGTTTCCGACCCCGCCCACGCGGCCGCCTACGGGCTCCCGGTCACGGGCCACATCAACTCGGTCGCGGCACTGAGGTTCAGCCCGCACGGAGGCTTACTGATCACCGGTGGCGAGGACGGCACCGTACGACTCTGGCAGACCGACCCCGTCCGCGCCCGTGCGATCTTGTGCGCATCGACGCGTGAGGCCATGAGTCCTGCCCTGTGGAAGAAGTACGTGTCACCAGACCTGGCCTACGACCCGCCCTGCGGCGGATGACACCGGCTCGCGGATTCCCGGCATGCCTCCACCCGCGGCCACTGCTCCGGGCAGCGGGCGGGCGCGGATCTTGGCGGGCATCGCGTACCGCTCAACGGGGTGACGACGCGGAAGATCGCCGAGTCGTGCGTGCGAGGCGCTGCCGAGCTTGCCCGGTGCCCGGTCCGACGCGGTGCGGGACGAGCAGGCCGGTGCCCCGGCAGCCGCCGTCGGCGATGACCGGGGCGCCGCGGAAAGCCCGGTCGACGCCGGACTCGCTGCATGTTCGGCTGCCGGGAAGCGGCAGGCCGATGGCCACGACCAGGCGGCTGTCGGCGTCGATGACGACCTGCACGTTGGTGGAGTAGCGGTAGTTCTTGCGGGAGGCGGCGATGCCGCGGTCGCGGGTGGGCGCAAGGGCGCCGTCGACGATGCTGAAGTCACCCCACCCATGCCCGGTCAACGCACCGGTGACGGGACGATCTCGGTGCGCAAGGCCATGACTTACCTCGCGTAACACTTGGCGAGTTGATCACGCTGTTCCAGATGTACCGGTCGTTGACCGGTGAACATCTCGTAGCTCCCCACCGCTGGTGCGGACTGCGAACATTCCGCCCAGTTCCACCTGAACCCGCTCCGTCGAACCCTGCGCCCTTCCCGCCCAGATCGCTCATCGACCGCCGCCACAACCCACAGAAGAGCCTGCTGTCTTTGATAACCAAGAAAGTCCGGCCCGCCGCGCCCCGGCACGCCCGCACCGTCACCCACGGCCGGACCAGGGGCGTCTACCTGCCCCGTCTGGCGGACGCGACCGCGTCCTCGATGGTCACTTACGGCATTCCGCTGCTGGTGCTGGGCACGACGAACTCGTCCTCCCTGACCGGCATCGCCTTCGTGCTGACGTGGGCGCCGCGGTTGTGCACGTTCGGTCTGGCCGGTATGGCTGTCGACCGCTACGGACCCGCGCGGGTGTTCCGGCTGGCCGCCACAACTCGGGCCTTGGTCATCGGGCTTGTGACGCCCGCCCTGGCGATGACCGATGACGACAGGGCTTTGAGTCTGGTGATGTTCCTGGCTGCGTGCGCGGGGTGCCTGACCCAGTTCAGCTACATCGCGGCTGAAAGCGTCGGCGCGGTCGCCAGTAGGGACGCGGGCGACGCGGCTCATCGCGTCCAGTCGGTCCTCCTGGGCATCGATCAGACAGCCGCCTTGGTCGGCCCGGCGGCAGGCGGCGTCCTTCTCCAGTGGGACGGCCCCAGTGGCATGCTCACCGTGATCGGCGGCTTGTCGATCCTGTCGGCAGCCATATCCCCGCACATACGCCAGGCGCCCCCACAAGCGCCGAAGGCAACCGTGCCCGTGCCACAAGGGTGGCGCACCGGCTGGTCCACCCTGCGCAGGTTGCCGGCTCTCGCATGGCTGGTGGCCGGGCTGGCGTTCTCCAACCTCGCCCTCGCCCTCGTGGAGGCGGCGACCCCGGTGATCGTGGTGAAGCACCTCGGCCGATCCAGCGCCTCGGTCGGCGTGATCTGGTCCTGCGCGGCCGCCGCGTCACTGCTGGCGGTCGCCACCTGCCGCGTCATGATCGACCGGTGGGGACTGCCGAGAGTGGGCCGCTGCGCCGCCCTGGTGACAAGCGTGCCGTGCTTCTTCATCGCGCACGCCGACTCCTACCGGACGTACCTGGTACTGATCGCCGTCTTCATGGCCGGCGACAGCGTCCTGGCCGTCGTACTGCGCACACTGCGGTCCCACCTCATCCCCGCCGAGGTGTTCGGCAGCACACTGTCCGTGACCGTGCTGCTCCTGCTCCTGCCCTACCCCCTCGCCGGTCTCCTCATGGCCCTCGTCGACCCGGCAGCCATACGGACACTGATCACCGTCTGCGCGGTACTGCAAAGCCTCGGACTCGCCTGCGCCCTCACCTACGGCATCCGCTCCCGGCCGCACCGCGGCAAGCACCGCAGATGAGATCCGACGCAAGGCCCCGCACGCGGCCGGGCGAGCATGCCGCCGCAGCGATCGGTGGAGGGAGGGAACGGCCGCATTGCCGGGCCCGGGGCGGTTTGATGGTGCGGCGCGGTGTGCGGGCCCGCGGCCCGGGGCTGTGGTCAGGCGGTGGCCGGCCGGCAGTGCCGGTGATCCGGTCCCGGATCGCGAAGCGGACGGCCGTCGACGTGGGCCCGACCGCCGAGCGCCACAATGGCCGGAAGGCACCGACACGTGCACCGAAAGGATCATGAGACGGATGCCCGGCCGAGCCGGGCTCGTCCTCCTCCGCCACCGCGTCTCCTCCGGTGAACCGCTACGGATTGCCCCTCGCCGATCACGTGGCGGAGCCGAACGGGTTGCAGGCCCGGAGCCGCACGGTTCTCCCCGGCCGATGCCGGAGGCGTAGGTGTCCGGGGGCGCTGCCTCCCCGCGCAGTTGCCGCGAGCCGGCACGGCCTTGCACCCGGACCCCGTGGTCATTCGCGGAAGCCGCGAGCGCCGGCCGTTCGTGGCCGGCGGCTCAGGTCGTCGACGTGGGGCAACCGCGTTCGGCTGCGGCGTGAGGGCAAGCCTGGGTGTCTCCTGTGAATACCACATATTGTTAACAATTTCGTCGGCGATCGCCCTGTGTTCGAAGACGCAAGCACCCAGGAGCCGAGGAGGGCATCCGCGTGAAGCACAGGGCAGTCAAGCGCAGGAGCGTCGTGATCGGAATCGGCGCGACCGCGGGCGTCGCGGCAGTCGGCGGCGTCGCCCTCACCGCACAGGCCGAGAGCACGAAGGGCGTACCCTCCGCGTCCGGCACCGAGTCCGGCAGCTCTGCCCAGCTCGGCGGCGGCAAGCCGATCAGCCTGCCCCGGCTGGGGCTGGCCGCCGGGTACGTAGTCGTGGAGCCGGGGGCCCGAGGACGCACGCTCAAGGACTCCGAGGGCGAGTACTACGGCACCGCCCCCGCCGGCTCCTCCGACGCGATGGCCGGCGACATCAACAACGAGTTCGGCGCGGGCACCGAGCAGTACCGCCACTTCACCCTCTACAGTCTGCGCAAGGAGAAGGGGGCGGGCGCCCGGCTCGCGAGCGACATCCCCGAGAAGCTGCGTCTGGTGAACCCGATGTACCACCTGGTCGACAAGCCGAACCCCGGCCGGGCCAGGCATTGGTGGATCCGGCTCGGCAGTTCCGACTCCGACACCTCCCTGACGGTCTCCGCGAACCTTGCCGCCGCCGCACACCAGCTGGGCGACGAGGTCAGCCACCTCTACTACTGGGACGCCGGCCATGGCGCCAACGAGGACGCCGGCGACTTCATCGAGTGGATCGCCGGGATGGCCGGTTACCAGGCGGTGTGACCTCACTGTGCGAACCGTCGGCCGCCTCGTCCTCCTCCCCGGCCCTCGGACCAGCAAGACCCGGCTCACCACGGGGATTTCCCGTCGAGCGGGAGCGCCGTACGCCTGCGTCCGAACGGCCACCGTGCAGACCTGCCGCTCCGCGTCCCAGGCCCTGTACCGACACCTGCTCGGTCTTCCAGGCCCCGGTCGTGGCGGTGTGCGGCACGGCGTTCTGGCTCATCTGCAGTGTCCCACTTCGCTGTTCAGCCCGACTCTCACTGCGCGGTCCCGTACTGCGCGACCCGTGGAGTATCCGAAAGGCATCTCTGCCCCGTCTCACGGAACACGGACCAGTGCGTTCATCCCAGAGAGCTTATGCCGGGAGAACGTCGGCGGACCGTTCGGAACTCACGGGACGTTTGAAGTCTGATCAAAGAAGGAGCGCCGCTGACCTGTAGTGGTAAGGCCTCTGCGGGATGTCCTTCAAGCCGGGCGGGTGCGTCAGGCGGGGTGTTCTACCGTGGCCGGCCAGACTCCCCGTTCAGAGAGGTGAAGCACGAGGGCCGCGATGTTCCAGGCGTCGTCCTCCCCCCGGTGGTGACGGCCTTCGAGCCGCTGCCCGGCGATCTCCAGGGCCTGTGCCATGCCGGGGCGTTTGCGCAGACCGTATGCCTCGGTGAAGACGACCTTGGCATTGATGTGACGGCGGTTGAAAGGGTAGGGCGTCCGTGTGGCCTGACACTGCCGTGTGAACCGACGGCGGTCGTAGTCGCCCCAACTGACCCACGGTCGGGCGCCCGCGCGGTGCTCGGCCGCCAGTAGTCGGCACGCTTCGGCGAAGGTGACCCCCTGACTGACCTCGTGTTGAGTGAGGCCGGTCAGCTCCGTGCAGAACTTGCTGACAGTGGACCGGGCGGGCCTCACCAGGATCCGGTGTCGGGCGAGACGCTCGCCGGCGTCCAGGTCGATGACAGTCAGCCCGATCTCGATGATCTCGCTGACCTCGCCAGACGGCTGGGAACCAGCCCAACACGTCGCTTCGACGTCCACGACGTTGACGAGATTCTGGGTCCGGGTGCTGTCCATGGCAGGAAGCGTAGGGAGAGGCAACGGCTGGAGCACGTAGTTTTCTAGGCTGCCCTGACGCCGATCCGCTCTGCACCGACGGCCGGGGCATCCCGCTCGCGGTGTCGCTGATCGGTGGCAACCGTGGGCGACGTCGGTCGACTTCCGAGGAGTCGCCGTTGCCTCGATCCGACTTCGGCTCCGGTCGCGACCCACTGGAGAGAGCCAGTAGTACCCCTTCGTCCCGTCGAGCGGCTCCCTCACGATGCCCGCGTGCCCCGCGTGCCGCCCGGTCTCCTCAACGAGATGGATGAGCATCCGGCGGAGGTTGGCGTTGCCGGAGTGGCGGTCGGGGTGGCGGCCGACGTCATCCGAAAAGGCCGCGTTCACGCCCTCGTTGCTTATGGACATCGCACTCCACCGACGGATCCTCACAACGTGAGCCCGGCCCGCCCCAAGCGGCTGACACCGCGCCGGTTGTAAGGCATTCCCGATAGGGCAAAACGCGCTTCTGAGGGCCCTCAGCCCGTCGGGTGGGAGCCCGGGGTGTGGCCGAAGGTGCGGCGGAAGACGTCGATGAAGGCGCTGGTGGACGACCATCCGCACTGGTGTGCCACCGCGGTCACCGGCGTCCGCTCGGTCAGGAGGACCAGTGCGTGGTGGAGGCGAAGCTGTGTGCGCCACTGCGGGAAGGTCATGCCGAGATCACTGCGGAACAGCCGGGACAGGGTGCGGTCGCTCGCCCCGACCTGGCGGCCGAGTTCGGCGAGGGTGCGGCCGTCACCCGGGGCGGCTTGCAGGATGTCGCACAGAGCGCGCAGCAGGGGTGCGGTGGGAGTGGGCAGGTGCAGCGGCTGCTGGGGGGACGCCCGCAGTTGGTCGAGGAGCACCGCGCGAAGGCGGGCCCGTTCAGGGCTGTCGTCGTCCTCGGCACGTGTGTAAGCGATGATCAGTTCGCGCAGCAGTGGGCTGACAGCCAGCACGGTCGGTGCGTCGAGGCCGAGTGGGTTCTCGGTGGCGGGCAGCCCCACCAGGTGCAGGTCGAGTTCGCCGTAGGCCCGGTGTGCGTGCACGGTGCCGGCGGGCACCCAGATGGCACGCGTGCCCGGGGCGACCCAGGATCCCTCGCCGGTCGTGACGGCCAGTACCCCGCGGCCTGCATAGATGATCTGGTGGTCGTCGTGCCTGTGGGCATCGATCGAGCCGCCGGACGCCAGCGACTGGGTGCGGGTCGGGGCTACGGGATCGTGGCGGATTTCCATCATCATGTGGCAGTTTATCGGAAGCGCGACATGATGCCGAGTCCGGAACATGGCGGGATGCGAAGGAACACATCGATCGTCCTGCTGTCCGTAGGTCACGCCTGTGTCGACATCTACCAAGGTGCCGTGGCGGCCCTGGTGCCGTTCTTCGTCACCGAGCGTGCCTACACCTACGCGGTCGCCTCGGGCGTCGTACTGGCCGGCTCACTGCTGTCCTCGGTGGCGCAGCCGGTGTTCGGCGCGCTCACCGACCGCTGGGCCATGCCCTGGCTGCTGCCGGTCGGCACGCTGCTCGGCGGTGCCGGCATCGCGCTGAGCGGCCTGAGCGGCTCGTACACGCTCACCCTCGCATGCGTTGCGGTATCGGGGATCGGCGTGGCCGCCTACCACCCCGAATCCGCCCGCGTCGCCCGCATCGCCGGCCAGGGCAGTCACCGCGCCATGAGCTGGTTCTCCACGGGCGGCAACATCGGCTTCGCGCTGGCCCCGTTCATGGTCGCCGCAGTGATGGCCACCGGAGGACTGAGCTGGACACCCCTGCTGGTGTTGCCGGCTCTCGCCGGTGCCGCGATGTGCCTGCCCGTGGTGCACGCCCTGCAGCAGAGGCAGGCCGCAGGAACCCGCATGACGGTGCCCGCCGGAAGCGACGACACCGCCTCCTTCGTGAAACTGTCACTGGCCGTGGCCTTCCGATCGATCGCGTTCATCGGTCTGAGCACCTTCATCTCGCTGTACGCCCGCCAGCGCCTGGGCGGCAGCACGGCCGCGGGCACTGCAGCCCTGTCCGTGCTCTACCTCGGCGGTGCGATCGGCTCGGTACTCGGCGGGTCCCTGGCCGCCCGCTGGGACCGGGTGACGGTCTCGCGCCGGTCGTACCTGATCACGGCCGTGGCCATCGCAGGCGTGGTGTGGGTGCCCGGCCCAGCCATCTACCTGTTCGTGGCACTGGCCTCGGGCGGCCTGTATGTGCCCTTCTCACTGCAGGTCACGCTCGGCCAGGACTACCTGCCCTCCCGTGTCGGCACCGCCAGCGGGATCACCCTCGGCCTGACCGTCAGCATCGGCGGCCTGGCCAACCCCGCCATCGGCGGTCTCGCCGACGCCACGTCCCTGCAAACCGCCCTGGCACCTCTCGTCCTGATGCCCGTGCTGAGCTGGCTGTTCTTCCGCACCCTGCCCGAACCGGGCGTGCCGCAGCCTCAGACCGGGATATCTGCGAAGGGAGACGACACCGGTGCCGCCCCCAGTCCCACCCCTGCCGACTCCCGATGACCGGCCCCTACGACGAGGCCGTCGTCCTGTCGCTGCGGTGAGTCCGCAGGCACCGGACGCCCAGGACCACTGCCCGCTCCGGGCTGGGAAGGCGAGCGGCCTCCGCGACCGGGACGCGAAGTACACCGACTCCTTCGCGCCCGAGTACCGGGCGGCGTCATCAACGAGTACGGGTACGCAGTCTGACCAGCGGCGACGAGTTTCCGAGCGGTACAGGACGACGCCGGCCGAGCGGGCTGAGGGACTGCGCAAGGAGCTGGGGGAGAGCGATGCCGTTGGGATCGAGGTGACCGGCCTACTGCGCGTCTCGCGGCTTGCACGGCTACGGACGCACCCGTTTCCGCGCCCGTCCCACCACTCGGCGGAGCATCAGTGCGGCCAGGACCCAGCAGGTGGCCAGGCGGGCCCAGGGGCCGCCGCCGGGGGAAGGTCCGCCGGGAGGGGGCCGGACAGGATCAGGGCGGTGATGCCGGTAAGAGGGCCGACGGCGTACCACAGCACGGCGATGATGGGGCCGGCGTCGGCGAGGAGCGGGCCGCTGTAGAGGATCCAGGCAGGTACGGGTGGGCGGTAGGCGCTCAGCAGGCCGGCGGCGACGAGGACGGGGACGGCGGCGAAGACGAGAGGGGCCGAGGGGAGGCGGGACAGGGCGAGAGGCGCCGCGAGGACGCAACCGGTGGCGGCGAGCGCGAGGGTCGGAACGAGGGCGTGGGCGAGCGCGATGCGCTCGTAGGGTCGTGGAGACCACGCTGCGCGCCGTGCGCCGTCGCCGTCCAGCCGGGCCGGCTCCATCAGGTTGGAGGCAGCGAAGTAGCCGAGCAGGGCGGCGACCGCGGCCGCGAGGTGGGCCGTGCCGCCCCGGGCGCGGGCCGAGGCGACCGCGGCGGCCCCGGCGAGAACGAGCAGCAGGAGCACGAGGGCGGCCCTTCGGGGGGCCATGAGGAGGGCCACTGTGTCGCGCCGGGCGACGAGGAGGCGGGGGGAGCGTGGCGGGGCGAGCCCGGCGGCCCACCGCTCGATGCGCCCACGGCTGCGGGACTCCGGGCCGCCGGTCATGGCGAGCCGGGCCGAGCGCATGTCGATGGCCAGGATGCCGGCCGGCACACCGCCGGAGGCGCGGGCTCGTGACCGCAGCACGGTGGTGGGCAGTTCCGCGACGGTCTTCCCCGCGTAGGCGAGGACGATCGCCGTTGTCGCCCTCCGCGCGCAGTACGTCCACGAGGCGGACGCGGGCGCCGGGGTCGAGGCGTTGCTCCGGCTCATCGAGGACCAGCAGGTCACGGGGGCGCAGCGGCGCCGACGCGAGGAGCATGGCCTGAAGCCGGCCGGAGGACAGCGCACCGGGCAGCGAACCGGCGTGGCCGGTGAGCCGATGCTCGTTCAGGAGCCGGTCGACTTCGCGCACCGGTACGCCGTGGGCCACGGCGACCAGCTCCAGATGCCGGCGGACCGTCAGGTCGGGGTAGCAGCTCAGCGCGTCGCCGACGACGGCGACCCGCGCCCTGACCCGCGCGTCGTCCTCGCTCATCGGCTCGCCGTCGAACTCGACCGAGCCGGTGGTGGGCCGGTCACGCCCACACGCAATACGCGGCAAGGTGGACTTCCCCGAACCGTTCGGGCCGACCAGGGCCACGCGTTCACCCGCCGCGACCTCCAGGTCGA
Source organism: Streptomyces sp. NPDC000348 (assembly GCF_042898795.1). Classification (NCBI taxonomy): domain Bacteria; kingdom Bacillati; phylum Actinomycetota; class Actinomycetes; order Kitasatosporales; family Streptomycetaceae; genus Streptomyces; species Streptomyces sp. NPDC000348. Next base: position 267,987 of record NZ_JBIAZD010000009.1, read on the forward strand.
CTTTCCTGAGCACCTCGCGCTCACCGAAGGCGCGACTCACCCGCGTAACCGCCGGCAAGGCTGCTCGCACCCCCGCGGCTCTCCTCCCGGACGACACCTGTCGTACCAGGAGCCGAATCCATAGGACCAACGCCATCTCGGTTGCGGGTCGCGGCGCTGATACGGGTGGTGGACGGGGCGCTCGTGCCGGTCGGGCGCGTGATCACCGGCACGCCGGGGCTGCCCGCGGCCGCACCGTCGAGTCGCTGTGCTTCAGCCCCTCGGGAGTCCGCACCGTGTTCGTGTGCTCCCTCGGCATGGTCATCGGGGCCACCTCCCTGACCGGAGTGAAGGCCTTGTCTCCGTGCGAAGGCCAAGTCGAGTGCAAGGAACGGGTGTTCGGCTTCCCGCCCGCCGAGTCCGGTGCCCGAAAGCGCGGGCCCTCGGCCCGGTTTGCCGTACTGCGAGTAACAAGATCAAAGTTGATGTACGCGCCTCGGGCAACCAGTTGGGATGCCCGGTCGAGGCGTCCAGTTGAGGCGAACCGACCTTTCAGGCGCACGCGATCCGCGGCGCCCCGGACGAATCCCAGGAAGCCACATGCAGCCGTCGTACGACCGCCTTGAACAGGCACACCAGGACTACCAGCACCACTTGCGGACCTGCCGCCAATGCGACGCGGACGGCGTCCAGTGTCCCGTGGCCAAACATCTGCGGCGGCTCCACAACAACCTCACCAGAACCGTCGGACCCCGCCCCCATGCTCCCGCCCGGTGACCGCCTCACCGGTCGTCCCGGACGCGGGACGTCGTCCCGCACGTAGAACGCGATGAGACCGAGCCGGCCCCGGACTCCGTGGACGTCCGGCTCGGTGCGCGGCCGGCCGAACCCGGGGCCGAGCGCGGCAGGCCCTGCCCCGCTGCACCTGGACACCGAGACCGGCAGTCCGGCCGAGCACCTCTGCCGTTCCTCCGGTCGGACCCCGTCGGGGCCGTCCCCGACCACGCGGCGGACCCCGCCGGGGTGCCGCGCCCGACGACTGCGCGGAGCTCCGGTCGGCCTGCGTGCCGCGGCCGGCACATCGGCGGGCCGGGTCGGCCCGGTGTCCCCCGGGCCGTGATGACACAGATGCCCGTGGACGAGTCAGGACCACGGCGTCCCGGTGCGCCGCGTCGCGCGCAACGGTGGTGCGCCCGCCGCGCGGGCCGGTGAACGGGCGCGCCCCGGCACAGGCGCGGGAGATCTGTCCGCTTCCGGCAGGAGCGGCCGATCGGCTGCGAGCGGCGCACGCGGTCATGCGCGCTCGGTTGCGATGCGCCGGGTGACAGGCGCCGGTGGCGACCCGCCTGAAGAAGTACCGGAGTCGCCGTCGCGGTAGGCGCACTGCCGGGGCGACGGTACGAGGTCCGGTCTCCGGCGCTGCCCACGGGTGCGGGCTCCCTCTCCGGCGCGCTCACGGCTCAAGCCGTGCCCGGTCCGCGGTGGCTGCCGAGACGCCCCTTGAGTCACCGGGCCCTCGTCCGGCTCTTCCCGGACCCGCCCCTCCTCGACGACGCATCGTCAGCCCTGAGCGTCCCGGCGCACGGACCGGCGCTGGTGCGGCGCGCCTCGCATGCGCCGGTGACCAGCCCAGGGAAAGGGGGCGCACAGGAAGCGGCGTGGTGCGGGCTGACGCACATCTCGCGCCGGCCTCAGCCCCGCCCGGCTGTTCGGTGAACCGGCCATGGGCGGGCCCGCTGAGCGCTGCCGACTGCGAGGCCCCGCACGGCAATTGAGTTGTCTGCCGTCCGGAGACCGGTGAGGATGGCCGGGTACGAGCACCACGTGGAGAGGCCCCATGCACATCACCGTCCCCACCTCTGCAGGCCGGATACGCGGACAGTGGAAGGGGGAAGTGGCGGCGTTCATGGGTATCCCCTACGCGGCACCGCCGTTCGGTCCGCGACGCCTGCTGCCTCCCGAGCCGCCGCAGCCCTGGACCGGAGTGCGTGACGCGTTCGTTCCCGGCCCCGGTGCGCCCCAGCCCGGGTACCTCCCCGCGATGGCCACCCTGCTGGAGGAAGCGGCGGTGCAGGGGGAGGACTGCCTGAACCTCAACGTGTGGACGCCCGCCCCGGGCCGCACCGGAGGACGGCTTCCGGTCATGGTGTGGATCCACGGCGGCGCGTTCCGCAACGGGTCCGGTGCCCTGCCCTCCTACGACGGCGCGCGGCTCGCCGCCGACGGCGTCGTCTGTGTCACGCTGAACTACCGGCTTGGCGCGGAGGGTTTCCTGCTGCTGCCGGACGGCTCTTCCAACTTCGGCCTCCTTGACCAGATTGCCGCGCTGGAATGGGTCCGTGACAACATCGCAGGCTTCGGCGGCGACCCGGACAACGTGACTGTCTTCGGCCAGTCCGCCGGGGCCATCAGCGTCACCGCGCTCATGACCATGCCGTCGGCCCGGGGCCTGTTCCGCCGGGCGATCACGCAGAGCGGCGCCGGCCACCACAGTCACCCCGAGCACATCGCCCGACGGGTCACCGAGCGGCTGGCCGCCCTTGCCGGCGCGGAGCCGACACGCGAGAGCCTGGCTGCGGTGCCGCCCGAGCGGCTCATCGCCGCCAATGCCGCCCTGGGCCGGGAGATCGCGCAGGCGGCCGATCCCGGACAGTGGGGCGAGTCGGCAGGCGGCGGCACCACCGTGCTGCCCGTCGTGGACGGAGCCACCCTGCCACGGCGTCCGATCGACGCCCTCGTCGGCGGAGCGAGCCGGGACATCGATCTGCTCACCGGCACCACGAGCGACGAGTTCCGCCTCTTCCTCGTTCCGCTGGGAATCGGCCCGCGGATCACCGACCAGGTGCTGCACGGCTTCCTCGCCGGTTTCGGCCTCGACCCCGCCGAGGCCCGCAAGGCCTACGCGTATCCGGGGGCGACTCCGGGCGACCTGCTGGCGGCGGCCATGACCGACTACGCCTACCGGATCCCTGCCCTCCGGGTGGCTGAGGCCCGCGCCGCGCACGGAGCGGAAACGTTCGTCTACGAGTTCGCGTGGCCGTCGCCCGCTCTCGACGGTGCTCTCGGCGCCTGTCACACGGCGGAGATCGGCTTCGTCTTCGGCAATCTCGCCCATCCCCTTGCCGGTCCCGACGCCCCGCACGAACTCTCCGACCGCGTGCGCGAAGCCTGGATCTCCTTCGCCCGTACCGGACACCCCACCGGAACCCGCACTCCTGACGGCGGGCTGCCGCATTGGCCGGCTTACGCCGGACGACGGTCTGTCATGCGTCTGAACGACGGTGCGGCACCCTTTGTGCTCCAGGACCCTGCTGCGGACCAGCGCCGGCTGTGGAACACCCTGCGGGATGCCGTACCGGGCAGTGCATGACCGCCGGCCGTGTCAGCCGGTACCGCCTCGCGAGCCGTACCGGATCAGCGCAGTCCAGCGCGACCGCCCGCACCTTTCGCATCACTTCGGACGGCGCTGTCGCGTTGGCTGATCGAGTGGGATGATCTTCGGGTGGATCAGGCCGGGAGGAGTCGTCCGTGGACAGCGCGCCGCCGGCTCACCGGCCCCGGCAACGCCTCTGGACGTGGCGGTGGGTGATCAGACAGACGGCGATTCCGAGGAAGGCCTCGTGGATGTCGTCGCGTCGTTCCCAACGGATGCGCGGGCGGCGGAGGCCGTGCAGCGAGGAGATCGTCCGTTCGACGACCCGGTGGAAGGTGCCCGGGCCGGTGCCGTGGGGCTGACCGCGCTCGGCGATCACTGGGCGTATGCCTCGCCCGTCAAGGAGTCGGCGGTACCTGTCGTGGTCGTAGCCGCGGTCGGCGAAGAGCATGTCGGGTCGGCGTCGGGGCCGGCCGGCGCGCCGGCGCAGCCCTGTCCTCGCCCGCGACTCGTCCGTCGCCGTCCTGCCGAGCAGAGCGGACCGCGTTCCGTCTCGGTGGCCCGCACGGTGCGGTCCGGGTGGGCCCGGACCGCACCGTGCGGGCCACCGTGGTGCGCAACGGGCTCAAGGACCTCGTGGGCAGGGGGCGGGCCTGCCGAACCGAGCAGGGTCCATCGGCCCGCTGCACCGCCGCGGACGTTCGGAGCCGGCGAAAGCACCGTCCGGAGCAAGAAAGCGGAATAGGGCGCACCGCACCCGGTGCACGCAGTGGAGGGCCGCATGGAAAGAGGGTTGCCCCTCCGCCTTTTCCGGAGGATTCCCCTCCTCTTCATGTATCCTGCAGACCCCTCCGACAACGAATTCCGCACCGAAAGGTACGCGCCAGTGGCGTATCTCGGCCAAATCTGCGCCAGGGACGACGGAAAGCTCATCTGTGGGCCGACGCGAGCCCTATAGTCGGACCGCAAAAAGCGATCGATAAAGACGGGCCGAGGCGGCGCTTGCGCCGCCTCTCCGTCGTGCAATGCATGACCGACGGACCGCAAGGCCCCGTTTCGCACGGCCCATTCAACGCACTTTCGGTTTCGCTTTCCCGCATGGAGGAGATCCCATGTCCGACCTCGCGCGCACCGCCCTGGACCTCCAGGACCTCGACCTGGACCTCAGCGACCTCACCGTCACGGCCATGCGCGACACCGTCGCGCTGCCCGAGGGCGGGGCGTCCTGGGGATCCTGTTCCTGCCAGGGCTCGTCGTCCTGCGCCCAGCCCGAGCCCCAGCTGCAGACCGGCGTCGTCGACGCCGGCTGATCCGCACCCGCACCCACGGCACACCGGACCGCGACGCCGGAAGGGAGAAGCCGATGTCCGGCACCAGCGTCATCCCGGGCCCCGGCCCTGCGGACCTCGACCTCGGGGACCTCACCGTGACTTCGATGCGCGACACCGTCGCGCTTCCCGAGGGCGGCGCTTCCAACGGTGCCCGTCACTGCTCCTGCAGTTCGTCCTCGTGCGCGCAGCCGCAGCTGCCCGTACCGCTGTGGGTCCCGGTCACACCGAGCCGTCCGCCGCGCGACCCGTGACACGCCACGGGAGCACCTGACCGGCCGGCGTGCGTCGCGGGCCGCCCACCCCCGGTGGCCGGCCCGCGACGGTACCGCACCACGGGAACCACGGGCACGAAGGGACGGGACAGCCCATGCCGTACACCGCGAGCGCCGACACACCACCCGGGCACGACAGTTACCCCGTCGACCCGGCGCCGTACGCCCTGGTACGCGCCACCGTGCTGACCTGCCCCGCGCAGTCTCCGGCCACGGCGGCGTTCCGTGCCGCCCTCGCCCGCCTCACCTCGCTCGAAGCCGCGCTGCGCGCGCTCCGCGAGCCGCTCTGCGACGACCTGTACGCCAGCCGTTCCGGCCACGGCGAGCAGTACCACCGTGACGTCGTCCTGCCGCTGCGCCGCGCACTGCACAACGGGCGCGAGCCGCGGCCCGCCGTGCTGGACCGCCTGGACGACCTCCCGCGGCGAGTCCCCCGGCTCGCGTCCTGGCTGGAGCTGCGCGACCGCCGCCGGGCCCTGGTGACCGAGCTGGGCGACGCCGCCGAACCGGCACTCGCGGCCGAGCGGGCGGCCCTCGCCGCCCTGTGCCGGGAACCCGCGCTCGCCCGGGCCGTCGCGCTCACCAGCGGCGACCTGCTGCGCGCGGTCGAACGCGCCGGCCGCCGGGCCGACGACCGCAAAGCCCGCAAGGAGGAGCCCACGGTGCTGCGCCACGCCCTGCGGGCCGGCACCAAGACCAGTCCCTTCTCGTGGTTCACGGCCGTCGGCTGGGGCCGGCCGGCCCCACCGCGCGCCGGCCGCCCGCGCGTGCGGTCGTGGGGCGAACAGCCCCTCCTGGACGGCCCTCTGCACGCGTCGGTGAAGGTCAACCGCGCCCTGACGACCGCCCTCGCCGAGGCCCTGCTGGCCGACCCGCGCAACGGCGCCGGGCTTCCGCACCGCGTCACCAGCACCGCGCGCGTCTCCGACGGACGCGCGACGTACGCCCGCGACCGGGTCGCCTTCGCCGGTGGCCGCTACCTCGTCACCGACGAGGACGCGGCGGAGGTGGCCTTCAACGGGTCCCTGCGGCTCCTGGCCCCGTACGCCGGAGCTCCCGCGCCGCTCGACGAGATGGCGGAGCTGCTCGCCTCCGCCCTGCCCGGGGCGCCCGACACGAACCGCGCGGCGGCGCTGGCCTTCCTCGAACGCCTCCGGCAGGCCGGTCTGCTGGTGCCGACCCATCCGGTCCCGCCGCAGGACCCGGACCCGGCGGGCCGGCTGGCCGCGTGGCTCCGCACGCTCCCCGGCGTCGGTGAGCAGGGCCCCGAGGCGGCCGGCTGCCTCGCGGACCGGCTGGCGGAACTGTCCCGTGAGACCTCGGCGTTCGCCTCCGCACCCGCGCCGCGGCGCCCGGCCCTCCTCGCCGGGCTCGCCGACGGCTGGACCCGGCTGCTCGCCGACGCCGGACGGCCCGTCCCGACGGGCTCGGCACCGCTGAACGTCCTCTCCGAGGACGTCGTGGCCCCACGGCCGGTGCCACTCGACGGGTTCCTCGACGGGGCCGACCACGAGGCCCTGGGCGAAGTCACGGCGCTGGCCGAGCTGTTCGACCTCGCACACGTGATGCGGCGGGCCGCCCGCGACCGGTTCGTGGAGCGGTACGGCGCAGGCGGGAACTGCCCGCACCCCTGGGAGTTCGGCGCCGAGATGGAGGAGGCATGGGAGCGGGCCGCCCGCGTCACCGCCCCGGGCCGGGATGATCCGGCCGGGTTCCCCACCGGCGTCGGGACACTCATGGCCCTGCGCGCCGAACTGACCGACGCCGTGCGCACCGCCGCGGCCGGATCGCCGGACGGAACGGAGGTCCTGCTGCCTGCCGACGCCGTCAAGGGACTGGGCGAGCGGCTGCCGCGCTGGGCCGTCGAGCGCCCCCTGAGCTACGCGTACTTCCTCCAGCGGGATCCGGACGGCGGGATGCTCTGCGTGAACCGCGTGTACGGCGGCTGGGGCCGGTTCACCAGCAGGTTCCTCGACGCGCTCGACCCCGGCGTGACCGAGGACGTGGCCGCGCAGCTGCGCCGCGGCCTCGGACCGGGCGCACGCGCCGCCCAGATGCGACCGGTCGGAGGGTTCAACGCCAATCTGCACCCGCTGCTCGTCCCGGACGACATCGGGCCCGACCGCCGCTGGACCTCGCTGGCCGAGGCAGACGTGGAACTCTTCCACGACGAGGCCGGCGACCAGGTGCGGTTCCGGGTCACGGCCACCGGCGAACCGCTCGACGTGCTCTACCCCGGCTTCCTCGCCCCGCCCATGCTGCCGCGGCGCATCGCGGCGCTGCTGTCCGACCACCCGCACGGCGTGGTGGACTTCCGGCCGCTGCCGCCCCGGCACTCCGTGGACGCCCCGGGGGGCGAGGTGGTCCTCGCTCCCCGGCTGCGCCACCGGCACGTCGTCCTGCACCGCCGCCGGTGGAGCCTGCCGGCCGGCGTGGTGGGAGCCCTGCACGCAGAGCTGACGGCGGCCCCCGGGACCCCGGTGGAGCCCGTGGCGCACTGGCGCGCCCTGCTCGGCCTGCCCGACCAGCTCTTCCTGCACCCCGCGCCCACCGCCCCCACCGGCCGAGTGACCGAGGACTTCCTGGCGCATCTGCGCCGCCCCAAGCCCCAGTTCGTCGACCTGGGCAACCCGCTCCACCTGCGCTGCCTGGCCAAGTGGCTCTCCCGCCACCCCGGCGGCGCGGTCCTCGAGGAGGCGCTGCCCGCGCCGGGCGGATCCGCCGTGCCGACCCGTGCGGTGGAGCTCGTCACGGAGACGTACCGGGCGGGGAGGTCGCGATGACGTCCACCGCGATCCCGGCGGACGGCGGCGCCGACGAGGTGCTCGACGTGGTGGCGTACTACCACCAGCCGGTCAAGGCACGGCTGCTGGGGGAGGCGGTGCTGCCGCTCACGACGGAGTGCCGGGACCGGGGCCTGGCCGCCCACGTCGAACGGCACTGGCTGCACGGCCCGCACGTGAGGCTGCGCCTTCGGGGCGCCCCGGCACGGCTCGGGCCGGCCGCCGAGCACGCGGCACAGGCGCTGCGCGACTGGGTCGGTGCCCACCCCTCGCGGCGCGACCTCACCGACGCCGAACTACTGGAGCGGGCCGCCCGCAACGGGCGCGCCGAGCTGGTCGCGCCGCCCTACGACCCGATCGTGCCGGACAACACGGTGCGCCTCGAACCGGTCGACCCCGCTCCCCTGCGGCGTCTGCTCGGGGACGACGGCGCGGCGCTCCGCGACGACCTGCTGAGCGGCGGGCTGGAGGCGCTGCGGGCGGGCGCCGGGTTCCTCGGCGAGCACGGCGACGGCGCGCAGGCGCGCGTGCAGCTCGCCGTCACGGCGCTCGCCGCGCACGCGGCCGCCCACCCCGGCGGGCTCGCCGGCGGCCACTGGTCGTACGTGTCCCACTTGGAGGACTTCCTCGTCCACGACGACCCCCACGGCCGACTGCGGGAGGGCTTCGAACGGCGCTGGGAGAGCGCGGGCGACACGGTGACCGCCCTGGTCGGCCGGATCGCCGGGGGCGCGGCACGCGGGTGGGAGCGCGACTGGGCCCACTGGTCGGCCGCCGCTCGGCGGCTGGCGCAGGACCGCCACGACGCGGGAGCCGACCTGCACGGCGATCCGCTCCAGTACCGGGAGCGCGCGGCGGCGACCGGGGACGCGGAGACGACGGAACGGTGGAGCCGGGACCTGCGTACCCGCTACAGCGAGTTCCACCGGCTGCTGCGGCGCTCCGACCCCGAGGGGACGATGTGGAGCCGCCCCGACTACCTGGTCCACCGGGCCTGCACCAACGCCCTGTACCGGCTCCTCGCGATCTGCGACGTCACGCCGCTGGAACGCTACCTCGCCGCCCATCTCGTCATCCGCACGGTGCCCCGCCTGACCGGGTGCGACTGGCGCGCCGAGATGGCGGCGGCCGTCGACGCGAGGGAGCGCGGAGCATGATCCCTCCCTCGGCGCCCGGAACCCTTCCGGTGAACGCCCGGGCCGGCGGCGACACCACCGGTGAGGCCGCCGGCGACACGACGGAGCCGGCCCCTCCGCGACTGCGCCCCGACGTGGCCGTCACCCCGCTGCGGGCCGGCCTGCACCTGCGCGGACGGCGCGGCAGCGTCACCCTCGAGGGCAGCACGGCGCTGCCCGCCCTGTGGCGCCTGCTGGAGGAGCCCCTGCGCACGGGCGACGCGGCGGAGCTGGACCGCAGGGCCGCGCCCGGCACCCAGGTGCGCAAGGCGCTGGACACCCTCGTCGAGCGTCTGCGGGCCCACGACCTGGTGGTGTCGGCACCGACCGGACGCGCCGCCGACTGGGTCGCGGCGACGGCGGAGCGGCCCGCCGACACCGCCGCCGCGCTGGCGGCGGCCCGCGTGGAGGTCGCGTCCGGCACTCCGGGCCGCCCGCTGGCGGAGGCCGTCTCGCGCGCGCTGTCGGACGCCGGGGTGGCCTGGTCGCACGCCGTGGACGCGGCGCTGCCCGAGGAGGTGGTCCTGCTGCGCGAAGCCGGAGGCGGCCGGCGGGCCGTGGCCGTCGGGGTCCGGGGCGGTCGCGGATACGTCACGGCCCCCGGCAGTCCGGAGCAGGTCTCCTCGGACGCGGCCGCGCTCGCCGCGCACCGGCCGCCGGAGCCCCCCGAAGCCGGTCCGGCCGCGTTCGTCGCGCTGCTCGGCGGCTCGGCGGTGCAGCGGCTGCTGTGCGCGGTCGGCGGACTGCCGGACCCGGCGGGCGAGGGGGACGACCCGCGACTGGTGCCCGGGTTGCCCGCGATCCTCGTGGCCGACGCCCGGCCCCTGCGGGCCGGCTACCGCAGCTGGCTGGGGCCCGGCCTGATCGACGCCGACCGCGGCGCCCGCCTGGAGCCGGCCCGGGCGCTCGCCGAGGTGCTGGGACGGGTGACGGCCCTCACCGACGAACGCGTCGGGGTCCTGCCGCGCCCGGCGCCGGGAGCCCTGCGTCAGTCGCCGGTGCCGCTCGCCTCGTGCGCACTGCCGGAGGGCGCCGTGCTGGCCGGCGCGGCACGCCTGGATCTGGCCCGTCTGGAGGCGTTCTGCCGGGCCGCGGAGCTCCGGCTGGCGGGACCCGGCGTCGGGCGCGCGTCGGTGGGCGCGGATCCGGCGCACGCCCTGGGCCGCGCCCTGCGCGAGGCCGCGGCGGAAGCCTTCCCGGCCGCGGACTCGGTACTGCCCGAGGCGCACTGGCGGGAGCATCCGCAGGCCGACCACTGGTGGACGGCCCTCACCGGACGCCTCGGCACGCCCGCCCGACTCGAGGTGCGTCCTCTCGTCGACGAGGAGGCTTACCTGGCCGTCGTGCGCGGCGGAACGGATCCGGCCGCCCACGGGCCCGTCCTCGGCGACGCGGTGGAGGCGACGCCGGGCGACGCGGCGGCGTTCGCCGCCCTGTCGGCCGCCGCCGCGGCCGACTCGGCCGCCCAGGGGCTCGTCGTCGGGCACCTCTGCCGGGCGAACGGCGCGGTGGCGGCACTGGCCACGGCGGACGCCCGGACGGCCCCTTGGGAGGACAGGGGCTGGACCAACGGCTGGCTGGCGGACCTCGCACTCCGGGAGGCCGCACTGCAGACCGTGCTGCGCCGGCTGACCGGGCTGCGCGTCCGGGAGTCCGGCGATGCCGCCCCTCCGCTCGCCGCGCGACTGCGCGCGTTCGGCTTCTCGGTGCTGTACGGCCAAGGGGAGGACCGGTGAGCCACGCCGGACGTCCGGTCCTCGGCCCGCTGCCCGTGCCGGTGCTCGACGCCGGGGCCGCGCTCGCCGCGACGGCGGGTCCGGCGGTCGTCCTGCTGCCCCGGTGGACGCTGGAACTCGCCGAACGGCTCAGCCGCCACGCGCTGGCCCACCCCGTGCGCCTCGTCCCGGTGCGGTTCGACGGAGCCCTGGCCGTCGTGGGGCCGGTCCTGCGTCCGGGCGCCGCCGCCTGTCTGTCCTGTGCCGAATACCAGCGGCTGGCCACGACGGGCGGGCGGGTGCCGTGGCACAGTCCGGCCCTGGCCCTGGCAGGGGCTCCCTCGGCCGCACTGGGCGGGGCGACCGGCGCACTCGCCCTTGAGCTGCTGGAGGCGGCCGACGGCGAGTCGCCGGGATCACGGCCGGGCGCGGACGCCACCGCCACGGTGCACCTCGTCCATCACGGCCGCGCCACCTGGTCCACCCACCGGGTCCGTCCGGTCGGCGGCTGCGCGGTCTGCCGGCCACTGCCGGACGACTCGGCCGCCGACGTCGTACCGGTGCCGTCGGGCCCCCGTCCGCTGCCCGACCCCGCGGTGCTCCGTGGCGCCAACCCCCGCACCGCGGTCGCGGAGTTGCGCGCGGTGCTGCACGACGAGCGGTTCGGCCCGGTGCGCCGGCTGTTCCGCAGCGAGGACTCCGCCTTCTGCCTGACGACGGCGTTCGTCACGGACGGACGGGTGGTGGACGACGGCGGGTACGGGCGGGCCGGCGATTTCCGCACCAGCGAGCGCGTGGCGCTCTTCGAGAGCGTCGAGCGGTTCGCGGGCATGCGGCCGACCGGCCGGCGGACCCGACTGCGGGCTTCCTTCGGTGAACTCGGGCCGGACCGGGCCGTGGATCCCGTGCGCCTGGGGCTGCCCGACCCCGCCTACCAGGGCCATCCCGCCTCGCGGACCGTCCCGTACAGCCCCGACCTGGAACTGGACTGGGTCCACGGCTGGTCCCTCACCCGGCGCCGGGCCGTGGCCGTGCCCGAGCACGTGGCGTACTGGGACGTGCCGGGCGACCGGCCGCGCGTGGTGTACGAGTCCTCCAACGGCTGCGGGCTGGGCAACAGCCTGGAGGAAGCGGTGCTCTACGGGCTGTTCGAAGTCGCGGAGCGGGACGCGTTCCTGATGGCCTGGTACGCCTCCACCCCGCTCACCCGCGTGGAGCCGCCGCCCGAGGACCTGGAGACGGCCCTGCTGGCCGACCGCGCGGAGCTGGCCGGCTACCGCCTCGTGCTCCTCGACGCCACGAACGACTTCGGCGTCCCGGCGGTCGTCGCGGTCTGTCGGTACGAGGGCTCCCGCCCCGGGGCTCCGAGGATGCTGCTGGCCGCCGGCGCCCACCACGATCCGCGCGTCGCGATCCGTTCGGCGGTGGCGGAGGTGGTGACCAACGTCCTGGAGTCCGCGCACCGTTCCGGTCCCGGGAACGGACTGCGGGACCCGGCGCGGCTGCTCCCGATGCTCGACGACCCGGAACTCGTGGTGACCCTGGACGACCACGTGGGGGTGAACTCCCTGGCCGAGGCGGCCCCGCGGCTGGCGTTCCTCTTCGCCGACACTCCGACCCGCTCCGTCGCCGAGGCCTGGCCCGGCGCGCCGGAGCCGGTGACGGACCTCGGCGTGCTGCTCGACACGACCGTGCGGCGGCTGACCGGCGAGGGCCTGGAGGTCATCGCCGTCGACCAGACGGAGCCGGGGCTGAGGGACCGGTTCGGCCTGCACTGCGCCAAGGTCGTCGTGCCGGGCTCGCTGCCCATGACGTTCGGTCACGTCAACCACCGCACCAGGGGCCTGCCGCGCCTGCTCCGGACGCCGTACCGGCTGGGCCGCACGGACCGGCCGCTGCGCCCGGACGACCTTGCGATCCACCCCCACCCCTTTCCCTGACCCCGCTCCTTCCCGACCCCCGAACGAACGAGGGCCTCCATGACGACGACCGGCACCTGGCACAGCCACCACCTCTTCCTGCACTCGAGCACGGAGGACACCGACGCTTTCCTCACCGAGGAGGCGGCCGGGCTGCTGGACGGACTGGTCGCCTCGGGGCAGGCCGCGAAGTGGTTCTTCATCCGGTACGGGGAAGGAGGACCGCACCTGCGGATCCGGGTCGCGGGGCTGAGCCCCTCGGCCGCCGCGGAGCTGCCGTCCACGCTGGCCCGGGCCGCCAAGGCGGTGCCGTCCGTGAGCGGCCCGTGGCCCTCGCACCACGGTGAGGTCCGCATGGTGGAGTACGTCCCCGAAACGCGCCGCTACGGCGGGCCGCGGGCGCTGCCCACGGCCGAGGACGTCTTCGCGGTCTCCTCCCGGGTGGCCGTGGCGGCGCTGCGCGCGCTCCGGCGGCAGCCGGCCGGCGGGTCGGGCCGGCTCGTCCTCGCGGCCGACCTGGCACACGCCACGGCGTACGCCCTGGGCATGGACCGGGTCGCGGCGGCGAAGTGGCTGCGGGGCCACGCGGCGGGTTGGCGCTGGGTCACCGAGGTGCCCCTGCTCCCGGCCGCGGCCGTGCACATGCGGGTCAACTCCGTTTACGCGGCGCAGCGTTCCGCGCTGGGCCGCCGGGCGGCGTCCCTGTGGGAAGGACTGGCGGAGGGCGGGGCCGGGGAACCCTGGCTGGGGGAGTGGGCGGACCGGGTCCGCGCGGCGGACGGGACACTGCGAGCCCGAACGGAGTCCGCGCCCGCCGACATGGACGCGGTGCTGCGGTGGGTGTGGGCGTCGCAGCTGCACATGCTCCTCAACCGGCTCGGCGTCTCCCCGGACGAGGAGCGCGCGGTGTGCCGGCTCGCCGCCCGCACGCTGCTGGACACGGACGAGCCGGTGTCGTACTTCCCGCAGGGGCACCGCGCGCCCGACTGGCAGTACCTGGAGAGGAGTCAGATCCGGATCGGCCGCAACGAGGACTCCGCCCTGCGCCGGGCTCCCTCCGACGCGGCGGTCCGGACCGACGGCCCCGAGACGCCGCTGCCGGCGGACCCGCTGCCCGAGGTGTCGTTGTCCGCAGCGCTGGCGGCACGGTCGTCCGCGCGCGGTGAGATCGGCGGGCCGCTGGACGCCGGCACGCTCGGCGCGCTGCTGTGGAACGCGCTGGCGGAGAGCAGCCGGACCCGGAGGCGGTTCCCGGACGGCTCGGACCGGATCCACACCCACCGCCCCTACCCGAGCGCGGGCGCCCTCCACACCGCACGGGTGCGGCTGCTCGTCCTCGACGTGGAGGGGCTCCCCGCGGCGACGTACGACTGCGTGCCGGAGCACCGGACGCTGCGCCGGGTGGGCCCGGCGCCGGAGAAGGCCGAAGTCGAGGCGCTGTCGACCTATTTCTCCCGTCCCGGGGAGGACCCGGACCGGATCGGTGTCGACGGCGCGCCGGTCGTGGCCGGACTGTACGTGGAGCTGGGTCTGCTGCGCCGGCGCTACGGCCTGCGGGCGCTGCGCCTCGGGCTGCTGGAGACGGGGCACCTGGCGCAGACGCTGCTGCTGACCGCCGCGGCCCTGGGGCTCGCGGGCACGCCGCTCGGCGGTTTCCACGACGACCTGGCACATGAATTGCTGGGCCTGGACGACATGGACCAGCCGCTCCAGTACCTGCTGCCGCTCGGGCGCCGCACGGACGGCTGACGGCACGGCCCGCGGTGGCCGGCGGACGCCGTCGCCGGTCGGGCAGCACGCCGGCGACGGCCAGTGGTGGCCTGGTGACCCGAGGATCCCGGTGGCGCTGGACGCCGGTACGACGCTCCGCGCATCGCCCACCTGGTGGATCCGCCGACGGTGCGGGGCCAACAACCGGGCCAGGTGCTCCACGACGTGGCGCGAGGCGTCGAGTGAGGCGATGCAGGTGACCCGCGTGAAGCCTCTGGTGGGTGCGGCGGTGATCTCGTGGCGAGACCTGTCCTGCCAAGGGCTCTGCACGTGTCTGCGGTCGGGTGTGGTCCGTCCGGCTCGGCTTCGCCGGACGGTGGTTCACACCGCTTCGCGTAGGTCGTTTCGCTGAGTGAACAGCACTGGCAGCCCGTCCTTCCCAGGGTTCGGCGGACCGGTCGGCTAACGCGCCACGCGGTAGCGGAGGTAGACGACTCTTGAGTCGAAGGTGCGGGTCTCGGCCAGTTCGAGATCCACCCGGCGCTCGTGCTGGGGGAAGAACGGAATGCCGCCGCCCACCAGCACCGGGTAGACCCTGGCCCGGTACTCGTCGATCAGACCCAACGCGGCCGCCTCGGCGGCGAGAGTCGCACCGCCGATCGCGATGTTGCCGTCCCCCGGCTCGGCTCGCAATCGCTCGATCTCCTCCGCCAGGCCGCCGGAGGCCAGGCGGGCATTGCCCTGCACCGCCGACAGCGTGGTGGAGAACACCACCTTGGGGAGCGCCCTCCAGACCGCGGCGAACTCGAGCGTCGAGAAGTCGAGCGACGGATTCTGGTCGACGGTCTCCCAGTACAGCATCGTCTCGTACAGCCGTCGTCCCAACAGGTGGACACCGGCCTCTCGCACCTCGTCGGTGGCGAGGCGAAAGACCTCCTCGTCGGGCGGCGTCCAGTCGAAGCCGCCGTCCGGCCCGACGACGTAGCCGTCCAGGGAGACGCTCATCGAATACGTCACGCTGCGCATCAGAAGTCCTCCTCGGTAGCGGTTTCGACGGTACAACCGCCGGACGCCGCAGGACTCATCGCGACGCGAGATCCACTGGGCCGAGTCACCTCACGAGATCATTTCCTTGAGAAAACCTCAGTGGTCACGCTTCCCGGCGAGGTCATGTGGCGACCATCGCTGAAGTCACCAACGGTGTCTCACGCGGGATCCCATTCGGCCACATCCCGCCATCCTCCCTCGGAACGCGGGCGGATGACGGGATGCGGCCGGTCAGCCGGCTCAGCCCCCGCAGCCACCGTACCCAAGGGCGGTCACCGCGTTGTCGTAGGCGAACAGAAGCTCCTGCTTCGCGCCCGGCGGGATGCTGAACCAGTAGCCGTAGTAGTCGGCATCGGTCCAGATACAGGCGAACTTGTCGCTGCGGTTCCACACCGAGCTGGCCCGATCGTTCCACGCCCAGCCGATGTTGGGGATGTCCACCGGATCGAGCTGCAGGACGTCCCCGGTGTTGTTGTGACCGTCGAAGAGGCAGACCTTGCCTTCTGAACAGCTGATCACGGACCCATCTTTGGGGTCATCGGCCAATGCGGTTCCCGGAGCCGCCAGTACGGTGGTGGAGGCGAGGACTGCTCCTACTGCCGCGGTTCTGACTGTCAGTTTCATGAGTACCCTTTCCATTGCCGCCCGTGGAAGCGCGGTCATGGCCGCCGCGTCCAGCCGTTGCTTCTCGAGGGATTTTGGTCGTAAAACGGTTGCCGCGCGCATGCGGTTCACAGAGATGACGCTGGTCGTAGTCTCCGGAAGAGATGGACGTGGCGTTCTCGCGGCTTACTGATCGCTTCAGCATGACGCTCGAAACCGTCGCGGAAAGATGATGCCGCAAGCGAGTCGGAGCAGGCCGGGGTGGGGGCCGGCACGTATTTCGTAGCGGGGCCGTAGCCGTTTGAACCGGTGGCGCCGGGCGAAGGTGAGCTCGATTCCCCAGCGGGTCTTTCCCGGGCCGGAGTCGTGAGCGGTGCCTCTGCGGGGTCGTGGCTCCGGTCGGTGCTCCCGGCGGTTTCGGCGGAGCTTGCTCGACGGGAGGCTTGGGGCGGAGCCGGACACGTCGACGCCGGACGGGGGCGGACAAGCACACGAATCCTCTGATGGAGATGGGTTTCTCGGTCGAAAAGCCGTCCACTGAGGGATTCGTTTTCCTGTCGGTCCCGCTTTCCGGTTCGCCCGGCGGATTGGAAAACGTTCAATGTCCCTGGTTCGCCACCACCGGGCTCGAATCGGAAAAGGAGATCCCCTCGTTGTCCGCGATCAGGACATTGCCGTACTGCGCCATGAACGGCATTGCCGAGGAGACTCTCACCGATCCCCGCCTCAACTTACCGGACATTCCACGGGACCTCCGCAGATGCGCACGTTGTACACGCGGACGTGGAGACCCCAGTCGATGGTGTAGTCCTCCCATTTACGCAAGGTGCGCTCGGTGGCGTAGTTGTTCTCCTCGATGATGTAACTGAACGTAACGACATTGTTGCCCGAGTGGAAATGTCTGACATCGTTGAAGGACACCCTCAAGCTGCCGGCGTTGGCGAAACACATGCGATTTCCGGTACTCGTTTCCACCCATGCGAGGTCGGTCCGCGGAGGGAGGGTGGGGTCTCCGCAAGAAGTCTCGTTGGCCGCGGAGGCGGAGGTCGCCGGCATTGCGAACGTCAAGCCGGCAGCGGCCACCGCTGCGACGAGAACCTTCTTGGCTACGTGCGTCAAGGTTGTTCCTCTCTATGGGACAGGAGTGGAAATGATCATGTGGACTTGTCGGACCTCTTCGCCACCGGTCCCGCGCGAGCGCTGCGGCCCAGGTGGAAGGCTACGGAGACCGCGGGCCGCAGGCGTCACCGCACAGAGCCAACTCGGGCGTAGCTCCCACCGGGGACAGGTCTCCCGCCCCTTTGCGTAGCCGCGGTGAGGCGCGCTCGGGGGCGTTTGTCGGCGTACGCATCGGGCCACGGCGGTCTCCTCAGCGGCTTGAGGAGGCCGGGGTGGTTGCCCTTGACGACGGCGAGACAGGGACAGGGCCTACGCGCATGAGCCGGCGAGCCGCTTCAGCGGGCCGGCTGTGTCAGCTCCTTCGGGATTCGTTCGGCGGCGAGCCTCGTGATCGACGTCAGCGGCTTTTGATGTCGCTCAAGTGCTGCTGAGGCACCCGGCGGGCCGCGGAGCGGGAGTCCTGCGGCACTGCCGGATCGCGGGGGCGGACTGTGCCCGGTTACCGTCCGCGCGGCTCTGGGGAGCGGACACCGGCTTTCGCCCGGAACCGGCATCGTGAAACCCTCGAACGGTGACCGAGACGAGCAGCGACGACCGCATCTTCCGGCGCGAGACCGAGCGGGTTGTCAACGAGATCGCCCAAGGACTGCGCACGGTGGACACCGGCGTGGGCTGGTTTGCCGCTCTCATCCCGGCACGCCGGCAGAAGGTACTGCAGGAAGTCGCCGGCTATGCCGTGCAGGCGCACGTCACAGCCGCGGACGGCCGCGTCGGGGTGGCGCGGTCCGGTGTGAGGCCCACGGCCAACCCCGCGGTCATGATCTGCATGGACCCGCCCCGCTACGGGTTCGCGGGCCTTCCCGCCGCCGAACACGTCAAGGCGTTCCGCGTCCTTGTCTCCGTGTTCGCCGTTGCCGACACTCGCCGCCGCGAGACGTACTGCACAGGCACCTGCGGACATGAATGGCACAACCTGCCGGCGGCGACCCAGCAGCCATAGCATCGGCCGTCCCGGCCCTGGCTGGGCCGGCGATCGGGCGATCCCTCCCACAGCCACGCACACCACCGGCGGGCGGACCGGAGGAAACGGCGACAGAGACGGTTCGTGACGCGGACCGCCCCCACCCGCCACGCGCCCGTACCCGCCCCGGCAACGACCGCGCGGCACGCCCGTGGCATTCAGCGGCCGGCGACCGGCACACACCCTCCGCGCCCGGGGCCCGCAAGCAGGGTGACTCACAGAAGGAACCGCCAGGCGGCATCTTCGCCGAGCCGTGGTGATCACGGGCTGGGACGTTCGCGTGGCGGGTTCACCACCGAGCTGCACCTGGCCGTCGAGCAGGGCCGAAAGCCCATGTCGATCGTGGTCACGGCCGGGCAGCGCGGGGACCCTCCACAGTTCGAACCCGTGTTGGAGGAGATCCACGTGCCCCGCATCGGGCCGAGGCGGCCACGTGTCCGTCCCCAGCGGGTCCGCGCCGACAAAGGCATCCGCCTTCCGTGAAAACCGCGCCTACGTGCGCCGTCGCGGGATCCGCTGCACCCTCCCGGACAAGGCCGACCAGGTGCGCGACCGCCCTCGTCGCTGCCGTCGACGAGCGGTTGTGGTCAGCACCTTCACAGGGGTCCTACGCGACCTTGACCACGTACTTGCCCTGGACGCCGCCCGCCTCCAGCGCCCGGTGCGCCGCCGCGGTCTCCTCCAGGGGGAAGACCGTGTCCACCGCGGGGCTCAGCTTCCCCTCGACCACATGGCGGGCGAGGTCGTCGAAGTCCGCCCGCGTGGGGTTGCCGCTGAAGAAGCGCACCCGCCCGTGCCCGTGGACCGTGCTGGCCGCGAGGTAGCCGAGCGACGCCGCGGGCCGTTCCAGGTCGAAGGCGATGGTGACCATGCGCCCGCCGGGATTCAGCAGGCGTCTGAAGGTCCGCAGGTCGGTGCCCACGGTGTCCAGGACCACGTCGAAGCGGCCCAGTTCCGCCGGCCGCACGCTCCGGTGGTCGACGGCCTCGTGCGCGCCGAGCCCGCGCACGAAGTCGAGGTTGGCGGCGCGGGCGAGGGCCGTGACCTCGGCGCCGTACGCCCGTCCGAGCTGGACGGCCGTGTTGCCGACACCGCCCGCCGCGCCCCGGACGAGGAGTCGTTCGCCGGGGCGCAGCCCGGCTTTGTCCCGCAGGGCGGTGACGGCCGTGGTGGCCACCGGCAGCGCGGCGGCGTCCACCAGGTCAAGGCCGTCGGGGACCAGGCCGATCCGCTCGGCGGGCACGGTCACGTACTCGGCGGCGCTGCCGAACCCGGAGGCGCGGCTCAAGACCCCCCTACGCGGTCGCCGGCCGCGAACTGTGTGACTCCGGCACCCAGTGCGGCGACCCCGCCGGTGAAGTCCAAGCCGACGCGCTTGGGGAATTTCCGGCCGCTCAGGAGGCGGAGACGACCGGCACGGGCTGCCAGTTCGCCACCGTTGACGCTGAACGCGCGCACCTGCACAAGGACCTCGCCAGAGGCCGGCTCGGGGCGCGGTACGCGGCCCGCGTAGAGCACATCGGGGCCGCCGTAGCGGTCGTAGAGCACTGCCTTCATCATGCGGTCGTCCATCGTTCCGCCTTTGCCGCCGGGGGCCGTACAGGGGTCTGGCACCGACCGTAAGCTCTCAAGCGGACGCAATCGTCCGTTTGAACCGGAAGCGAGAGACAGTGATGGCGGAATCCTCTCGGATCACAGCCCGGGACGGGGTGCGGGCGGACGCCCGGCGCAACCGGGAGCGCGTCCTCGTCGCCGCCCGCGCGGTCTTCGCGGAGCACGGGATCGACGCCCCGATGGCGACCGTGGCCCGTCGGGCCGGGGTCGGCGTGGCGACGCTGTACCGGCATTTCCCGACCCGGGACGCCCTGGTGCGGGGCGCGTTCGCGCAGCAGATGGAGACCTGCACGCGGGCGCTCACCGAGGCTCTGGCCGCCCCCGACCCGTGGCAGGGCTTCCAGCAGCTGATCGAGACGGCCTGCGCTCTGCAACGCGAGGAACGCGGATTCCCGGCCGCGTTCCTCGCGGCCTTCCCGGAAAGCACCTCGGAACACGCGCAGTCCCGGCAACGGGCCGATCGGGACTTCACGACCCTGGTACGCAGGGCCCAGGCGTCGGGCGCTCTGCGGGCCGACTTTCACCCTTCCGACCTCGTCGTGGTCCTGTTGGCGCACTGCGCTCTGGTGACCGCCCTACCGGATGACGGTGCGGCGTCCCGGCGCCTGGTGGCCTATCTGCTCCAGTCGTTCCGCACCGACACGGCCAACGAGCCGCTGCCCCCGCCTACTGCGCTGACACTGCGCAGCCTCCCGGTCGCAGCTGACAGTCCCCGGAGACAGCGGCCCCCCGGGGCCTGACACGAAACGGTATCGGCCGCAGGGCACATCCCGTCCGGCAACTCCACTTCCGCAACAGGCCCTGCACCACGACTGTCTGAGAGGCGGCTGGGCGCCACCATGCCGTTCACCTTGCGCGGGGAGTCCTCGGCCGGGACCAGGACACGGTTGGCGGAACGCGTGCCCGTCGGCGATCGCGAGGTTGCGCTGTTCGACCTGCT
The DNA here is from genome assembly GCF_042898795.1 of Streptomyces sp. NPDC000348. Taxonomy (NCBI): domain Bacteria; kingdom Bacillati; phylum Actinomycetota; class Actinomycetes; order Kitasatosporales; family Streptomycetaceae; genus Streptomyces; species Streptomyces sp. NPDC000348. The sequence continues at coordinate 288,588 of NZ_JBIAZD010000009.1, forward strand.
TCTGGAGATCTTCGAGGAACGGGGCGTGAGCGTCGTTCTTCGGTGACAGCCGGTCGCTTCCAGGCATCGGTCCAGGGAAGGCCACTCCGACGCCTGCGGACGGCGGCGTGCGGGAACGCCGAGGCGGACAGCCGGCCGCCGGGCTCGGCGTCGCGTCTCGTCGCGCTCTGCGCGCAGGACATGCCCGACATCGGCGAACGGCGCGACCGCGCGGCCAAGGCACTCGCTTTCGACCCAGCCGGGGTGCCATCCGAGGTGACAGTACTGGCCCGGCTCGTGGACCTCTCCCGGGGACCAGTTGCCACGGGCTGTCTCGTCGTCGGCCACGAGGACGATCCGCTCGCCCTCCTCTTCGACGTCATCCCCGCCCGCCCCTGACCGAACGGCCACCGGTGCCCGCACTGGGCACCAGACCGCCCAGCTCCCTCTCCGGACTGCTCCATGGCCACCGTGCAACAGCGAGCGGTCGAGCCTCCGTTTTCTCGCCGATGAGGACGGAGTCCCTCCACCGCCCCTGTGTCACGGAGGTGGACGGCCGCTCCCCTGCGCCGTACCTGACCACCCAGTCCGTGAGGGGCGTCGTTGTTCTTTCATCGGGCATCGGGTGGGTGTCATGAAACGTACGGCGCCTGAGGCGGCGGCGTGAACCCGTTCGCGGCGACTCGGCAAGTACAGGGTGTGACCACCCACCATCCTGACACCCACCGACCCCACCGACGGACGGACTGTCCATGACCGACCTGGCCGGCGGCGACGCCGAGCTCATCGCGGCCTCACTCGAGGAACCCGAGCGTTTCGCTGCGCTCTTCGACCGTCACGCCCCGGCGATCCATCAGTACGTCGCCCGGCGGCTCGGACGGGACGCGGCCGACGACGTCACCGCCGAGACGTTCTTGACGGCCTTCCGGATACGGGCCCGGTTCGACCCGGCCCGCGCCGGCGTCCGGCCCTGGTTGTACGGCATCGCCGCCAAGCAGATCGGCCGGCACCGCCGGGAGGAGGTCAGGGCGCTGAAACTGCTCGCCCGCACCGGCCACGATCCGGTCGCCGACAGCTGGACCGACTCCGCCGACGACCGCCTCGCCGCCGAGGCCGCCGCCCGCCCACTGGCCGGGGCGCTGGCCCGTCTCTCCGCGGGCGACCGGCACGTCCTGCTGCTCTTCGCCTGGGCCGACCTCGGCTACCAGGAGATCGCCGAAGCCCTCGACATTCCCGTCGGCACCGTCCGCTCCCGCCTCAACCGCGCCCGCCGGAAGCTGCGCACCGCAGCCGGCGCCGCCAGTGGCCTCCTCATCGAAGCTCGCACACACGAAAGCGACCCCGCATGAACGAGCTCTCCGAACTCCGTGGCCTGCGCGTCGACGCACCCCTTCCCGATGCCGATCGGCTCGCCGCGCCGCGGGCCCGGCTCACCGCGGCGTTCCGACAGGAGACCCGCCCTGAGCGCGCCGCCCTTCCCAGGCGCCGGATGATCCTGATCGGCGCCGCCACCGCAGGGGCCCTCGCCGTGACCGCCGGGATCGTCGCGATCCTGCCCGAGGACAGTACCCGCGCCTCCGTGAGGCAGGGCCCCCAGGTGCTGTCGGCGGGCGCCTCCGCTGACGCCCTCGAACTGGCCGCCGCGACCGTCGAGAAGCACGACGGCACCGAACCCGGCCCGAAGCAGTGGGTGTACGAGAAGAGCACCGTCTTCGTCCAGGGCAAACCGCAGAGCAGCGAGGAGTGGACCCGCTGGGACGGCACCGGGCACGCCAATCTGCCCGGCATCCCCCCGGCCGGTGACGTCTCGGACTTCGACCCGGACGAGCTCCAGGTCCGGTACGGCCCCAACCGGGAGGAGGAGTGGAAGAAGAAGGGTTACGACGACCGCTCCCAGCGGCAGTTCTACCGCTTCCTCGCCACCTTGCCGAGTGACCCCGACCGCATGATGAAGCGCATCCGTGAGGAGCACGCCATCGGCTCCGTCAAGGGGGAGACGCGCGCACAGCGCGACTGGCGGGAGATCGACGTCCTGTACCGGTCGGTGCTGATCCCGCCGAACGTCCAGGCGGGCCTGTTCCGGGCTCTCGCGAAGATCCCCGGCACCCGGGTGACGACCGGTGTGAAGGACCCGCTCGGCCGCCCGGCGATCGGCGTAAGCGTGACCTACGCCGAGAGGACGCCCTCGGGCTGGCAGGGCAAGCAGGAGATCTTCTTCGATCCCGAGAGCTACGCCTACCTCGGGGAGACCCGGGACGACGGGGAGATGGTCAGCGCCCGCGCCGCCTGGGGCGTCGTCGGCAAGCCCGGCGCCCGCCCCTGAGCACCCCCGAGGGGGTGCCCGGGTGTGACACCGGGCGCCCCCGCGTCGTCGTACCGGCCTCCGGGCCGCCGCGTCCGCGGCCTGGCCCCGGAGTCCCGCGCGTTCCACGCCCGCACGGGACGCCATCGGAACCACTGCGGAGGCACTGGACGGTGATCCCGTCCGGTACGCGCACGGGGACGTCCGCTCGGACGAGGGAGCGGTACCCACTCCGCTGACACACGGGACGGTCGTACGCATCGCGGTGGAAGGACCGGCCCCGGGCACCCGCCTGGTCGAGCGCATACGTGCAGCCCACCCGAAGGCGCCGGGGACACGGAAACAGAATGGTCCCGTCCCCTTGTCAACCGGCGGCGCACCCTCCCCGGCGCGTTGTCCACTCGCACCGTCCGGGCCGGCGGGTTACGCCACGGAGAGCGCGGGCCGGACGTGAGGCAGCGGGAGCCGTGCGTCAGTGGTCGGTCTCCAGGTGGAGCTTGAGCAGGTCCACTCCGTAGTCGCCGCCGTTGGGCGTGCGGATGATGGTGTGGATGTGCTGCTGGGTGGGGGTGCCACCGCCCGGCCCCCCGCTGGGCATGCCCGACGGCTGGCCGCTGGGGGCACCACCGCCGCCGCCCATCTGGGCGTTCTCGCCGTAGGCCAGCGGGGACTGGGCGTCGTACTCGATGAGCACGACCGGGCTGTGCACCCGGTAGTAGAACGCGGAGGAGTCCTCGGTCTCGCCGATCCAGTAGAAGTACGTGTCGTCGAGGTGGTCCTCCACCTCCTTCATCTTCACGGCGGCGTGACCGTCGTCCATGTAGCCGACGTAGACGCCGACCAGGTCGAGCAGTTTCTGCCGCTGGGCGGAGGTGAACTCCTTGGCGGCGAGGCCCTGGTAGGCCAGCTCCAGGTTGTCCTGGCCGGCGCCGGCCACCATGTTCGTGCCGCCCTTCTCGTCGGCGGAGATCACCTTCTCGCGCTGCGCGGAGGTCAGGGACCGCAGCAGTGCCAGACCGGCCTCGGTCTCCGGCTTGAAGGTGGTGATCTTCTCACCGTTGTAGGTGGCCGAGGTCGGCTCCGAGCCCATGAAGGTCGGGGACATGACGACCTGGTCGCCGAGGACGAAGTAGTTGACGGCCAGGTGGTGGCCCTCGTACTGGAAGCCCCAGGGCTTGGTCGTGGACGGAGTGCCCATGAAGGTGAAGTAGTAGTGCCCCTCGGTCAGCGTCTGCCTCCCGCCGCCGTTGTAGTCGCCCAGGAACGCGTTGAGCTTCATGATGTTCCGGGTCAGGGTCAGCCCGTCGGCGGACAGCGCCGCGCCGAGCAGCGCGTAACCGAGGTTCCGCTGCTTCTCGGTCAGATCGCCCATACGGGCGCCCTCGCGCTCGTAGCCGTCGACGTTGCTCCAGGCCAGCCACTCGTCGTCGTCCACGTCGAACACGGACGCCCGGCGCACCTTGGCGCTGAGCCCGTCCAGGAACGCCTGCGCGGCCTTCACCACGGCATCCGTCGAGACACCGGTGGAGTGGATCGAGAAGAGGTCGTCGACGACCTTCCCGTCGGTGGTGACGCCCTTGAAGTCGGCGTACTTCACCTCGGTGGCGCCGGGGCCCATGCCCCCGGCGCCACCGGGCCCACCGGACGGCATCCCGCTCTGAGCGGCACCGGACGCGGAGCCGGTCGCGTCCGACGACCCGGTGGAGCAGCCGGTCATGGTCGCCACGGCGGCGGCGCCGCCGAGCAGCAGCGACCGGTTCATGAACCAGCGGCGGGTGCGCTCGGTGGCGGGGGTACGGGGACGGTGTGCGTTCATGAGCGTGAGATTCGCCCATGATCCTTATTTTTCCGTAAGGACTCCCTGTGAATCAGGGATGAGACCGCGAGGCCGCATCCGGGGGCCCATCGGAGTGAACCGTTCGGCTGCCACCGCCCGCCGGCTCATGCCGTCGTCCGGCGTCGGAACAATGGCTCCTTCTCGCTGCGGGCGGGTCCGAGCCAGGTACCAGGTGCCAGTCCTGGTCGCCGGCGGGTGGGTCGGCTCCGGCGGCCGTCCGGCGCCGGGCCAGGAGGGTCACCGGGCGCCGACACGAGCCGGCGGGCGATGAGAGCGGAGACGACCGGGACCGCCCCGCCCCGGCGCCCCCTGCCGGGGACCGTGCGGCCGCGACAGTGGTACTGCTGCTGTTCGGTGGCATTCTTCCTCCAACGAGCCACGGTCCCTCCTCCGCGTTGACGGCCGTTCGGCCACCACGCCCGCTCGGCGACTGCTTCTCCACTGGTATCCGTGCCTGCCGGTGCCGGACGCACCGAGCCGCCTGCTCCACATGATCATGATCTACGGCTGGAGTACGAGCGAGCCCTGCGCAAAGCCGTCGGCGGGATCACACAGGGCAGTGCGCAGTCGATGGACGCGCACCGAGCAGCAGGCGGCGGTACTGACGGGAGGCGTTCGCCCCATGACCGTGCCGCCTGCCGAGTTCCCTGCGGCTCTGCGTCTCATGGGGCGCTCACCAGTCCCAGGATGCTTCCTCGAAGGCGTCGGGGTTGGTGACCCAACCTGCGTTGAGGACGAGTCGGGAAGAGCGGTGCAGAGCGAGGAACCCGAAGGGGCGGTCGAAGCGGGCGCTGATCTCGCGGGCTCGGAAGGGGTGGCGCGGGATGCCACCGGCCATCATGTCGAAGGCGGTGACGGCCGCGGAGCGGAAGCCCCGTGCGCCGAACGTCGCCGTCATCGACTGTGCGGCGGCCTGGACGGCGAGTGGCTTGGCACTGATGCCGGGAAAGTGGCCTCGCGAGGCGTCCGTCGCCGTGCGCAGGCCGAACAGGTCGGGGTGGTTGAGCAGATCGTGGTGGGCTGTGACGGTGAACGGCACGGTGGATACGTGGAGCGCGGGTTCGCCGTCGACACTGGGGACGCGAGTCACGGACAGCCCGGGGCCCGGAGTGCCGTAAGGGAGGTGATCGCCGGGGACCGTTGCCCGGCGGTTGTGGAGGGCGCCCACGGCGGCAGCCAGTACCTGGCCTGCGGTTGCTTCAGGTGTTCCGAGGTACAGGTGGACGTCGATGCCATGGGTGCCGATGATCTGAAGTTCGGTGAGGGGGCCGGCTGCGGTGTCCGCGACGCCGACCCGGTTCAGGAGACTGGTGGTTCGGTGCAGGCCGGCCAGGTCCATGTCGCGCCAGGGCCCTGCCTCGGCTTCCATTCCGCCCGGAGTGAAGGGCCGGATCCAGTCGGTGCGGAGGGTCAGGGCGCTGGCCAGCACCAGCAGAGTCCCGTCGTTCACAGCGACCGGCATCGCGTCGATCTGTCCTTGAGTGCACTTGGCTGCCCATGTGTCGAGGTACGACTGGTCGTTGACGGGGTCGCCGGTGAGCTGTCCGTGCACGTCGGCGGGCAGCCGGTCCAGCCAGGCCGGTTCGACGGGCAGGGTGTGGCGAGTCCACAGTCCCATAGCTGTGTTCAGGCCACGCATCGCCCCGAGCGTGGAGAGCAGGTCTCGTGCCGCTGCTGCGGCGCCGTCCGCCGGGATGCCGAGCACATCCGAGAGTTCCTGCCGGGCGGGACCCGCAGCACCGTCGGCGAGAAGGCCGAGTAACGGCCACACCCCGGCTGCGGCGAGTACCGTGCCGTCGTGGGGCAGGGCCGCGGCCCACCGCGTGGTCAGTCCGTTGATGGCTTTGACGGTGCCGTGACTGGCCATGTCTGCCCTTCCGTTGCTCCTGATCCTTGTGAGAGTGGAACCGGACGCGCCCGGCCGGCAAGCGAATTGAACGTCGCGGTCACTGAGAGAACCTCAAGGCCCGGCGGCGGGTGCTGAGGAAGCGCACGGCGGGCCCTCGCCGATGTATCACCGGGGCCGGACACCACTGGCGTAGGGGAGGACCCGACTGGACGTCACCGGACGGCAGTTGCCACGGGATCGACCTCACATTGCGCGATCCTGTCGGTGTATCTCATTTTGGCGGGCACCCGGTAGGTCGTTTTGTCCTTCGCGGGGACCGATACCTGACTGCCGGTCTCGAGGAAGGTGTAGCCGTGCTTGTCCGCGAAGCCGACTTTCACGTTCAGGACGGCGTCACGTCCGTTCGGATTCCTGATCTCGACGGTCGCGTACGGGTCCTCCATGCTTGCGCACTGCACGAGCACGGCGGTGCCGTCCTCCAGGGGCAGGGCGGTACTGCTGGAGGGGGACACCGTGGGCGTGGGCTGTGAACTGCCGTCGCTGTTGTCGTTGCTCGTCCCGGAGTCGTGGGAGTCACCGCTGGGCGAGCCGGTGGACGAACCGCCGAGCGGGTCGCCGCCGCCCGGCGTCGAACCGTCGTGGTCCTGGCTGGAGCTGCTGCAACCGCCCTCGTCGCTGCTGTCCCGGCTGCTGTCTCCCTGGTCACGCCCCGACGAGAAGCCGGTCAGGGCCAGTACCACCATCACCGACACCGCTGTGAGTCTGAGCCTGCGCCCCTGCATGTACATGCCCGCATCCTACGGCGAAGGTGCTGCTGCCGATGCAGGTGATCTTGCCGTCGCGGACCAGCTGCTGGTGCGGGCAGTGAGGTGGTACAGGCTCCGCCCGGACAGCACGTCCGTGAAGTGGTGTCGGCGGCAGGCTCAGGCCCATCGGCTGGTGCAGCTTCGTGACCGGCACGATCTTGTCGCGGCGTCCATCGCCGGCATGGTGGCCGGGAGGCGCCGGCCGCGACCGTGGTCGTGGCCACGCCCGGCGGTACGTGGCAGCAGCTGCCCGCGGCGTCGTTCGGGTCGTCCGGCGCGACGGCCCACCGCAGGTTCACCGAGTGGACGAGGGCCAGGGCCCGGGCCAAGCTCCACCGCTTGGTCCTCGACGAGCTGGGCTCCCGAGGCGAGTGGGACCTCGCCGGTCGCCCTCCCCGCACCGCCGGCCGGCCTGGTCCGCGAGCTCATCGCGATCCGCCGCGGCAAGGCCAAGATCGGCACCCCGGAGGATGCCCCCTGGCTTTTTCCCAGAGGTCGGCCGGGACGCTTCCCCGGGGACGACCGGATCGACCAGCGCCTCCACAAGATCGGGATCCGGCCCAAGCAGGACCGCCCCACCGCGCTGTTCACCCGCGCCACCGAAATGCCCGCCGCGGTCCTCGCCCGGATGCTCGGGGTCCACATCAAGGTCGCCGTCCAGTGGCAGAAGGCATCGGCCGGAGACCGGGCCGCCTACGCGGCCGGGATCAGCCGCCGCAACACCACCTCGCAGTGAGCACAAGATGGTCTTTGCACGTCAGACCCGCCTGAGAAGATCACACCATGCTGCAAGCCTGCCTGAACGGTGCCAGAAGCCGTGCCGAATGCGCTCGCCTCCCAGTGACCTCACGAGAATTGGCAATGGAAGCCCGCCGGGCCGCCGCTGCCGGCGCCCAGGACATCCACCTTCACCCCAAGAACCGCGACGGCCGGGACACGCTGGAACCCACCACCGTCGCCGCGGCCCTCACAGCCGTACGGGCCGCCGTCCCAGGCATCACTGTCGGTGTCACCACCGGCGCCTGGGCCACACCGGATCCCGAAGCGCGCGCGGCCCAGGTCCGATCCTGGACGGTGCTGCCGGATCACGCCTCCGTGAACTGGCACGAGGACGGCGCCACCGAAGTCGCCACCGCCCTGCTGGACCGGGGAATCGGCATCGAAGCGGGCATCTACTCCGGGACTTCCTCAGCACAACGTTTCCTCAACTGGTCGCAGTCCCACCGCGTCCTGCGCGTCCTGGCCGAGATCACCGACACCGGCCCACAGACCGCGGTTCACTCCGCAGTCGACCTGCTGGACGAACTCCGCCCGGCCGCGCCCTCACCGATCCTTCTGCACGGCGAAGACGAAACCGCCTGGCCCATCCTCCGCCTGGCCGCCGCCCGTCGGCTGGACACACGGATCGGCTTGGAAGACGTGCTCCAGCTACCCGACGGCACCCCGGTCGAGACCAACGCCGACCTCATCCACGCGGCACGAGAGATCATCCAGCAGACATCGGGGAGTTCTGATACCCGACTCCACCATTAGGCCGGCCCGGCGGCGCCCGGGCCGTCTTCCACCACGAATGGAGGAAGGCGGAAGCGAAGCAGAAACTCAAGCGGACTGCCGAGGCGTATCGGCAGTTCGAGCAGGGGCAGGTGCCCGCCGGCCCGGGATCCGGCGCCGTCCTGCTGGCCGGCCCTCGCATCCCCCAGTGGAGAAGAGCCGGTTGCGGGCCGAGCACGAGCGGTCCATGCGGATCCTCGAAGAGATCGACAAGGCAGCCGGAAAGGCCGGATGACATGGCACTGGGTCACCAGCAGCGCGACCAGATCGAGCGACGCGTCCGCGCGGCCATCGACCGGCTGCCGGCCGGGCGGATCCTTCTGCACCCCGACGATGCCGCCGCGCCGCAGCCCCTGCCGCACTGGGAGAACAGCACTGGACGCTGCGGCCCGAACGGAACCGAAGGAGCGAACCGAGCATGTCCTTGCGGAGCCCGAATCGCGACACTTGCTGCAGATTGCTCCGGGCCTTACGAACTGCACCTCGACCCGCTCCGGACCCACGCCTTCGCCGGAGCGCCCGGCGCCGATGAACGCCGGGGAGCGGCCCCCCGCGGAGGCGGGTGCGTCGTTCGACGACGTCCCTGAGCCCCACGTTCTACGTCATGGACTGGGCGCCCGAGAAGATCGACGCGTCCGTGGCAGGGGTGGGGCGGGTGGTGGAGAAGATCGGGCTGACGGTGCCGCACCCGCCCTCCTCGCTGATCGGGTTCGACCACCCTGTTCGAGCCCGACGCCCTGGTCGAGGTGGAGGCGACTGCGAACCTCGGCTGAGCGGCTCCCACCGTCGCCGCCTCACCACAGTTGGGTCCCCGGGGCGCCCTTGAACGGCCCACGCACCTCCGCGGTGATCCAGCCGCCGTAGAAGTCCCCCTTCTGAGCCGTGACCTCCTCTCCGCCGACCGTGCAGCGATCCATGCGGCTTGGGTAGAAGGCGAAGAAGTCGGCGAGGGGTGCGTAGCCGGGCTCAGGACGGGGATAGCTCCAGGCGGCGCGAGCGCGCACGTCGTTTCCCACGATGATGTCCCAGTACCGGGCCGACCCCTTCCATTCGCACCAGGTCCGGCCCGCGACCGCCGGGAACAGGAACTCCGTACGGACGTCCTGCGGAGGGATGTAGAACACGGGGGGATGGCTGGTCTCCAGTACCCTGACGGCCCTGCGGGTCTCGGCCACCACTTGTCCGGCGCACTCCACCCGCACGTCGCGGTCGTCCTCCCGCATGACGGGCGGCCGCGGGTAGTCCCAGACCGACTCGGGCGTCCGCGGGGTGAAACGCGGCACGGGCTTTTCCAGCGGGTCCAGATATACCTCGTCCTCGTAGCACCAGGCCCATTCCCGGTCGCTCGCGAGGGTGCGTGCCACCGGGTGAGCGCTGGAGTCGAAGTGGGCCGTGGCGTGAGCGCCACGAGAGCTGTCGCTGCAGCCCACGTGGCCGCAGGTCAGGCACAGCAGCAGGTCGGCCGGTGTGCGTTCGTGCGCCGCGCAGGACGCGCACGTCTCACCCAGCGGGGGTGGGTCCGCCGTCCAGGTGTGGGAGCAGGCTTTCCCCGAGGGCCGTCCGCCGTCGGGCCGGGGTGTCCATCTCGTCATCGGTGATCACCGGCCTGTCCATTCGACATCAAGCCTCTCGACATCATGCTTCTCGGCAGCACTGCGCCTCGGTCCACGCCCGTGTCGGTCACGTTCCCTCCTCCGCGGTCCTTGCTCTCCCCCCTGTTTCGCCCCGACTCCGCACAGGAGATGCAGGCCACCGGACACTCCGTCCCCAGCGGCGACCCTGCACGCCGGAGGCATGCGCCACCCGGAAGTGACCACGGTCAAAACGTCTGGGAGGGGATCAGCGGCCAGGCGGTCGATCCCGGGTGTGTGCCCACCCGTAGGGGAGGGCGGGCACACCGGACAATCTGTGGCAGTGGGGCACCGGACCCGGACGTGGCCGGCGGTCGCTGGCGACGTCGTCCTGCGCACCGGCGGCTGCTGATACCACCGGTGTCCCCGGGCGCCGCATCCCGCACGCGAGGACGAACGGTTCCAGGCACGTCCCCTCCAGGCCTCAGGGCCACACGGGAGTAGTGACACGACCAGGAGCCAGGCCTTCCTCACCCGTCACTTGCAAGGGAGTGCGCTCGAAGTCATGGCGTCGAGGACGCAACGGCGTACGAGGCCGTCTCAGCGCCCACCCCCCTGGAGATGCCGGGTGGTGGCATCTGTGTCTGGATGGACGGGGGACTTCGTGCCGCCCGAAGGACGATCAAGCGTGCGGGGAAGGCTGGGACACGACATGCAGAAGCACAGTCTGCGGGAATTGCAGGTATCGGCCATCGGCCTGGGGTGCATGGGCATGTCCGCCTTCTACGGGACTGTCGACGAGGAGGAGGGCGTCGCGACGATCCGGCACGCCCTCGACCTCGGGGTGGACTTTCTCGACACCGCGCAGATGTACGGCCCGCTCACCAACGAGTCCCTCGTCGGCAAGGCGATCCGGGGGCACCGCGACGAGTATGTGATCGCGACGAAGTTCAACTACCGGATGGACGACGCCGTACCGGGCGACATCAGCACGGTCGGCCCGCAGGACGGCTCGGCCGAACATGTCCGCAGCTCCGTCCACGGCTCCCTGAAGCGCCTGGGAACCGACCACATCGACCTGTACTACCAGCACCGGATCGACCCGAACGTGCCCATCGAGGAGACGGTGGGCGCGCTGGGCGAACTGGTCACCGAGGGCAAGGTGCGCTACATCGGTCTGAGCGAGGCGAGCGACCGGACCATCCGGCGTGCGCACGCCGTGCACCCGCTCACGGCTGTGCAGAGCGAGTACTCGCTGTGGTCGCGGGACGTAGAGGCCGAGGTGCTGCCCGCCTGCCGGGAACTGGGCATCGGCTTCGTACCGTACTCGCCCCTCGGTCGCGGCTTCCTCGCCGGGCGGTTCACCTCGCCGGACGACCTGGACGCCGACGACTGGCGCCGCCAGAACCCGCGCTTCCAGGACGCCAATCTGGAGGCGAATCTGCGGTTGGCGGCGAAGGTGCGGGAGATCGCCGCTGAGAAGGACGTGACGCCGGCTCAGCTGGCCATCGCGTGGGTACTGGCTCAGGGCGACGATCTGGTGCCGATCCCGGGTACCAAGCGCCGCACCTACCTGGAGCAGAACGCCGCCGCCGTCGACGTCGACCTGACGGAGGACGACTTGGCCCGCATCGACGCGGAGCTGCCCGAGGCGGCCGGTGAGCGGTACGACGAGGCAGGCATGCGGTCCGTCAACCGGTAGACGGAGGAGGTGCGCACACCCGAGGGGGCTCCGTAGGGAGCGCGGGGTGGTTATCGATCTCCTGAACGCCGGACCGCACGCGGAGAGACGCCGACCGCGGACCGGACCGGCGGTTCGCCCGGGGCGAGGCGAGTTCTGTGATCGCCAAGGACCTGCGCGTCGGCGTCCGGTCGGTGCAGCGGTGGCGGCAGGCGTGGGAGGAGGACGGGCCGCGTGCGCTGCGGTCGCAGGGGCCGACGTCGTTGCCGGGACTGAGCGAGAAGCAGTTCGCGCGACTGGAGGCGGAGCTGGCCAAGGGGCCGGCCGCGCACGGCCGGCAGGACCAGCGCTGGACCCTGAGCCGGATCAAGACCGTGATCGGCCGGCGCTTCCACCTGACCTACACCATTCAGCGTGTGCGCAAGCTGCTGGTGCGAGGCGGCTGGTCCTGCCAGGTCCCCGCCCGCCGGGCCCTGGAACACGACGACGAGGCCGTGGCCGGCTGGGTGAAGGAGACCCGGCCCTGCGCGGAAGACTCGCGGCGGCCTGTGGAGCCTGGCTCGTCTTCGAGGACGAAGCCGGCCTCTCCATGACGCCGCCGCAGGCGAGGACCTGGTCACAGCGTGGTCGAACCCCGGTGGTGCGGGTCCGCGGCCGCTCCCGCAGACGCATCCCATCGCAGCGTTGACCTGCTGCACAACCTGTCACCGCTCGAAGCTGATCCACCGGCCCCGCCGCGACGACGGCAACCACGACGGACGCAAGAGTTCCTCCTGGCGCGACTACCGCGACCTGCCGATCGCCGCACACCGGCAGCTCGGCGGCCCGATCGTCCAGGCCTGGGACAATCTCCACGTCCACAAGGCCGCCGACCTGCGGGAATGGGCGGCAGCCCAGGACCGGCCGACCATCTACTACCTGCCGCCCTACGCACCCGACCTCACCCCCGTCGAAGGTGTCTGGTCGCTGCGGCGCGGCTGGCCCTCCCACGTCGCCTTCAGCACCCCCGAACACCTCGTCCAGACCATCCGACGCGGTCTCCGCCACGTCCAGTACCGCAGCCACCTCATGGACGGCTGCCTCACCGAGACAGGACTGACCATCAGCCCCTGATCACCGAAGACGACATCACGAGTTCAACCTCGGTAGGTCTTGCTCCGCGCACGCCGGCGCCGGCCCGGCCGCCGTCCGGACCGGCGGACGGGGCGACGTCACGCAGGGACGCCGAGCGGCGGGTGGTCGAGCACGCGGGGCTTGTACTCGACCAGCTGGATGCGGCCGTCGAAGGTGCGGTGCTCGATCATCTCGAGGGCGACGTCCGGATAGCCGTCGTAGATGCGTTCTTCGCCCGTGACCCCGGTGATCACCGGGAACATCACGACCCGGAAGCGGTCGACGAGTCCGGCTCGCAGCAGGGACCGGCACAGGCTGAGGCTGCCGATCGTGCTGAGGAGCCCCGAGCCACTCGACTTCATGGCGCGGACCGCCTCGACGGCGTCGTCGCGGACGAGCGTGGAGTTGGCCCACGTCAGTGGCTCCTCGAGTGAGGAGGAGAACACCACCTTGGACGCTTGCGTGAGCTCGTCGACGGACGCCTCTTCTTCGGACCTGAACTCGTCTTGGCCGTTCGGGACCTCGCCTGCGGCGAAGCCCGACATCAGGCGGTAGGTGTTCGCTCCCATCAGGTAGGTGGCCTCGGGCTGCTCGCCGAGCCATGCGAGGTACTCCGGGCCCTCCAGGCCCCAGAACCCGGGCCATCCCTCTCCCGATGCGTGGCCGTCGAGGGAGGTGATGAAGTCGACGAGAAGTTCCGACACGGCGGTGTCCTTTCCTGGGGTGTCACGAGCTTGGACCGGCCGGGAGCCGCAAACTCATCGGCCGCGCTGTGGAGTGACGAGAAAACCCATGACGCTGCAGCCGATCAGGCCGGCGGAGCGGCACCGCTTCGGAGGGGACGGCCGCTGGGACTGGACCGGCCTGCCGCGCTACGTGACCACCGCGTCCGTCCACGGATCCGGGCTCGGCCCCGCCCGGGCCGTACGCCACATACGAGGCAGCGTGGCCGCGCACGAGCTCGGCGTGATCGCGAAGCGCCACTTCATCATCCCGGTTCTCAACCGGTGCGGGGCCGATGTCGTCAACGCCCACGTCGGCCTGGACCTGACGGCTGCGTGGGGTGACGGGTCGGCGGCGGCGGTGGTCGGCACCATGATGGACACCGTCATCGACAACCTCCTCGCCGAGACGTCGGTGCGGTCGATGTCCCAGGCAACCAGGTACCAGCGGCGGTCGAAGATCACCAGGCTGTGCGGCTCGGTCGAACGTGGGCTGGCGCCGTGGCGGGGGCCGGCGTGGTCGAAGCGCAGTCGCTCGCGTCGGCGGCATGCCTCGGCGAGGGGCATAAGGGTGTCCGCAGAGACCTTGAGGGCCGGGGCCGTGCCGGCCCCGGGGCGGCGGTGTGCAGGGTGTTCACCCGGTACCGCAGCCGGGACGGCAGCATCTGCTCGAGCTTGGTGAGCGTACGCGGCGGGGACTCCTCGATCCCGGCGACCGAGCCGCCGGCCGCCGTGCGCAGGCCGACGACGGTGACGGCCTCGTCGGCGTCGAGCAGCAGCGGTTCAGGCGGTCCGGTCCGGGGCCTCGAGGAAGTCGAGCCAGCAGAGGAGACGGGCTCCCTGGCGGGCCGTGATGTCCGGGTCACGCAGGGCGTTGGTCAGGAGCGACATGCCCTGGTAGGCGGAGATGAGGGTGACGGCGAGGTCGTCCGGGTCGGGCAGGCCCATGGCGCGGAACTGGTACCCGGTCCACTCCAGCAGGCGCCGGATCACTGTTCCGGCCTCCGCATCGAGGGTGCCGTCGGCGCGTTTGTCGAGTTCGACGGCGAGGGTGCCAGTGGGGCAGCCGTAGCGGGCTGCGACTTCGCGCTGGCCGATCCATGCCTCGATCAGGGCCTTGAGGCGGTCGCGCGGGTCGGGCAACCGGTCCAGACGACCGGTGAGCTCGTCCAGGTGCGCACGGTGCTCGGAGAGCGCGGCCAGGACCAGTTCGTCCTTGGTCTTGAAGTAGTAGTAGACATTGCCGACGGGAACGTCGGCCGCGCGCGCGATGTCGGCGAGAGTGGTGCGCTCGACGCCCTGCTTATGCAGGACCCGGGCCGCTTCGGTCGTGAGCCGTCGGCGTTTGTCGGCCGCACGCGCCCGGGGCTTCATTGAGTCAGTCACCCGACTCACTATAGACAGCGGCCCGTGGGACCGTGCTACGGTCTTCGAACTAAGTTAGTCGACTAACTAATTTCGGGAGATCGTCATGATCGTGGTGACAGGCGCAACCGGCAACATCGGACGGACCTTGGTGCCCCTGCTGGCCGAGAGGGGTGAGGAGGTCGTAGCCGTCTCGCGACGCCCGCAGCCCGAGGGACTCCCGGCCGGCGTCCGGCCCGCCCGGGCCGACGTCGGGGACAGCGCGAGCATGCGCCCCGTCCTCGACGGCGCCGACACCTTCTTCCTTCTGCTGGGCGGCGAGCTCAACGGCCGCGGCGAAAGCCCGAGCGCCCTGATCGACGCCGCAACGGACGCCGGGATCAAACGGATCGTCCTACTCTCCTCCCAGATCAACTCCACCCGCCCCGAGGCCCTTTCCCACACCCGTCTGCGCTCCTTCGAGGCCGCCGTGCGCGCCTCCGGCGCCGACTTCACCCTCCTGCGTCCGGGTGGGTTCGCCTCCAACGCCCTCGCCTGGGCCGAACCCGTCCGCACCGAACGCACCGTCTTCGCCCCGTTCGGCGATGTGGCCCTGCCCGTCATCGACCCGGCCGACATCGCCGCGGTCGCCGCAGCCGCGCTGCGTGAAGAGGGGCACGCGGGCCGTACGTACGAACTCACCGGGCCCGAGACCGTCAGCCCGCGCCGGCAGGCCGCAGTGATCTCCCAGGCCCTGGGCGAGGAAATCGCCTTCGTGGAGCTGTCCCGAGAACAGGCCCACGCCCACATGGCGCAGTTCATGCCCGAAGAGGTCATCGACGGAACCCTGGACATCCTCGGCGCCCCACTGCCGGCCGAGCAGGCGATCAGCCCCGATGTGGAGAGCGTTCTCGGCCGTCCGGCCAGGCCCTTCGGCGCATGGGTCGCCCGCAACCTGCCGGTCTTCCGGTAACACCTGCCCGGCCCGACGAGCCGACGACCTGATGGGATACGCACAGGGGCAACCGCTCGATCTGTTCGGCCGCTCCGTCCAGGACCTCATCGCCTTCGTCCCCGGCCTGCGCACGTGCGGCATCCGCCGGACAGTGGTGCCCTCCGGCAGTGGTGGACCTCTGCTGTCACTCTCACGGCGAGGACCACCGGGGCGATGCCACGGGGCCGGATCATCACGCCGTGATAAGTGCCGGAGCCGCCTCGCTCCCTCCGGCGGGCCGTGGACGACGCGAGGCTGTCCGGCGGCCGGCTCGTCCCGCGGCAGACCGTGCGGTGCCGACCGTCCGGCTCGGAGGGCCGGTGTGACGTGGGCGTCAAGGTCTTCCGTGGTGCCGGTGCGAGCGGTCGGTGCGGGCGGATCAGGCAGCCGTCAGGCCACGACCACAAGGGGCGGGTGCGGAGCGACAACCCGGCCGTCGGAGGGGGGCAGCTCGCCGGTGTCTTCGAAGAGGACGACGCCGTTGCACAGCAGGCTCCTTCTCTGCACTTCACCCGAATGGGCGGATATGGGGGTGGAGGGCGTTGAGAAATGGGGTCGTAGTGAGTGGTCCGGTTCTGCAGACTCTGGGCTGTGGATCGTTTGATGGAGATCGCGGAGCGGTTGACCGATGTCGGCGGAGTGGTCGGCGTGTGTCTGGGCGGCAGCCGGGCGAGGGGAACACACCGGCCTGACTCCGATTTCGATCTGGGGCTGTACTACCGGCCGCCGCTGGACACTGCCGCCTTGCGTCTCCTCGCGTCCGAGCTGACTGGTGAGTCGGTCGAGGTGACGGAACCGGGCGGTTGGGGGCCGTGGGTGGACGGTGGAGCATGGCTGACCGTCGACGGCTGCCGTGTTGACTGGATCTACCGCGATCTGGACCGCGTTCACCGGATCTGGGAAGAGTGCAAGGCAGGGCGCTTCGAAGTAGGCGTTCAGGCCGGTCACCCGCTGGGGGTGTACTCCCATGCCTATGTCGGCGAGGTGGCCGTTGGACGCGTTCTTGCTGATCTCGGTGGCGAACTGCGGGCCCTGCAGGAGAAGACCCGCCGTTATCCGGAGCCGTTGCGCGAGGCGCTGGTCGCCGACGCGCAGTGGGAGGCTCCCTTCACCCTGGCCAACGCACGCAAGGGAGCGGCTCGCGGAGACGCCTTTTATGTCGCCGGTTGCCTCTTCCGCGTGGTGGGGCTCCTTGTGCAGGGCCTGCATGCTCACGCGGGTTGCTGGGTGCTGAACGAAAAGGGAGCTGTTCAGGCTGCGGGTCAACTCACGGCTGCCCCTGCGGACTTCGCGGCGCGCGCTCACGGGTTGTTCACCATGTCCGGCACGACCCCGGATGTTCTGTCCGCCGTGCTCGATGCCGCTGACGGGCTGGCTGCCGAGGTATGCAGACAGATCACGTCCTGAGGAGAGCCACGGTGACGTAGTCGGCCAGCCGGCCACCGCTGAGAACGACCGGCTGGTGCGGCCGCCGCGAGGTCTGTGCCCTTCGCAGGGCCGGGGTTCGTTGCGGATCACTGCATTTCCTCGGGACGGGGCGGAGGATGCCGAGGCCGGTGACCGGCCTCTTGACGGGGCGTGCGGCCTTGTCCTGCTTGGCGCAGAGGAAGGCCAGGGGCGAGTCGATGCCTTCGACTTCGCCGAGCCAGAACTCCTCCTGGGCCCGCTTGCGGCGAAGGAGCAGGTTTTTCTCGATCTTCGCGAGGCGGGGCAGTATCTTCGGGTTGACCTGGAGCATCGGGCAGCGGATGCACGCTTCTCCGAACTCGCCGACTGGGGCCCCTCGACCGTTTCCGGGGCCTCGATGGAGTCGGGGTGATGACCGGGAACCGAGGCCGTTTGCCGAAGATCGATGAGGAACGCGGCGTCGAGGACATGACGCTCCTGCTCCTGGAGTGGCTGGGCGGGCAGGGCGTGAACGCCATGATCGGGATGGACGCCGAGAGGCTGGCTGGCAGCACGCCGGCGTGGACGTTCGCTGGCGGCGGCCCGTTCGCGCATGGGATGTGAGCTGACAGGAGGACTGCCCAGCAGTGCATGCCAGTCGTTCTGGCCCGACTGCGTGACGCCGGTCTGTCGGTTCCGTTTTGATTTCCGACCGCCGGTTGGCTGAACCTTGCCTTGAAGTGCCTCAGTTGAGGCGACCTGAACGCTGAGGGCTGGTCAAGGCAGGAGCGGTCGGAGCGCGGTCCAGGTGACGAGTCGCTCACGGACCCGGCCAGGCGCCAGGTAACCGACCAGGCTTTCCAAATGGTCCGTCAGGTTCTTGTGCCACCGCAGCTCGCGGATCTGCCCGATGGGAAGGTCGCACCAGCCCTCGGCGAGACCAGCGGCCTGTGGGGGCGTGAAGGCCAGTGCGCCGAGCGTGTCGGACGCCAGCGCCTCGGGACTCCAGTCAGGGTCCCTGTCGTCGGGGCCCAGCCGGCCGATCACCCACATCCGGAGCATGAACTCCTGCTGAGTCACCTCCCGCAGAGCGTCCCTCGGCGTTGTCGAGCATGCGCCGGTTCGCGAACAACGACAGCTTCGCCCACTGACGACGGGCTTCCTGGTGCCTGATGCGGGGATCCCGGTGAAGCAACGCAAGGAGATCAGCACGAGCGCCTGGGACACCGTGTCCCGCTCGGACACACGATTCTGAGTGGGGCCTGCGGCTTCTCCATGTGGGGCAACGGCCTCCGCGGCGGCTGGGATGTTCTTCGATGCCGCTGTCGATCGTCGCCGCGCTGGTCCGGAATCCGATCAGGGTGCCCGCTGCCGTGCTGCGCAGCCGGGTGGTCAAGGACGCGGAGGTGCCGGCGCTGCGGCACGAGAACGCAGTGCTGTGCCGCCAGATCGCTCGGGTCCGCTATGAGCCCGCCGACCGGATCCGGCTCGCCGTCCTTTCCCGGCCGATCCCACGGGAGCGCCGGCGTCAGGTCTTCGCGGTCACGCTGCCGGCCTGGCACCGACGCCTGGTCTTCTGGAAGTGGACATTCATCGGGCGCCGCCATCCGGGACGGCCCCCGACTGCGCCCACCGTCAAGCAGCTCATCCTCCGTCTGGCGCGCGAGAACAGCACCTGGGGCCACCGCCGCATACAGGGCGAGCCCGCCCGCCTCGGCTACTCCATCGCCCCGTCCACCGTATGGGAGATCCTGCAGTCCGCGGGAGCCGACCCCGCCCCGCATCGCTCCGGCCCCACCAGGCGCCAGTTCCTCACCACCCAGGCCCACGGCGTCATCGCCGCCGGCTTCCCGCACCTTGCCACCGTGGCGCTGGAGCGCCTGTGCGCCCTGGTCTTCGTCGAGCACGGCACTCGCCGACTACAGTTCGCCGGCGTCACCGTCCACCCCACCACGCAGTGGACCGTCCAGCAGGCGAGGAATCTCGCCATGACGTCGGAGTGCCGAATGGACTCGCTGTGTTTTCTGCTGCGGGACCGGGATACGAAGTACACCGACGCCTTCGACGCCGTCTCCCGGGCCGACGACGTAGCGACACAGGGTCCGGCCGGCGGCTTCCTCGGCAACTCGTCCGGCCCTGGGAAGTGCTGCCGCCCCACGAGCTCTCACCGCTCGAGCCCGCATCCCGTAGGGACGCGGAAGTGCCCGTGTCCGTCCACGGGCGGAGACCGGCATACGCCCTGGGGCGGACACTGTTCAGGCCGTGGGCTGACGCTCCGTGCGGGGCCCGCTGCCTAGCCTCACCGGTATGAGTCATCTGCCCCGCGGCGCAGCCGCCGCTTTACTCGGCCTCTCCCTCGCCCTCCTCGGCACGGGCGTGGCCCGAGCCGCGTCACCCGCGCCCACGGAGGCGCCGTCGGCCGCCGAGGCCGCCCGCGTGCGCCTCGAACTGCCACCGCCCACCGGGGCGTACGCGGTGGGCCGGGACACCGTGCACCTTGTTGACAGGAGCCGCCCCGATCCCTGGGTGCCGGAGGCCGGGGCGCGTGAGCTGATGGTGTCGATGTACTACCCGGCACGGCCCGGCGGCGGCCGGACGGCCCCGTACATGACCGCCGCCGAGGCCCAGGCCTTCATCGACGACCGGGAACTGACCGGCGTGGTGTCCGCCGGGACGCTCAGCCGCACCCGCACCAACGCCCGCCCCGCCGCCCCGCCCGCACGCGGGAAGCACCCGCTCGTCGTGCTGTCGCCCGGATTCACCGTCAATCGCTCCACCCTGACCCTGCTCGCCGAGGAACTGGCCAGTCAGGGATACGTCGTCGCCGCCGTCGACCACGCCTACGAGTCGGTCGGCACGTCCTTTCCCGGTGGGCGCCTCCTGAACTGCGTCGCCTGCGAGAAGACCACCTCCGGTGGGTACGGCGTGGTGCCCAGGGGACGGGCCGAGGACGTGTCCTTCCTCCTCGACCGGCTGCTCGCCGACCGGCACCCCGCCTGGCGGCTCGCCCACCTGATCGACCCCACGAGGATCGGCATGGCCGGCCACTCCATCGGCGGCGCCTCGGCCGCAACGACCATGGCGGGTGACCGGCGGGTCCGCGCCGGGGCCAACATGGACGGTTCCTTCATGGAGCCGGTTCCGGCGGAGGGCCTGGGCGGGCGCCCCTTCATGATGCTGGGAACCGGCGACGGCGACCGCTCCTGGATACGCGACTGGCCGCTCCTCGACGGCTGGAAGCGCTGGATCGACGTCACCGGCGCGGGACACTTCACGTTCACGGACGTGCCCGTCCTCGGTGATCAACTCGGCCTCCTGCCGCCGGAGGAGCCCCTGTCGGGCAAGCGGTCGCAGGAGATCACTCGTGCATATGTGACAGCGTTCTTCGACCTGCATCTGAAGGGAGTGGACCGGAAGCTGCTGGACGGGCCGACCGCCGCACACCCGGAGGTGGTCTTCCACACGGAGGGCTGACCGGGCGGAGGGTGAGGGCAGAACGGGACCGCGGCTCCTGCCGGGCCCGGGTCTGTCACATGAACGACGCGACTGGGGTGGCCGGGTTACCGGCGGGCTGCTGAGAGTCGCCCGCTCCGCGAGACGGGCCCGGACCACACCGGTGGTCAGGCCCTTGGCCGCCAGGGGATCACCGTCCCGTCGACGCCGGTCAGCTGCGGGCGACGGTGGTGAAGCCGCCGTTGCCGCCGCCGTCCGCCATCACGGTTGCCGTGCCCTTGACCGTCTGGTTCCCGGGGCTCGTGGACTCCACGGTCCGACTGCCCTTGATGAAGACGTCGAAGGCCCGGCCCATCACGCCGGCCGTGGTCTTCGAAGGAGTCGTTGGCGAGGCCTCCCAGGACGGTTCGGAGGGGACCGGTAGCGGGGAGACCGGCGTCGCAGTCGGGTCGGTGGGCCCGTCCGTCGTACTGACCGAGGGAGCCGGCTTTTTGCCCTCACTGGTGCAGGCCGCGACCAGGGCGGAGGCTGCCCCGATCGTCAGGTAGCGCAGGGCGTTTCGGCGCCCGATGAGCCGTGCCGCCGTTCGTATGTCCCGTGTGCCGTCAAATTTTCCCCGTATCAAATCAGTTGGATCGTCGAAACCGATCGTATGCGCCATTGGGCAAGGCATGATCAACATGCTGCATCAAGGGGCGGGAAAGCTGACGGCGTCTGCCTCATCCGTTGCACAGACATCGGCCGAAAGTGAACCGGGAGCCACGCGTCGCGGCCTGACGCCGGCCTCCGTCCGGGTCTCCTTGTCCCCGGCGTGCGGCATCGCTTCGAGGATCACCCGCAAGGGCATCGTCCATGACTCCGGGCTGGGCGGGACCACGTGTCGCCGGAGGGCCTCCGTCTCGGCCTGCTCGGACTCGCCTGCGGCATCACCTGCTCGAGACACCCCGGAACCTCCTTCCGAAGGGAGCGGCGAAGAGGACCCGGCGTTCCCGTCCTGAGCGGGCGACGATGCCACGCCTTGGTACAAGGAGGATGAAGCACAACTCCGCAAGGATGCCCTGCTTGTGGACGTACCGGCTGCGGCCGGGCCCGGCCGCCCCTCACGTCCTTGGCCGGTGTGGTGAGGCGGTCCCTTGGACGTCGTTCCGTGTCAAGGGGGTTGGCCTCCGTCCGATCCGGGTTCTGGCCGCAGTGATCTCCGGGTGGGGGCTTGGCAGGGTCGTGGGTGAGCGAACGATCCGGCCGCGTCGGTCGGCCACCACCAGGGGAGGAAACATGCAGCGCAAGCGCCTTGCCGCCGCGGTTCTGCTCGCCGCCGCACTCACCGGGGCCTTCGCGCCCGCGGCGGCGGCCGGCGGGCACGACCCGGTGCAGCGGCAGCTGGATCTGCTCGTCGAGCGGGACGGGGTGCCGGGCGCCCTCGCGCACGACGGCGGGGGGACGCGTACCGCCGGCGTCGCGGACCTGGAGTCGGGCCGTGCGATGGTCGGTCCGGAGGGCCGGTTCCGGCTGGCCAGCACCACCAAGGCGTTCACCGCGGCAGCCGTGATGCGCCTGGTGGTGGACGGACGGATAAGGCTGGACGACCGCGCGGGCACCTACGTGCCACAACTCGCCGAACACGCGGTCACTGTAAGGCAGTTGCTCAAACAGACCAGCGGCCTGCCGGAGTACTCCACGCTGCTCGACTGGAGCCGGCCCGGCACGTCCGAGGACCAACTGGCCCTCGCCCTGAAGGAAGAACCCGTCTTCGACCCCGGCGCCGACTGGGACTACTCCAACACGAACTACCTGGTGCTGGGCATGGTGATCGACAGGGTGTCGGGACTCGACTTCCGCACGTACGTCGAACGCACGATTCTGCGCCCGCTGCGCCTGGACGACACCTACTGGCCCGCGCAGGGCGAGCTCCCCCTGCGCGGACCGCACGCCCGCACCTACGGTATCCACCCGGCGTACCCGCAGGCGGGCCGGGTGGACGTGACCGAGTTCCCGGGGTACGAGTTCGGCGCGTCCGGCGGGCTCGTCTCCACGCCCGAGGACCTCAACGCGTTCTGGGACGGTCTGTTCGGCGGGCACCTGCTGCCCGGCTGGGCGGTGCGCCTGATGACCCGGGACACCACCGACGTCGGCGGCCGCGACGTCTATCCGGCGGGCAGCCGTTACGGCTACGGCGTCGCCTCGATCCCGCTCGGCTGCGGCGGAGTCTACTGGGGCCACGGCGGAGACCTGCCGGGCGGTTCGGTGGGCGGCGGGAGGGCCACGGGCGGTCGCGGCACCGTGACCGTCTACACCACGACCCGGGCGGCCGAGGGGGACAGTCTGCACCATCTCCAGCAGGCGGTGGACGCGGCCCTGTGCGCCCAGGACCGGTAGGGCTGGCATTAACGGCTTGAGTTGTCCCCGCTTCTTCGGCCCGAATTGGACCCAGAGAGTGGTCTCAGAGGGCGTTTGAAGTAGGCGGATTGCCTTTGATGCCCTGGCAAGTTCCTCACCAGGCGGAGGCGGGTTCTTCCGTTATGCGCCTGGCGGGGTTGTCGACCGAGGCGATGTGGATCATGACTTCGGAGCCGACCGTGAGAGTCTCGTGGTCGCGGGCGAGACGGTGGTGCACCATGATCCGACCGGTATTCCGCCGGCAGGGCGTGACAGCCGGCCGCGCGCTTGAGGGTGGCTGCCGGGACGGCCAGGGACGGATCGCCGAGTGCAGCGGTGCGCTCGGCGAGTTGGACGAAGGTGAGGTGGGCCTGCTGCCGCAGGTCCTCCGGCATCGCACCCAGGGCGGCGCCGGGAGAATCCGGGAGGGGCGGTTCGCACCGTATGCACGGTCGTCGCCTCCCTCCACCGGCGGGCGGTGACGTTCAGCACCGCCGCGAACGCCTGCAGCAGCCGGCCGCTTGCGCCGACGGCATGGACGGCGGCGCCGATCGTCCCGCACGTCGGTCGCCGTGGCTCCGCAGTACTGCGGGGCCCTGGGCAAACGCGCCAACTGCCAGGTCGCGGTCAGCGTCCACGCCGCCAGTGACACCGCTTCCTGTCCGCTGCAGTGGTGGCTGTTCCTGCCCAAGGAGTGGGCTGCGGACACCGACCGCCGCACCATCACCCGTGTTCCGCCCGAGATCACGCACCGCGAGAAGGGGCGGCTGGCGCCGGACATGCTCGGCACGCCGGCCGACTGGGACATGCGGCCGCCGGTCGTGGTGGCCGATGCTGCCCACGGCACCCATGCCCACCCGGGGGCCGGCCTGGGCCAGCGGGGAATCGACTACGTGCTCGCCGTCCGCGCGGACGTGAGCGCCCACCCGTTCGACGCCCAGCCCGTGGCTCCGGACCGCAAGGGCCCCGTCGGCTGCCGGCCCCAGCCCCGCTACCGGCACCGGGCCCCCTCGGTGGCAGCCCTGGCCGACGATCTCGGGCAGGAGGCGTTCACCTCCCTCACCTGGCGGCAGGGCTTACGCGGCGAGTTACGTTCCCGCTTCGCCGCCGTGCGCGTCCGCCCGGGCGGCAAGGCCGTCGAGCGTCCGATCCGGGCGGCCGCCTCGGCCGAGCAGGGCTGGTGGGATGGAGTGCTGCCCGGCTGCCGGCTGCTGGCCGAGTGGCCCGAAGGCGCCGAGGCGCCCATCGACTACTGGCTGTCCAGCCTGCCCGCCGACACCCCGAGCTGGACTGGAAACGTGCCTCACTGGCCGCGGCCCTGGGGTATCACGCCGCTGATCAGGCCCGCGGTCCGCGGCTGTGCTTCCACCTCAAGCCCGGAAGTTACGACACCGCCGCACTCATTCAGGTGCTCGAGCAGGCCAAGGTCTTCCACGCCGAAGATCCGGTGGTGCTGGTCCGGGACGGGCTGTCCGCCCACTGGAGCCGGGCAATGCGCACCTGGGTCGCCGAACAGGACTGGCTCACCCTCGAGCGGTTACCGGCCTACGCTCCCGAGCTCAACCCGGTGGAACCGCTGTGGTCGGCGATCAAGACGCGCGAACGCGCCAACCTCGTCGGCGACCACCTCGCAGACGTTGCCGACGCCACTGAACGAGGCATCATCCGTCGCATCAGCCAGAACGATCAGCTGCCCTGGTCCTTCCTCGCCCACACCGGACTCACCATCCGCGGCGGGCAGCCCGGACGGCGCCGCTGCCGGTCGGCAGCGACAGCCGCTCCGGATGGGCGCGGCTGGGCCGGGCGACGCCGCCGGTCGACAGATCGCGGGGACCAGCGGCCGGCCGGCCCGGCGGGTCCTGGGGCGGTCCGGTCATGCCGGAGTGCCGGTGTCGCTCCCTCGGGACGCCGCGGTCGTCGTCTCCTCACCGAGGCGCGACCTGGGAGTGGATGCGATGGGCGAGCAGGTCCAGACGCACCTCGTCGTCGCCGTGCACGGCCACGCAGGTGCCGTGGCCGGTCGGTACGACGAGGGCGTACCCGTGGTCCGACTCGATGACGGCCGTCCGGTGACTCGATCACGGAATCGGTCTCCAAGGGGAGTCGGGCATGGGCGGAGGGCAGGGCTTCGCGCGGGTGCGCGGGGCGGTGCCGGTGGTCCCGCGCCGCGACGCCCGCCGCACGGTACACACCGTCATCACCCCGTCTCCCACGGTTGCTCGCCACTTCGCTCCGGATCGGGCCCGATCCCTGTGCACTTCTGCGCCGACTGTCGTAAATGCCAAGAGGGGAAGGCGAGTCGACGCCTTCCCCTCCACTGTGTTCCCGTCGCCGGACGGTGTGTCAGCCGTTGGGCAGGATCACCGCGCGGCCGTTGATCCTGCCCTCGTGCAGCCGCTCGTAGGCGAGCGGGGCGTCGTCGAGGGAGTAGGTCTCGGTGTGCACCGAGACGGCACCGGACCGGGCCAGCGCCAGCACCTCCTCCAGCTCGCCCCGGCTGCCCCAGTACGGCGCCGTCACCGACACCTCGAAGGGCAGCGACCCGAAGCCCACGGGCAGCGAGCCCCCGCCGATGCCGACGATGGTGACATCGGCCTCCACGGCGGCCACGGCCCCCGCGGTGGCGACCGTCGGGTCCGCCCCGACGAAGTCGAGGACGGCCTCGGCGCCGAGCCCGCCGGTGATCTCCCGCACCTTGCCCGGGGCCTGCGCGTCGGACAGCACCGTCTCGTGCGCGCCGACCTCACGGGCCAGCCGCAGCTTCTCCTCGGTGACGTCGAGGGCGATCACCCGGGCCGGGGTCAGCGCCCGCAGCAACTGGATGGCGACGTGCCCGAGGCCACCGGTGCCGATGACGACCGCGGTCGACCCGGGAACCAGCTTCGGCAGCGACCGCTTGATCGCGTGGTACGGCGTCAGCCCGGCGTCCGTCAGCGGCACCGCCGCGACCGGGTCGAGCCCGCCGAGTGGCACCAGGTGCCGCGGGTCGTCGATCAGCAGGTACTCGGCCATCGAGCCGGGGCGGCCGAGGCCGGGCGGGAAGATGCCGAGCGCACCCGCGCGCAGGCAGTAGTTCTCCTTGCCCGCGGCGCACTTGACGCAGGTGCCGCAGCCCCAGGGCCCGTAGACGGCGACCGCGTCGCCCTCGGCGAGACCGGTGACCCCGGCGCCCAGCGCGGCGACCGTCCCGACGCCCTCGTGGCCGAGGGTCAGCGGGAGCGCGTACGGGAAGCCCTCGGCGGGCCAGCTCATCACGGCGATGTCGGAGTGGCACACACCGGCCGCCGTGACCTTCAACAGGACCTGACCGGGGCCCGGTTCGGGGTCGGGCACGGTGACGACCTCGGGGGCCGCGCCGATGGTGCGGTACTGAAGCGCCTTCATGGTATGACTCCTTCTCCCGCTCAGACGGCGGTGTAGCCGCCGTCGACCAGGTGGTAGCTGCCGGTGACGAACGAGGCGCGCGCGGACAGCAGGAAGACGATCAGCTCGGCCACCTCCTCGGACCGGCCCAGCCGCCCGACGGGGTGCAGGCCCACCAGGGCGTCGTGCGCGGCCTTGTCCATGGACGCGCCGAGCAGCGGCGTCTCGATGAAGCCGGGGCCCACCGAGTTGACCCGGACGCCCTTGGCGGCGTACTCGGCGGCCGTGGCCTTCGTCAGGCCGACCACACCGTGCTTGGCGGCCACATAGGCGGGGGAGCCCGCGAAGGCGACCGAGCCGAGGACGGAGGCCACGTTGACGATGGCGCCGCCGTTGCCGGTCGCCTCGATCGCGGGCAGCTCGTAGCGCAGGGAGTGGAAGACGCCGTCCAGGTTGGTGCGGACGACCCGGCTGTACGCCTCGACGTCGTACTCGCCCGTCGGGGCGCTGGGGCCGCCGATGCCGGCGTTGTTCACGGCCAGGTCCAGACCGCCGTAGGTCTCGACGGCGAAGGCGACGGCCGCCTCGACGGAAGCGGAGGAGGTGACGTCCAGCGCGACCGCGCTCGCCTGGAAGCCCTCGGCGCGCAGGGCCGCGGCGGCGTTCTCGGCGCCCTCGGCGTTGTGGTCGGCGATGACCACGTTGGCGCCGCCGGCGCCGAGACGGCGGGCGGTGGCCAGGCCGATGCCGGAGGCGGCGCCGGTGACGAGGGCGGTCCGGCCGGCGAACTCGGTCGCGTAGTCGGTCACGGGGGTGGTGCTCATGATGTGCTCACTCTTCGGGAGGGGTGTCGGACGCCGCGGCCGCGGCCTCCGAGATCAGGGCGTCGTAGGCCTGCTCCACCAGGGCGGTGAGGTCTGCGGCTCCCGAGTCGGGTACGGCGGGGCGGCGTGCCCACACGCGCAGCGCGGCCGTGAGGACGCCGGCGGCGGTGTCGACCACGACGGCCGGGCGCAGGTCCCGGACGTCGTCGGTGCCGAGCCGGTCGGCGAGGATGCGGATCGACTCCTCCTGGGCGTCGACCCGGATGCGCTCATAGGCGGCGAAGAGGGCGGGCTCACGGTCCACCAGGACCAGCAGCGCGCGCATCCGGGGACGTAGATGCCAGGCCGGGTTCTCCTCGTCGGCCAGCCACGCCGCCACGGCCCGCCGGTAGGCCAGCAGGGGCGGCTCGGCCGCGGGGCGCTCGCGCAGCAGCGCGTTGATCCGGTCGCCGTCGCCGCGCACGAAGTCCAGGGCCGCGTCCTCCTTGCCGGTGAAGTGTCGGCTGAAGGTGCGGCGGGTCACGTCCGCGCGCTCGGCGATCGCCTCGACGGTGGTGTCCGCGAGGCCGCGCTCCAGGATGAGGTCGACGGCCGCGGCGGCCATGGCGTTCCTGGTCCGCCGAGCCTTGCGCTGCCGCCCGTCCTCGTTCATGCCCTCGACTGTACACCTGAATGTCCCAGTGGGACATATGACCCATGGAGACACTTGTTTAGGTCGTCTTGACGCGTGAATCCGTCGCCATGGATGCTGATGACGTTGTTTTCCATCGTCCTCACGCTCGGAGTGCCCATGGACCGCGAACATCTCCAGCGCCTCCTGAGCCGCGAGAAAGCACAGGCCGAGCGCGCCTGTCCGCGCTCCCGACAGGCGTACGCACGGGCCGGCCATCTCTTCGGCCGGGTGCCGATGACCTGGATGAACAAGACCGCCGGACCGTTCCCCCGCTATCTCGACACCGCCCGGGGCGCCCGGGTCACCGACCTCGACGGGCACGAGTACATCGACTTCTGCCTCGGGGACACCGGCGCCATGGCCGGGCACTCGCCCGCCCCGGTGGCCGAGGCGGTCCACCGCCGGTTCGCCGAACAGGGCGGCGCGACCGCGATGCTGCCGACCGAGGACGCCGAATGGGTCGGCGCGGAACTGACCCGCCGGTTCGGCCTGGCCCGCTGGAGCTTCTCGCTCACCGCGACCGACGCCAACCGGTGGGCGATCCGGCTCGCGCGCGCCGTCACCGGCCGCCCCAAGATCCTGGTGAACAGCTACAGCTATCACGGCAGCGTCGACGAGTCCCTCATCGTCGTCGGCCCCGACGGCCGGGGCGCCCCCCGGCCCGGCAACGTGGGCGCCCCCTGCGACGTCACGCTCACCAGCCGCGTCGCCGAGTTCAACGACCTGGAGCAGCTGGAGCGCGAACTCGCCCACCAGGACGTCGCCGCCGTCCTCATGGAACCGGCCCTCACCAACATCGGCATCGTCCTGCCCGAAACCGGATACCTGGCGGGCGTAAGGGAGTTGACCCGGCGCTATGGCACTCTGCTGATCAACGACGAGACCCACACCCTCTCCGCCGGACCCGGCGGCTGCACGGCCGCCTGGGACCTGGAGCCCGACCTGCTCACCGTCGGCAAGGCGATCGGCGGCGGCGTCCCCGCCGGGGCCTACGGCCTGTCCGCCGCACTCGCCGACCGGCTGCTGGACCGCGCCGACCTCGACCTCATCGACATGGGCGGCGTCGGCGGCACCCTCGCGGGCAACGCCCTCTCCGTCGCCGCGATGCGCGCCACCCTGGAACACGTCCTGACCGACGCGGCGTTCACCCGCATGGACCGGCTGTCCCGGCGGTTCGAGGCGGGCGTCCGCGCCGGGATCGACGCCCACGCGCTGCCCTGGTCGGTGAGCCGGCTCGGCGCCCGCACCGAGTACCGCTTCGCCTCACCCGCGCCCCGCACCGGCACCGGGTCCGCTTCCGCCGCCGACGAGGAGCTGGAGGACTTCCTCCACCTCTATCTCGCCAACCGGGGCATCCTGCTGACCCCGTTCCACAACATGGCGCTGATGTGCCCCGACACCACGGAGGCCGACGTGGACACCCACACCGAGGTCTTCGCCGCCGCCCTCGCCGAACTGACCGGCGCGCGGGGCTGACCGGCGTGGACGACATCGACCGGGCCATCCTGCGCGAACTCCAGACCGACGGCCGGATCGCCTACGCCGACCTCGGCCCCCGGGTCGGCCTGTCCGCGTCCGCCGCCCGCCAGCGCCTCCAACGGCTCCTGGACGCAGGGGCGGTGCAGATCGTCGGGGTCACCGACCCGATGGCCATGGGAGGCAGCACCATGGCCCTGCTGGCCATCGGTGTGGACGGCGACCCGCGCGCGGTGGCCGCCCAACTCGACGCCCGCGACGAGGTCGTCTACTCGGTCCTGACGGCAGGGGGCTTCGACCTCTTCGTGGAGGTGGTCACCCCGAGCCCGCGCGCCCTCCTGGACTTCGTCAACGACGTCGTACGGCCCGTCGAAGGCGTCCGGGAGGTCCGGTCGTTCCCCTACCTCGGCATCCACACCCACCGGTTCCTGTGGGACGTGGGCTGACCGGCCGACTCAGGCCGTGCGCAGGGTCGTCCTCGCCAACTCGTAGGCGGGCAGCATCGCCCGGTGCTCCTCGGTGTCCATCCCGCCGAGCTGCACGACGACCGGCCCGTCCGGGGTGACGACCGCGAAGGCGTGCTCCTGCTTGGTCTCCTCCAGCAGCTCGCTCGTGTACGCGTAGACGGCCTCGACGCCCGCCAGACCGCCCGCCTCGAACGAGGTGTACCGCGCGTCGTCCACCCCGTCCTCGGCGGCCACGAACGCCTCCAGCACCGTCCGGGCGTCGTCCTCGCCCGGCTCGGCCGTGAAGACCCGCAGGAAGCCGATGTGCCCGGCGGGCTTGGCGTCGATCTCGCACACCGCCGTCACCGGCCCCTGCCGCAGCAGCGCGGCCAACTCCCCGGCGCCCTCCACGGCCTCGGCCTCCCATCGCGCGGCGAGGCCGAAGGAGACCGGGAGCGCGCACGC
This sequence comes from Streptomyces sp. NPDC000348, assembly GCF_042898795.1. Taxonomy (NCBI): domain Bacteria; kingdom Bacillati; phylum Actinomycetota; class Actinomycetes; order Kitasatosporales; family Streptomycetaceae; genus Streptomyces; species Streptomyces sp. NPDC000348. The sequence continues at coordinate 318,799 of NZ_JBIAZD010000009.1, forward strand.
CGAGCCCTCCGCGCCGACCGAACCGCCCTCGCTCGCCGACGTACTCGCCGACGCGCTCGCCGGGGGAGGCTTCGCGCGCCCGTCCTGCCCGGACGTCCCGCCGGACTGCGCGCATCCCGCCAGCAGCACCGCCAGCACGGCCGCGCCCACCGGCCGACGCCCCGCGTTCCCCACCCCGACCGGCATCCTGCCGTCCCCCTCCCGCTCCAGGCGCACACCCTGGCGGAGGCCACCGACAGCCGGACGAAAACCAGATGCCGTACGTCGTCACAGATCAGCACAGTGATCTGCAGGACCTGCCCCGGTGACCGGCCGGCAGCCGCGCTGTCCGCTTCCGAGGAAAGGCGGAGGAAAGGCGGCCGACCACGACCGTCCCGAACGTCCCGCCGTCCGGCATCGTCGGCTCCACCGCCTACGGACTCGCCCATCGGGCTCCGGCATCGACCTGCTCGGTGTGTTCGCCGTGCCCGCCGAGTCCCCGTACGGTCTGCGCCCGCCGCAGGAGTCCCGGCCCGCCGTCGTGCCCGACCGGACCTGCCACGAGGCCGCCACCTGATGCCGCCCGGTCCTGAACGGCAACCCGGCACCTCGAGCGGCTGTGCCACCAGGGCCTGGAGCTGTACCGCACCGGACGGCTGACGGTCCGCCCGCCACCGCACCCCGGCCGCGTGACCGCCCGGCGTCAGGAACCCTTCCGCGAGGACTGCCCGGCGACAAGGTTCCGCGGCGGGCCGTGCGTGTCGAGCAGATAGGCGAAGTCCCCTTCGTTCAGAGACCCTTGGAACCGGGGCCGCGACACCACCCGTCGGCCCCGGTCCAGCAGGTCCCGGAACCGGCGCTGCTCGTCGAGCAGGACGAGCAGGACCGGCGGCACGCCGTCTTCCGGCCACGCCTCCCGCCACATCCCCCACCACGGCCCCCGCCACTTCGCCCGCGGAGCTGCACCGCCGGTTGTTCACCGCCCGGCCGATTGGCGGTGCGACCGCCATGGCCGCGGTCGGCTACGACATCTACGGCGTCCTGCGCGGCCCGCGCGTCAAGCGGGTCACGGTGCCACTGGCCAGGCTGCCCAGGTCGGCGCGCGGCCTCTGGAACGCGGTGGTCAGCGACGTCCACCTGAGCCGCAGCTTCACCGGGCGCGTCGTGGCGACGGTGAACGCGCCCCGGCCCGGCCTCATCGCCGTCGTCGGCGACCTGGTGGACGGCCTCGGACCGGCCGTCGAACCGCTCAGCGGGCTGCGGGCGCGGCACGGCGCGTACTACGTGACGGGCAACCACGACTACATCTGCGGCGCGGAACAGGGGACGACGCACGTACGGGAACCGGGACTGCGGCTCCTGGCCGGCGAGCGGGTGGAGCCGCCGGCCTTCGACATGGCCGGCGGCAACGAGGTCACCGGCGAGGACCCACGACGACGGCCCCGGCCTCGCGGCGGCGCCGGCGGACCGCGACCCGGCCCGCACGCCGGTACTGCCGGCCCACCGGCCGGTCTTCGTGGCCGAGGCCGTACGGCACGGCGTGGACCTGCACCTGCCGGGCCACCCCCACGGCGGCCGGCTCCGGCCGATGAACCACGTCGCCGCGCCGGCCGCGAAGTCGTCGGACCCTGCCGGGCGGCGGAACCCCGGGTGTCGTCGCTCAGTCCCTTACCGGACCGGCGGCGGACGACTTCTCCGCCACGCGGGCGGGAAGGGTGACGGTGACGGTGGTGCCGCTGTTCGGTTCCGAGGCGATGTCCACGCTTCCGTGGTGGGCGTGCACCACGGCGCGGACGATCGACAGGCCGAGGCCGGAGCCGCCGCCGGCGCGGCCGCGACTGGTCCCGGCCCGCCAGAACCGGTCGTACACGCGCGAGAGTTCCTCGGGCGCGATGCCCGGACCGGAGTCGGCGACCCGCAGGACGGCCCGGCCGTCGCGACCGCCCGTGAGGGTGACGTCGATCGCGGCGTCGGCCGGGGTGTGCTGAAGGGCGTTGCCGATCAGGTTGTTGAGGACCTGCTGCAGCCGGGGCGCGTCCCCGGTCACGTGCACGGGATCGGGGGCGTGCAGCCGGATGGCCCGGGCCAGCGGCGCGAGACGGTCCTCCAACTCGGTGACCAGCTCGGTGGTCTCCGCGTCCCGGGGACCGGTCTCCGGAATGACCTGGACCCGTGCGGTGGCGCCGTCCTGCGAGTACTCGGCGGGGCTGATCCGGGCGATGCCGTCGACCCCGTCCAGCTCGGCGGCGACCTGCTCACCGGTGCTCCTCAGGGTGCCGTCCGCCGCGTCGCTCACCAGCACCACCAACGGGCCGTTGGCACCGGCACCGAAGGAGTCGGCGACCTTGTCATAGCTCTGCCGTACCGCGGTCGAGGTAGCCTCGCTGCCGTCGTCGGGCAGGGCCAGCTGCGTGGCGGGCAGGGCGAGCGCGCCCAGCAGCAGGACGACGGCGACGGTGGCCCGCCAGGGGTGGCGTACGACGGTCTCGGCCCAGCGCACCCCCATGGGCGGCTCGGCGGCGGAGTCGTCGGCCTGCCGTTCGCGGCGCGCGGCGCGCGAGTCGGCCGCGGGGCGCAGCCGGCCGCCGGCCACGGACAGCAGCGCGGGCATCAGGAACAGGGGCATGACCACCGAAGCGGCGACGGTGAGGGCGGCGCCGAGCCCCATGGTGGTCAGCGCCGGGACCCCGGTGATCGACAGCCCGACCAGCGCGATGATCACGGTCAGGCCCGCGAACGCCACGGCGCTTCCGGCGGTGGCGGTGGCCCGTGTGGCGGCCTCCTCGACGTCCCGGCCCGCCGGCAGTTCCGACCGGTGGCGGGCGAGGATGAACAGGGCGTAGTCGATGCCGACCGCCAGGCCCAGCATGAGCGCCAGCGACGGCGCCTTCTCGTAGATGTCGAATGTCGCGGCCAGGCCGGTCAGCGCTGCCAGGCCGGTGCCCACCGCGAGCACCGCCATCAGCAGCGGCATGCCGGCGCTCAGCAGCTGCCCGAAGGTGACGGCCAGCACCAGCGGCGCCACCAGCAGGCCGAGCGCCTCGGCCGGTCCGCCCGGCGATCCGGACTCGCGGTAGGCGTCACCGCCGAAGAGGACGTCGATACCGGCCGCGCGGCTGCTCTCCGCGGTGTCCTTCAGCGCGTCGAGATCGTCCTCGGGAACGGCCTCGTGCTCGGCCGCGCCGAACCGGACCTGCGCCACCGCCGTACGCCCGTCCGGTGACACCGTGCCGGTGGCCGTGGGGTCGGTGACCGAGGTGACCCCCGGCACGGTGGCCGCGGCGGTCAGCGACTTGCCCATCGCCTCGGCCATGGCCGGGTACTTGAAAGAGGTGTCCTCGGGAGTCTCGAAGACGATCTGGGCGCTCTGGTGCTCGGACGAGGGGAAGTGGCGGTTCATCTCGGTGAGGGCGCTCTGCGCCTGCGAACCGGGAATGTCCGTCTCGGCGGTGAACTCACCGGCGGCCCGGACGCCCAGCGCGATGACCGCGGCCATCAGCACCAGCCACGCGGCCAGCACCGCGCGCCGTCGGCGCGCCGCGAACATCCCCCATCGATGCAGCGGTACAGCCATGGTCAGAGCTCGTTTCTCTGTCGGGAACGGTCAGCGAAACGACATGGAAGCCGCAGGAGTTGACGGAACACCTGCGCGTTCCTTGACGGTTCCCGGCAACGGGCGGGTCGAGCTTCCGATCCGTTCACGGGCCGCCCTAATGTCGGCCGGGCGGCGCCACGGTGGCGCCGCCCGGCAAGGAGAGAAACAGTGTCCGAACGCAAACGCAGACTCAGCCGCCGCACGTTCGGCGTCGCCGCCGTGGCGGGTGCCTCCGCCACCGTCGCCGCCGGAGCGACCGCGCTCGCCACGACACCGGACACGGAAAAGGCGCAGGACGGGCGGAAGTTCGAGCTCACGGGCGCCGTCGACGTACACGCCCACTACATCACGCCCGCCTACCGGCAGGCGCTGATCGACGCTGGTCAGGAACAGCCCGACGGCATGCCGGGCATCCCCGACTGGAATGCCGCAGAGGCCCTGCGGTTCATGGACGCCGCGCACATCGGGTCCGCGGTCCTGTCGGTGTCCTCGCCGGGTTTCGCCCTCGGCGACGAGGCCCGGACGCGTCGGCTCGTGCGCCAGGTGAACGAGGAGGGCGCCGCCCTCGTCCGCCGGCACCCGCACCGTTTCGGGCTGTTCGCCTCACTGCCGCTGCCGGACACCGCGGCGGCGCTGGCGGAGACACGGCACGCCTTCGACGTGCTGCACGCGGACGGCGTGGTCCTGAAGACCAACTACGACGGCACGTACCTGGTGGACGCGGTCGGCGACACCCTCTTCGCGGAACTGGACCGGCGGCGGGCCGTCGTCTTCCTGCACCCGACCTCACCCGCCTGCTGGGAGTCGACCGCGCTGAACCGGCCGCGCCCCATCGTCGAGTTCCTCTTCGACACCACCCGCGCCGTGCTGCAGCTGATCTACGAGGGGGTGCTGAGCCGGTATCCCGGCATCCGTTTCATCATTCCGCACGCGGGCGCGGCACTCCCCGTACTCGCCGACCGGATCGCGTCGTTCGCGACCATGGAGGACATCCCGCCGAAGGACGTCATCGAAGCGCTGTCGAAGCTGCACTACGACGTCGCGGGCTTCGCCCTGCCCCGGGCCCTGCCGGCGCTGCTGAACCTCGTGTCGCCCGACCGGCTGCTCTACGGCAGCGACTACCCCTTCACCAGCGCACCCGTGGCCACGGCCCTCGCCGCGAAACTGGCCGCCACCGACACCCTGGACCTCACCGAGAAGCGTCAGATGTTCTCCGGCAACGCCGCGCAGCTCTTCCCCCGGCTGACCGGGACGAAGAAGGACTGAGCGGCGTCCCCCCGAGGCGCACCGCCGTACGACCATGAGACATCGAGGAAGACCATGAGGTTGCTGTTCAGCGCGGTCCCGGCCTACGGCCACATCCTGCCGCTCGTACCGCTGATGGAGGCCGCGGTCGAGGCAGGCCACCACGTCGCCCTGCTGACCGCAGGGGGCATCCAGGACGACATCGGACCGGAACTGCCGCCCGGGTCGAGTTCCTGGCCGCGGGCAGCATGTCGGGCGAGTTCTCCGCGGACGCCGCCCGCCGCACCGGAGCCGACGTGTTCCCCCCGATGCCGGCGACCATCGGGGAGATCTTCGGCGGCTCCCGGCTGGACCTGGGCGATGCCGACTCCGTCGCGGCGATATGGTGCGTGACCGGCTGGATGGACCGCGGTGCGACGAGGACTTCGCCGACTGGTGTCCCCGGGATGGGCGGTCAGGTCTCTCGCCTGCTCAACTGGCCACCGTCTGTCTGCTGCAGTTCCCGCTCGGTCTCTCGGACCGACCGGCAGCCCAGGCGGTCCGCTGCCGCATCGATTTCAAGTACGCCATGGCCATGGAGCCGGAGGATTCCGGCTTCCACCACAGCGTGCTGGCCGACTTCCGTGACCGTCTCGCCGAAGAGGACCGTGCCGACCGTCTCCTCGACCTCGCGCGGGCCCGTCTCATGGAGGCCGGCCGGTGCGCGGGCGCACCACACAGCGCACCGATTCCACCCACGTCCTGGCCGCAGTGCGCGACCTGACCCGCCTGGAGCTGATCACCGAGGCGGTCCGGCCCGGGCACCGGCCGCGCACTGATGGGCCCGTACGATGGTGGAGTCCACCGGGATGGCCCAGTCGATCTCGCCCGCGGCGTCGGCGGCGGCCCGGAGCTGCCGCAGACGCTCCCAGGTGCTGTCGGCCGGCCACAGGCGGTGGCGTTCACAGACGGTCTTCCAGGGGCCGTACTCCTCGGGAGGATCCCGTCCTCGGCCACAACGTCCATTGCTCACCGGCAGGAACGGCCGCAGCCGTTCCCACTCGGCATCTGTCGGATCGCCCCGCCCCATGCCCACGACAACGGCCCAGGCACGGGGCGGTCACATGATCGCCCGGACAGCTCCTAACGGGACGACCCTGGCCACCGGCGGCATGGACCGCACGGTCAGGCTCTGGGACGTCGCCACCGGGCGCGAGATCGGCGATCCGCTCGACGGACACAGCGCCGACGTCACCGGTGTGGCCTTCAGCCCCGGCGGCAGCACGATGGTCAGCTGGGGCAGTGACAACACTGCACGGGTGTGGAACGTCGAGGCGACGGTGGGCCCGGTGCGGTCACTGTGCAGATGGGCCAGGGGCGCCTTCACCACCGACCGGTGGCGTGACGACGTACCACCGGGCCCTGCCCCCCGCGCACTCTGCTCGGCGTCCTGAGCGGACGTGCGCCGGTACGGGCCCGGCCTCCCTCCCCCGACCGGCTCGGCACGGTCGACCATCCCGGACCGACGGACACATCGGCTGCCCCGGCGCCGCGCGCACACGCCGGCGGGAATCCGGCCCTCGAGGGCACCGGTGGAGCAGAACCTGTGCAGGACCTCATGACGACACGCAGTGGGCGGGCGGAGCGATGCGGCGGCCCGCCCACGGGACCAGCACCGCCTGAAGTCCGAGAGGCCATGAGCTGGGTAAAGAGATTCCGCCCAAGCCCGCCGGTTGGTCGATCAGGCTGTGCAGCCCTCGGCAGCGAGTGCACCGGCGGTGACCTTCTTGGGAAGCACCTTTCAGCAAATAAAAGAGTATTTTGTCCCGGCAGGGCTGTTTGATAACTCGGGCGACAAAGCCGCTTGGATCAGGCGATCGTGCGTGTGGCGATCGGGCTATGTGGGCCCGTAGGGCCTGCAGGTGCAGGTGGGATCGTCCGTAGAGGCAAGGAGGGGTGCCGGGAATGGTCGCCGCGGAACAGCGCGGTTGTTGCTCGGTAACGGTGATGAGGCCGCGCTGGAGTTGACCGTGGAGCCCTGGGCGGAAACGCGTCAGATTCTCCCGAAGCGGATATGGGTCGTTGTCACCCACGTGCCTGCAGCGGATGGACCATGGTCCGGGCCTCCGCGTGGGGACGAACCGTTCCAGCTCGGCCATCGGCCCGAATCGGTCACGGTGTGGGTCAACGGCAACTGCTTCCACCTCGGCGACACGGAAGGGAATGCGATCGCCCCGGCCGACTGGCAATATCCTGCTCGGGGTTCCGCCTCCTGAACTTGGCGCATACAGGAGGCGCGCCGGTTCGGTGTGGATTCGTGGGTGAACCGTCGGCTCATGAGGTCGACCATGGCCACCTTGATCATGGCTTCGGCGCGGTGGGGGTGGGTCTCGTAGCCGCGGGCGAGACGGCGGTGGCGCATGAGCCGGCCGAAGGCCCGCCCGGTGGCCCGGCGCCGCGGAATCACCCTGGAGTCCTTCTGGCGGGGGCGCGACGGGTTACTTCGACGTCGGTAGCGACTGCCGGAACCCGGCGAGCCGGCCCCCGACAGCCCGTCGTCCCGTGTCACCCCACCCGTGGATCAGCGGGGATTCCAGGAGTTCCTCGGTGATCGCGCCCGTGGCGCCGTTGTCCACGTAGTAGGTGCTCGCGCGCTTGTGGCCGGGGGCGATCACGTCGGACTGGGAGCTCGCCGGGAGGTGGCCGGGGCGGCGCCGGTGAGAGCGTCACCCGGCCTGCGGGTTCTCATCTGCTGTCAGCAGCTGTAGCTGCGCTTGCCGTTGATGAGGTAGCGGTCCTCCGCCTCGGTCTTCATCTTGTACGAGGCGGTCCAGCAGCCGCCCGTGCCCTGGCTGATGTAGAGCGGGCCGGCGAACTTGCTGTAGTAGCCGTCGTCGGTGCCGCATGCGCTGCTGGCGCTGGTGCCCGGACAGGCCTGGAGGAACATGTAGTTGGCGTTGCCCGGTGTCTCGTTCTTGAAGATCACGCAGAGCAGCCCGCCGCCCGCGTAGGCGGCCATGCTGCCGTCGTCGCCGTTGACGTCACCGGGGAGGTCGCCGTCGACGTAGACCAGCGTGTTGTAGTTGCCGCCGCACTCCGTGGCCTGGGCAACGGCCTCCTGCGGGTTGGCGGCGGCCCACGCCCTGGTCTCGCCGTCGGCGTCGGCGGCGACCGTCACCTTCGGGGCGACGGACTGCCCGGCGGCGGACGCCGGGGTGAGCAGTACGCCCATGGCGGCCGTGGTGGCGGCGAGCACGCCCAGTATTCGCTTCATGGTCGGTTCCTTCCGTCATACGCATCGATGATGTGAACTGGAGTTCGAAGCGGCCGTCGCGGCGGGGCACGGAGCCCCACCGCGATCCGTGCCTAGCGGAACGTCGCCTCGCGGAGGGTGGTGGCCAGCCGGGGCAGGCGTTCGTCGTGCGGGCCGACCGCGATGTAGAAGAGCGACTCGTCGACCGGCTTGTCGTCGCCGCCCCAGCGGACGACGCCCTGGCAGTCCGCGAGGATGTCCCGTACGGCGGCGACCTGGAGGGGGAACAGCGAGCCCTCCGCACCGGCGCCCTGCCGGATCCGAACGGCCGTGCCCGAGGCCAGGTTGGAGTCCGGGAGGCCACGGCGCAGGCCCTTGGCAGGGTGCCAGCCGGCCAGGTCCACCGCCGCGAGCTCCTGCACCTCGTAGTGGAAGCGGCGCACGACGTGCACGAGCACCGTCTCCACGTCGCCGATCCACACCGGTACGGCCAGTCCCGTGCCGGCCACCGGGCGGGTCCACACCTGTGAGTCGAGGTCCGCGTTCGGCTGGATCGTCCAGCCGTTCGCGGAAGTCGCCGGACGCCGGGGCCCGCGTCGTTCGTCGGCCACCGCCGTGGTGGCGGGCAGCACCGAACCGACGGCCGCGGCCCCGCCGATGACGGCGCAGGCCTTGACGACCGTACGCCGTGTCATGTCGTGATCCACGTTTCCTGTCTCCCTATGAGCTGAATCAGCTGTCAGAACAGACCGAAGATCACGAAGAACGGCGCGAGGGAAGCGGCGGCACACACCGGCCAGTAGCGGGAGCCCCGTACCGGTGTCCGGCGCCGCAGCCAGGTGTTGGCCAGCCCCCAGGCCAGGCCGAACAGGCAGAACACCGGTGCGGCGATGACCAGCCAGAGCAGCATCCCGTCGTTCTCGTTCGGGTCCTGCATGGTCCAGCCGGCCGCCGCCAGCGGCCCGTTGGCCAGGATGTACCACGCCAGGAACAGAGGAACGACGGCCGGGACCCCGAACAACAGGTTCACGACGAAGGGGACGCAGAGCTTCCGCATGCGCTCATTCTTCACGATCAGTCCGGCCTACTGGGCGCGGCTGAGCTTGTTGTAGTTCTCCAGCACGTTGTAGAGCCCGATCAGCTCGCGGCCGTACTTCTCGGCCTTGTCGCCGGTGCCGTTGTAGCGGGCCAGCAGCTTCTGGCTGTCGGCCTGGCTGGTGGTGAGCGACGGGCGGGCGATGCCGAGCTGGTGCGCGTTGTAGATGGTCAGGTAGGCCACCGAGGGGATGTTGTACTCGGGCTCCTGGAGGTTGTCCCACACCGCGCGGGTGTCCGAGCCGGTGAGCGGAGTGCCGTGGATGATGCCCTGGTCCATGCAGTAGTTGCGGGCGGCGATGGTCACCCAGGCGAAGATCTGCCCCCAGCCGGTGCTGCAGTCGTCCTTCAGCCCGGCCTTCACCGCCTCGTCGGCGAGCGCGTCGAGCGGGTTCAGCTTGCGCAGCTCCCACAGCACCGGTGCCTGGATGAGCGCCTTGCGCAGCTTCAGGGCCCTGGCCAGGTTGGTGAACAGCCAGTCGGCGTCCATGACCTTGTTGAACGCCTCTGTCGTGGAGATGACGTCGTACGTCACCCAGTCGTCGTCCACGGTCCAGCCCTCGCCGCCGGTCTCCGGGACGCCGATCGACGTCAGATACGCCTGGACGTCCTTGAGTGCCGCCGCCCGGTACGTCGCCTTGTCGAAGTCGACGTCGAGGTCGGAGTTGACCGGGACCCCGGGGTCGAAGTCGCCCTGTCCGATGTCCCGGCCGGAGGCGATGTTGTTGTCGATCTCGATGGCGCCGTCCCCGGAGCCGACCTTGATGGTGGCGATCTGATCGAACGCCCAGTTGGTGGGCAGCGGGTAGCCGAGGTTGCCGGAGAACCCGGACGACATGTCGGAGACGAAGCCGGCGGAGGCGTATCCGGCGTCGGAGACACGCTGGCAGACGTTGCGCGGGCCGTAGACGCCGACGCCGTAGGCGGAGTTCTCACCGACGGTGCGGTAGACGCCCCGGAAGTGCTTCAGGACGTATTCGGTGATCTCGCCGTCCTGGGCGTCGTAGTCGACCGCGAAGTAGATGATCGTGCCCGGCTTGAAGCCGTGGATCTGGGCCCATTCGATGGCGTTCGTCGCGTCGATGCAGCCCTGGGGATAGCTGAAGTAGTCGGCCGAGCGGGACCAGGTCTGGTAGATCGGGAAGCAGCGCAGACCGTACTGCTTGATGGTCGCGAGCTCGCCGGGCTGGATCTGCTTCTCCGGCAGGCTGGTGCTGGACGGGTTGGACAGATAGCGCCCGATGTACTTGTAACCGGCGTCCTTCAGGGCCTGCGCGCGGGCCGGGGTGATCTTGGTGACGCCGTCGCAGGCGGTTCCCTTGCGGGTCTGGTCGCCGTAGGAGACGAGCAGGGACGCCCAGGTCTGGAAGTCGCCGACGCCCGTGACCGGGAGCTTGGCGAAGGACTGGAAGGACTCCACGCCGGTCTTGACGTCCCCGGTGAAGTTGCCGAAGGGCACGTTCCGCTTGTTCAGGATCATCGCCGCGGTGAACAGGGAGGCCCAGGTGCCGGTGGTGCCGACCGCGACCGTGTGGTTCTTCAGGCCGGACTGGGTGCCGGGGCCGAAGACGCCGTTGGCGGTGCCGTCCGCCATGCCCAGCTCGTACTGGATCGCGAAGAGCATGGACTTGGCGACGTCGCGGGAGTGATGGCCGTCGCACGGGATCAGGTAGAAGTCCCTACGGCCCACGTAACGCCTGTTGAGCCACTGCTGGATCGAACGGATCTCCTCGGAGCCGTTGCTGACCGTGACGTAGGCGTCCATGTTGAGCAGGCCCTTGACGACCTTCGGCTCCAGGGAGCTGCCCGCGTAGACGGTGTCGACGCCCATGTTGGCCTTCAGCTTGGCCACCGCGTCCTTGACGCGTCCGTTGTAGATGCCGTCGATCTCACCGCCGTCGTAACCCTTGCAGTACAGGGCCGACTGCAGGATGCGGCAGAAGTTCGCCGACGGCACCGTGGAGTCGTTCAGCTCCGGGTACTTCGACTGGAGCGTGGACAGTGTGGTCGGCCCGAAGGAATCCGAGAGGCTGGTGATACCCATCTCGTACTGCAATGCCCGGGTCAGGGCGTACATGACGGGCCAGCCGGTCCTGCCGTCCTCGGCGAGCTTGGATATCCCCAGCGCCGCGCCGTTGTTGTAGGTCAGATTGATGAATCTCTGTGCCCTGAGCACCATTTCGTCGGCCATGCCGAAGCAACCCCCCCGTTGATCTACGCGTCCCCTGGCGGACCGGTCAAGCCGGTCACGTGACGATCACTCTAGGCAGGGCCTCACGGACCAAGGCAAGACCGGCAGGGAAACGTGGCTGAATGATCATGGCATGACAAAACGCATGGTTGGGACGGCAGCTGAGTGCCGAACCCAGATATTTCCTGTGCGACGGAAGTGAAGCGAGGGACCAGGGCGGCAGCGGCGATCAACGCCCGTTGGCCGGATCTCACCCGTCGGACATGACGCCCGCCGCCGCCCCGGACGCCCGCCCCGGCGGCCTTCGCCGAGGCGGGACCGCCTCCGGGGTTGCGTCCTGGGCCGGCCGCCGGTTCGCCGCCCACCCGGACGGCCCCTCGCCCCCCAACAGGCGTCACTCGAAACGGCCACTCCCAGAGCGTCCCCGCCGGACGGCGACCCCCGGTGGCCGCCGACGGGCATGCGCGGCGCCGAGGGCCGGCCCTGGGTGTCGTCGCTCCCGCCACGGGCGGTGCGCACCGCCAGCCGGACCAGGTCGGCTCCGGTGAGGCCGGGCCGGCAGTGCACCGCCTGCTGCCAGGCCGGCGGGATGCCGGACAGCCCCAGCGCGCGCCGAGCAGGGCGCCCGCGATCGCCGCGACGGTGTCGGTGTCCGTCCCGGTCCGTACCGCCGCCTCCAGGGCGAGGCCCAAGTGCCGCGCGGAGAAGCTGTTCTCGGCGGATTCAGTTTCGGAACGGCGGTGCGGGTGATCGCCGACCAGGCGGCCTGGAGCGCGTCGACGCCCCAGCCGTTGTGGGCGAAGTGGTGCGGTGGCTCGGCCTCCGCCTCGACCAGCCGCCGCGCCCACACCTCCCGGCGGTCGGCGGGGGAGCAGGTCCAGGCCGGCCCGCACGTCCTCGAAGGTCCCGTGCAGCACCGCGGTGCGGATACCGGAGCACCGCAGCGCGCAGGCGTCGGCGCAGTCGGGGGGCCGGGTGGGTGAGCGCGCTGACGGCGGTGGCGGCCTGGGCCACCTCGGCGGCGTCTCAGAGATGCCCCAGGGCGACGACGCCGGTGCGCATCAACGGGCGGTTCCCCACGCTGCGGTCGTTGCCGGCAGTGAAGGGGTGGGCCGCGTCGAGCATCGCCGCGCCCAGCGCTCCGGGGGCGCCCAGCACGGCGCGGGTCTGGAAACGGACCTTGCCCCCTGATCTCGGACACACGAGACACTGGATCCTGAGGATCTGAGAACGGACATATCGTGGTCATGAAGCACTATCCGCCGGAGTTCAAGGCGGACGCGGTCGCGCTGTACCAGTCGCGACCCGAGGCGACGATCCGCCAGGTCGCTGCCGATTCGGGCATCAACCCGGAAACCCTGCGGAACCGGGTCCGGGCGGCCGGTGCGAGCCGGCCGCAGGGACGCCGCGCGGAGACACCCGCCGGGCCGCCCACGTCGCTGGAGGCGGAGAGCGCCGCGCTGCGGAAGAAGGTCCGTGAGCTGGAGGAAGAACGCAAGATCCTGCGCAAGGCCGCGAAGTATTTCGCCGGGGAGACGCGCTGGTGAACCGCTTCCAGTTCGTCGCCGACCACCACCGCCGCCACGGCGTGAAGCGGCTGTGCACCATCCTCGGCATCGCCCGCTCGAGCTTCTCCTACTGGTGCAGGACAGCGACCGTGAGGGTGGCCCGCCAGGCCGTCGACGCGAAGCTCGCTGCCCGGATACGCACGCTTCGTCAGGCCTCGGACGGCACCTATGGCGTCCCCAGGGCCACCGCCGAGTTCCGGGTGAACGGCGAGGTGGTGAATCACAGGCGCGTCATCCGGATCATGTAGACGATCGGGCCGGCCGGGCTCCGCCTGCGCCGCAGGCACCGCACCACCGTCCCCGACGCGGCCGCGGCGAAGGTCCCGGACCTGATCGGCCGCGACTTCACCGCGGACCAGGCGAACACCGACGATCGGCAACCCCCGCCGCGAAGCGGCCGACGCCCGCCAGCGGGCCGAGCATGAAGCCCGGATGCGGGAGCGCAAGAAGCAGCTGCGCTGCGCGGCCGAACAGCAGCGGGCCGAGCCGGGGGCCCGCCGCCCGGTGTGCGCCGGCTGCGGCACCAGGCTCACCGACGAACGGTGGAAGGCCACCGAGCCCGCCGACTGGGACGCCGGGCCGGAAGCCGACGCCGGGGGAGGGGAGGCGGAGTCCGTCCCTGCCGGTGCGCCGGGAGGTGGGAACGATCGTATCGGCGGCGAGCTGGAAGCGCTCGGAGCATGCGCTGCGCTGCTTCTTGAAGCTGTTGCCCCGGATCAGGTGCCGCGTGGGCGGGATTCCGCTTCGGCTCCGGTTCTCCTCGGGCGTGAGCGAGACGAGAGCTTCGCGCAGGTCGCCGGCAGCCATGATGCGATAGGTGACCTGGATAACTCCGGCGCAAGCGAGCGCGTCGACGTGCGCCGCGTCGGAGCGGTGGGGACGGGAGCCGGCTCCGTCGTGGATGGCCAGGTGCCGGTCGACGGCCGCGGCGAGCGAGCCCCGCCGCGTCGTATGGCACGGGCGCGGTGCTGGACGCCCACGGCGGCTACAACGTCTGAACCCGTACTCCTGCCGTGTGCCCCGAAGGACATCGCGCCTTCGGGGCACGCACCGCCGACGATCCGCGCATGCGTGGATGGCTTCCACGTGCGCGCGAAAGAGGGGGAGCCGCGGCCGGTCGACCGGCGGAAGACGGGCAGCGGGCACCATCTGATCTACGACGGCAAGGGCACCACGCTGCACGTCAGCACGACCGAGCACCCAGTCTCTCGACCTTGTCGATGACATCCCGTCCGTCGCCGCCGCGGCCGGGCCGCGGCGGCGACGGACGGAGTGCCTCCTGGGCGACAAGGCGTACAGCTCGAAGGCTGTGCGCGGTGAGCTGCGACGCCGCTGCATCCAGGCGGTGGTCTCCCGCGAGGACTCCCCGAACACCAAGGGCCTGGGCGAGCTCGGCTACGTCGTCGAGCAGACCTTCGCCCTGCTCCACCGGTTCGAACGCCTCGCGGTCCGCTGGGAACGACGTATCGAACTCCATGAGGCTTTCGTCTCGTTGGCTTGCAGCCTCATCTGCTGGGCACGCCTCAAGAAGACCGGACCGTGAACGCGTTATGAGCTCCAAGGAGAGCGGCCCCTGACGAACGGTCTTCTCCCTGGACTGCCGCTCACGGCCGGGGCGAGTTCCCCGAGTGCGGGTCACACCAGCCCTTCGACCTGCCTCTTTGAGCTGGCAGAGGCTCAGTGCTGTCGTGCTGTTCCGGAGTGGGACAACGGGCACGCGTCCCTCCCGCACCGCACCTACGGGGGCGGGCACCGGCCGGACGTGGGAAGACCGTTTGCGCGACGCGCAGACGCCTTTCGCGAAAGGAGGATTGATCGTCGCGCCGGTGGTCGGCGCGGTGTGCTGGATGTACCGCCCCCGAGCTGCGGGTCGCCGTCCGTCGGAGGTACTCCATGGTGACCACCGCGGCTGTTGCATTCCCTCCCGGAGCGGTTCAGTTGCCTGCCGGCGTCTACCGGCTGTTGAGGTGCGGCCGCTCGGATCGCGTGGATGCGCGGAGGAGCCAGGCTGCAATACCGCTTGCCGGCGTCAGGAGGCTTGGGGTCGCTGGAGTCCTTGGAGGAGGAGGGCGATCAGGTGTCGGGGGTCGTAGCGGGGGTCGTTGTCGCGCCCGGTGCAGAGGTTGCCGATGCCGCGCATCGGTTCGTACGGCTGTGTGCCGGGCTTGATGTCGCCGGCGTCGACCGCCGCGTCGAGCAGTTGGGTGCAGACGGGCAGCAGGCGATCGAGGAAGTAGGTGTGCAGCGCGGCGAAGCGGTCGTCGTCGGATTGCAGGGCGTCGGCGAGCCCGTGCTTGGTGACGAGGAAGCCGACGAAGAGGTCGATCCACTGGCGCAGTGCCTCGAACGGGGGAGTCGGCACTGGCCGGCAGGTTCGGGCAGGCCTCGGCGCATGCCTCGATCTGGTGGCGGTAGACGGCGGTGACGAGATCCGCCCGGGTGGGGAAGTGGCGGTAGATCGTGCCCGTCCCGACACCCGGCCGGGCCGCGATCTGGCGGATCGGCGCGTCCACGCCGGAGGTGACGAACGCCTCGGCGGCGGCGCCGACCACCGTCTGCCGGTTGCGCTGGGCGTCGGCCCGCCTGCCTCGGGACGGCGGCTCGCCCATAGGGCTGCCGGTGGTCATCACACGCTCCTTCCAGGCCGGTTGACAAAACGGAACAGTGATCCGGATACTAAGTGGAGCGCCGTTCCGCTTCAGGTCGGTCGAAGCGGGATGTCTCTGACCAGCTGGTCCGTTGTCGGTCGCAGGAGACCGGCGGGCAGCAGGTGCCACCGAAAGGGAACCCACTCGTGAGTACATCCACCGCCATCAGCGCCGACGCCTGGGGCACGCCCGTCCCGGTCCTGTCCTTCAGCCCCGTCATCCTCCCCGTGCCGGGACGTCCCGTGGACCTCCAGGTACGCGTCTCCGCACCCGCGACCGGAACCGATCTCGCCGTCATCCTCCTCTCCCACGGTCAAGGCCCCTCGAACAACCTCTCCTCGCTCAACGGCTACGCGCCGCTCGTCAACTCGTGGGCCGCTCAAGGATTCGTGGTCATCCAGCCCACCCACCTCACCTCCCGGACACTGAGTCACCTGGTCGCCGACGCACCCGGGGCGCCCTTCTTCTGGCGCTCGCGCTCCGAGGACATGTCCCACATCCTCGACCGAATCGACATGATCGAAAAAGCCGTACCGCTGCTCTCCGGACGGATCGACCACACCAAAGTCGCCGTCGCCGGGCACTCGTTCGGCGGCTTCACCTCCAGCCTCCTGCTCGGCGCGCAGGTCACCGATCCCGACGAAGGGGGAGAGGTGAGCCTTCTCGAACCCCGGATCAAGGCGGGCGTGCTGCTCGCCGCGCCCGGCAGGGGCGACGTCCTCAACGGACCGATGGGCGACGCGCTGCCGGTCTTCCGGACCATCGACTTCTCCACCATGACCACACCCGCGCTGGTCGTCGCCGGCGGGAAGGACGACTCCCGGCACTTCACGGACATGGGTCCGGACTGGCACGCCGACCCCTACACCCTCGCCCCCGGACCCAAAGCCCTACTCACCCTGTTCGGCGCGGAGCACGGACTCGGCGGGATCGCCGGCTACGACGCCGCCGAGACCACCGACGAGAACCCCGAACGAGTCGCCGCCCTCGCCCGGCTCACCGCGGCCTACCTCCGCACCCGGCTTCACCCGGGTGACCCCGCATGGCAGGCCGCACGCGAGGCGCTGACGAGCGCTCCCGATCCGATAGGACGAGTCGAATCCAAGTAGACCCCCGCTGGGGACACGTCCTTCATTGCATGTCCACACTGCCGGCGCCCGGGAGTAGGCAGAGACCGGCACTTGACAATGACGTCCGGGCAGTCGGCTGCCGCGGTGCGAGTGCCTCGACACCAGGATCTTCAGCCGTCATCGGCTGCCGCCGGCGGCAGCCGACGGCAGCGGGCCAATCGCCGCCGCCCTTTTACGACGGCCGCGTAAAGGCACGGCTGGGCGGCATCGCCTCAAAGATCAGTCGAGGAGTGCGGTCGCTTCGACCTCGACGAGAACATCCGGTTCGAAGAGATACTCAACACCGATGAGGGAGGCCGGCGGCAGGGGAAGCCGGAGCCCGATCTCGTTGGCGACGGCCTCCACGCCGCTCATGAAGTCGCTGATCTTCTCCGGGCTCCACTGGGTCACGTAGAACGTCAGGCGCAGTACATCCGCGAACGACGCGCCCGCACCTGCCAGCCCGACGGAGGTGTTGCGCAGCGCCTGGGCGACCTGCCCGGCCAGATCGCCGGGCGCGACCGGGGTCCCGTCGGCCTGGCGCGCGATCTGCCCGCTGACGTGGACGTGCTTCGTCCCGGTGCCCACGGCGACGTGGTGGTACGGGACCGGCTGCAGCATGCCTTCCGGCGTGAAGTACTGAACAGTCATGGTCTTCTCTCCTTCAAAATAAGTATCCGTAAGCTACCTAGTGGAAGAAGGACACTTCAACGAGACCAGGTTTCGCCATGGATACCGACGACGAACTCCGCATCGACGCCCCGCACCGCGAACTGCTCGACCAGATCCTCGACAAGTGGTCGCTCAGCGTCCTCAACGAACTCTGCGAACGCCCGTGCCGCTTCAACGAACTGCGCCGGGCCATCCCCCAGGTCACGCAGAAATCGCTGACCGCGACACTCCGGCGACTCGAACGCAACGGCGTGATCGAGCGCGAGGTCGTCTCCACCCGCCCTGTGGCGGTCATGTACCGGATCACGCCCCTCGGCAAGACCCTCCGGCACCCCGTCGACGTACTGCTGGCATGGGCCTCACGGAACATGCCCGCCATCGAACGCGCACGCGAAGACTTCGACAGGCGAGAAGAGGAAACTCACCCCTGAAGGACCACGCGCGGGAGAGGCCGGCCTCGGCCTCCCCGGGGCGCGTCGCGGCCGCCAACCAGGTGTACGGGCACCCCTGCCGACCTGTCGGGGGTGCCCCTGCGCCTGTGGCCGAGACTCGAAGATCACCTCGTCCGGGCGGCCGACGTGACAGTGCTCTGAGGTCTCACGCCTGCGCCTGCTTGGGCAAGGTGAGGATTTCGGCTCCGTCGTCGGTGATGGCGATGGTGTGCTCGCTGTGTGCCGTCCGGCAGCCTGTCGCGCTGCGGAGCGTCCACCCGTCGGCGTCCGTGACGAGCTGGGCGGTGTCCGCCATGACCCACGGCTCCAGGGCGAGCAGCAGTCCCGGACGCAGTTTGTACCCACGGCCGGGCCGTCCGGTGTTCGGGACGTGCGGGTCCTGGTGCATGGTCGATCCGATGCCATGACCTCCGAACTCCGTGTTGATCAGGTAGCCCGCCTTCCTGAGGACGGTGCCGATGGCGTGGGAGAGATCACCGATGCGGGCCCCGGGCCCGGCGGCGGCGATCCCCGCGGCCAGCGCACGTTCGGTCGTCTCGATCATCGCGACGCTCTCCGGGGGCCTGGTGTCGCCGACGATGAAACTGATGGCGGCGTCCGCGGCCACTCCACCCTTGGAGACGGCGAGGTCGAGAGTCAGCAGATCTCCGTCGGCGAGCGTGTGGTCATGGGGGAGCCCGTGGAGCACGGCGTCGTTGACGGCCGTGCAGATGTAGTGGCCGAACGGGCCGCGTCCGAAGGAGGGCGCGTAGTCGACGTAGCAGGACTGCGCTCCTGCCTCGGCGATCATCTTCTGTGCCCACCGGTCGATCTCGAGCAGGTTCGTGCCGACCGTGGTGCGGCCCTTCAGCGTGTGCAGGATGTCCGCGACCAGGGCGCCCGAGTCCTTTGCTCGGGCCAGCAGGGCGGGGTTCAGAATCTCGATCATGTGACGCTCTTCCCGTGCATCCAATAACTATACCGGTAAAACTATACCGGTCTAGGGTCGGGGTCATGGTCAGGTTGCCGCTCACCCCCGCAGGGGCCGCACGTGGTCAGCGCCTCGACGCCCTCCCGCGCCGGGCCCGGGGAGAACGTTCCATGCTCGCGATCGCGCTCGACGCCCGCGTCTCACCGGAGACACTCAGGAAGATCGAGTCGGGCCGCGTGACCACCCCAGCCTTCCCGACCGTCGCAACGATCGCCGACACCCTCGACACGGGGTGGGCCGAGATCAACAAGCCCGATTACGGCGTCAGCCCGACGGTCGGTCACAGCACACGTGAACAGCTCACCGCCTGACAGGACTCCTGACGCTGTCACGTCGTCGGGTGGCTGGGCGAATACGACGACGCCGACCACTGGCGCACCGAACTCCTACGCCACCAACTTCGTACCCGGCCTGTGGTGCGGCGACCGCTCCACCGCCCCCGTGCTCAGCCCGTCCGGCATGGACCCGGTCCACCACCACATCCAGCACCAGCACCACCCGGAGATCAGCGCCGTCCCCCTGCCGGCCTTCACCCTGATCGGCCCAGCTGGTCTCTCCTCCTTCTCGATGCCGCCTCCATCCACACCGAACTCGAGGGCTGCACCCGCCCGGAATTGCCCGCCCATCTCACGAGTACTGACAAGCCCTTCCGGCTGGTGACCTGGGACCGAAAAGAGGTCGCGCAGGTCACCGGGACCTGCCGCCTCGCCACGGTCCCCGCCATCAACCGCTCCAACGCACTCAGAAGGAAACAATGAGGAGCAACCACTCAGCCGTCGACTCGTTCCTTACTGGCCCTGACAAAAGCGGTTTAATCGTGTGACTGTCGGCTTGGTCGCTCATTGGTGGTGTGCATGGGGTGGCGTCAGTCACGGCCGTGGATCGTGTCGGACGAACTGTGGTCGCTGATCGAGCCGATGCTGCCCGAACCGGCACCGAAGCAGGCCGAGGGACTGCCGCGAGTGCCCGACCGGCAGGTCCTATGCGGCATCCTGTTTGTCTTCCATACGGGCATCCAGTGGGAGTATCCGCCCCAGGAGCTCGGCTTCGGATCGGGCATGACCTGCTGGCGGCGCCTGGTGGCCTGGAACGAGGCAGGCGTCCGGGAACAACTGCTGAACAAGCTGCGGCCGAAGAACCAGCTGGACTGGTCGCGGGCGGTGATCGGCTCTCCCCTTGGCTTCGCCGGGGCGCTCCCACCCGCGTCCGGGCTGCTCGACGGGGCCCAGAAGCGGCCCCAGCCTGGTCGACCGCGCACGGCCGGGCAGCAGGACCACATCATCACCGACGGCCAGGACATCCGCTCGCGGTGTCGCTGACCAGTGGCAACGGCAGGTGACGCCACCCAGATCCTGCCCCTGCTCGACTGAGCCGGTGGTGGGCATACTCGATAGAAACCTGTACGTGGATGACACATGCCGACTGCGGATAAGACCATCGAGACCAGATCGGAGCATCCCATCAAGGGGAACGAAGACACCCTCTGAAGTGATCCAACGGTCTCCAACAATGCTCCAGAACGGTTCCCGAGTCTCTCTGCAAAGCAAAACTGATCGCGAAGCTCTGGCTGCCTCGCTCGCTTCCTGAGTCTGCGTCAGGGAACTCAAGATTCCATGAATCATGATGTGACCGTGCAGGCCTCCTCCGAAGACAGTGGCACCAGCCCGGTCCTCGTCTTGTCTCTGTGCCTCTTCCTGATCATGGGCCTGGTCCAGGTCGTACGACCTCAACTGCTCTGGCGGGTAAACAGCCGTCTCCAGCGTGGCTGGGTGAGGGAACCTGACGCGACCGAGCCCACCAGCAAGGGATATGCGGTGCGAAGGGTGACCGGAGTGCTCTTCTTGGCAGTCGCCGCATGGATGCTCGTCCGGAACATCTGATCGCAAGCCAGTCCCTCCTCAGACCACCCCTTGGGCATCTCTGAAGCCGGGTGGGGCCGTCCATTTTCGGCCCTCTGTCAAAGGCCGGGAGGCAAGGGGCGGGCAGGGGGTAGGCGGGTAGGTATGGATAGCACACGATTGCGGCAGAATAAGCGGAGCCCCCAGGAAGCGCGTGCCCGGGGAACCATGGGAATCTGGCGGTGGGCCAGGTGGGTGGCGCTTGTCCTTGCGGTCAGCTGGGCGGTGAACTGGATCGTCAATCTCGCCCGGGGTGAGGGGGGACGGGATCTGTGGTGGCCTCTGGTCAGTACCGTCATCTGGGCAGGACTGACCGGGTACGGCTTCAGGACCTACCGCCGGATCAGGACAACGACTTTGCCGTCCCTCACCGGCCGTCCGCCTGCCTGACTGCCCCTTGCCCGGCGCCGTCCTCGGCCGGCCCGCCTCCAGTCTCCTGCCGCCTTTCGGCACCTGGACCCAAACCCCTCCCAGGCAAGAAGCCCGTACAAGCGGACGGGACTCGAGAAGGGAGCCTTGATGCAGCGGCGTTCGAGTTCGCGTATTCCGCCCTCATGGACCATGCCGGGCGCGCGATGGAGTACCTGGCTCTACTGGCCGATGCTGTGTATAGCCCTCGGGCTCCTGATCTGGCGGGTGACCGAGGGCGCCAGCGGAGCCGGCATTGCCTTGTCCTCCTGTCATGTCCTGGTGTGGGTGTGTCTTCTGCTCGCCAACCGGTCCGCTCGGCGCAAACAGTCACAGGTGTGACAAGGGCCGCACCGGCCACGGAGCGATGCTCAGGACCTGTGGATCGGGTTCGGGTTGGCGCGAAAGGCGTACCTTCCCGAGTGATCGATTGAAGGTCACCGAGCAGGCCGACGTTTCGTGGCCGGGCCTGGGCGCAGCCGACTTGAGTCAGCTGGCCGCTTCGACGTACGACGCCAGGTGAGCCAGCGAGGAGGCGATCCCAGCTTCGTGGTCCGCTTGGTCGATGCCGGGTGGCACGTCCGTGGCGGTGACGGTCACCTCGGTCCCGTCACCGGCGGCGGCGAGGTGCCAGGTCATAGTCATGGTGCCTGCGTACGACGGATCATCGGCCTCGAACACCGCCCGCTGCACCACACGCTCCGGTGGCACCAGGTCGGCGAACCCGACGTCGACGACATCCGTCGCCTCTGAGGTCTTGCCGGGGCTGTCGGTGGAGTCGAGGTAGGTGAGGACCATCCGGAATCCGCCGCCAGGCCGGGGATCCCACCGCTCGACCCGCCCGCTCATGCCGTCCGGCGGCAGCCAGGCCTCGAGCGACTCTCTGTCGAGGAGGGCGCCGTAGACAGTCGCCGGTGGTGCCGCGATGACCCGGCTGGCGCGGTCGGTCCTGCTCATGGCCCGATCCTAGGACCCAAAAGGTTCTGCTGAGCCCACACTCGTCGAACGACCCGCCGAAGAAACCAGCCAGGAATCAAGAGGCGACCAACAAGTCGCATGACAGGCCGATCCACAGGTCTCGACTGTTCCTCCTGGCCCTCGGGCGGACGGGGATCGAAGCGAAGTGGTCTGCTGTGGCCGGGTAACCGGAGGACTGGCCACCAGACACCTGCCGGTTTCATGACGTCAGCTTTTATCACCGGGAGTTCAGGCGTGTGTCGTGGCGTCGGCGGCCGCCAGGCGGATACTGACCGGGAAGGCGCGGGTCGTGATGGCTTCCACGTTGTTCGATGTGCTGGGGGACGAGTGGTTCTGTGTGGCCGCGGTCCGGGGTCTGGGGGAGGCGGACGTGTTGGCCAGGCTGGGTGCCGTCGGCCCGGATCCGCTGCCCCGGTATCCCATCGACGGTGTGGCTGAGCACTTCGGCCCGGACAGCTGGGCGGTGCGGGTGTACTGCCCGGATGGGGCGGGTTGGGCGTATGTGTTCGATGCGCTTCCGCAGATGGGTGTCCCGTTCAGGAAGCCGGTGCTCAAGGAGCTGTCCAGGAGTACGGAAGCGGTGTCCGTGTGGCAGCTCATCGCCGGTCCCGTTCGCGTGGCGCATGCCCATGACGGGGAGATCCTCGCCCTGTTCGACTCATGGAGGTTCGACCCGGCGTCCGGGAAGGAGCCAGACGGGCTCAACCAGGCCCTGGAGCGGGTCGGCTTCTTCCTGGACGAGCCGGATGACGGCTTCTCCGACCCGGCTGCCGCTCTGGAGGCGCTGGAGAGTGAGTTCGGCCTGGCGGTGGACCCGCGGGAAGTGGCGGGGCCGCTGCCGACGGTCGTCGTTCCCGTACGGGCCGACTGAACAGCCGGCAGCGGTTGCCGGTTAGAGGGTCACCCTCAGCCAGACGCGCGCTCTGGGCGAAGTTTCCGTAGGCACCGATCAATGATTCCTTGGTGAACTTGGTCGTGCCGCAGATCGCCTGGCGATTGGCCTTCTGGTCTGAGTCCTTCTGAAGCCGGTGCAATGGTGTGCCGGTGTTCTTGAGTCCCGGTGCCCGGAGAGATTCTGCTGCGCCCAGTGATCGTGTCGACGGATGACCCGTAGTCGGCGCGGGAGACGAACAGGGTGGGGTGGTCCAGAGCACGACACAGCCGGAGGTGTTGGCGATGGAGAGTTTGTCGTCGCAGCGTACTTCGGAGTCCCAGCTGATCGGCGTCGGGAACGTCGATGTCGAGTTCGTAGGTCACGTCGAGGTAGTCATATGTTGTCGCGGGTGTGTCGGAGATCGTGTACGCCTTCTCCAGGCGCTGTCCCACGCTGATCGGCTGCTTGGTCCACGATGTGGTGCTGCCGGGACTGCAGGTGGGTGCGCACTTGGTGGTCCAGGTGATGGTCAGCGGCGGGAGGTCACCCGTCGACTTCAGCATCACGAGCTGGCCGGTTTCGCTCTACTGCAGGCTCGTGACGGACAGGTCCATCTTCTTGGGCGGTGGCGAACAGTGCGGTACCGGCGATCTTGCCCTCGCTGTCGAAGTAGGTGTATTCGACGTGACCATGTCCTTTGTCGTGGTGTAGAAGGGCGTCCGTGCTCTCGTTGGAGAGGTGGCGGCGGGGGAAGGCGATCCATTCATCGTGGAGTTCGGTGAGGACCGCGGTGGCCAGGTGGACGTCACTCAGGCCGCGTTCGCGCAGGTGACTCAGGAACTGGGCCCAGAAGGCTTCGGTCTCGCTGTCGCCGACCATGACGCCGGCGATCTCGCGGCCGCCGTCCTGGGTGACGCCGGTGGCGATCACGATCGCCTGGGAGACGATGCGGTGGCCGACACGGGCCTTGACGTAGGTGGCGTCGGGGAACAGGCAGGGGAAGCGGATGTGGTCCAGCGGCCGGGTGCGGAAGGCGTCCAGCTGTTCGTCCAGGTCCGTGCGGATCCGGGAGACCTCGCTCTTGGGTATGCCGGTGTCGGGGCCGAGGGCCTTGACGAGGTCGTCGACCGATCGGGGGGAGACGCCGTGGACGTAGGCCTCCATGACGACCGCGTGGAGGGCCTGGTCGATGCGGCGCCGGCGCTCCAGCAGGCTGGGGAAGAAACTACCGGCCCGCAGTTTCGGGATCGCGAGTTCGAGGTCGCCGGCCTGCGTGGTCATCGTCTTCTCGCGGTGCCCGTTGCGCCAGGTGGTGCGGGTGTCGGTGTGCTCGCCCCACTCGGCGCCGATCTTCGCGGTGGCTTCGGACTCGATCAGTTCCTGCAGCAGCCTTTCGGCGACCTCGCGGACGAGCT
This sequence comes from Streptomyces sp. NPDC000348, assembly GCF_042898795.1. NCBI lineage: Bacteria > Bacillati > Actinomycetota > Actinomycetes > Kitasatosporales > Streptomycetaceae > Streptomyces > Streptomyces sp. NPDC000348. The sequence continues at coordinate 343,128 of NZ_JBIAZD010000009.1, forward strand.
CAAGACCATCGGCCGAACGTAGTGACTCAAGCAGGCGAAGCAGGTCATGCCGGGACAAGGCCACCGTGCACCCCTGGGCTCGAACTGCCCGTTCACCTCGGACAGTTGTACGGTGGCCTGCCACTTGAGCAGGGAGCAGACACCGGCAGACGGTGCACTCCAGGGAGCAGACCCCGCGCACTCAACCGCGGAGATCCCCTACACCACACAGCGGGACGCCGTCCACGGTCACCCCCACCCGTCCTGCAGTCGAGACCTCATCGGAGCTTTCTTCAGCCGTATTGACCCCATACAACGCCACACCACCTGGTCATGATCATGCTGTGAATCCGTGCAGACGTCCCGGGCCCCGCCCGGTGGTGATTTCTGTAGCCTCGTTCCTGATCCAGCAGCGGTTGCGAAAAGGGGAACACGGCAGCGTGTCACGATCCTGGTTGTCCATCCGTGTGGAGCTGGTCTCCGGACACGGAGCGGACCTGTGGCCGTGGCCCGGCCGCGTTCTCGCTGCGGCGCGCACCCATTCCTTCGCCCAGCTCGCCGAAGCCATCGATCTGGCTTTCGGACGCTGGGACCTGGCCCACCTGCACATGTTCACACTGGCCGACCAGACCGGCGTCAGCCCACTGCAGTGGTGGGAAGGCGAAGCCCCCGAGGACACGCTGGACGGCCATTCCACCACGCTCAGCAAACTGAAGGTCGGCGAGCAGTTCGCCTACGTCTTCGACCTGGGGGACAGCTGGGCACACCTGTGCACGGTCGGGGACCGTCGCATTGATCCGCTTCAGGAACTCGGCGAGACCCCCTCTCGCCCGGTGCCGTACTGGGGCTGGGGGACCTTGCCAGACCAGTACGGCCGCCGCTGGGACGGCGATGACGGCGAAACGCCCATGCCCAAGAGACCTTCTCGCGGGCTCGGCGATCTGCCCGCGATTCTTCCCTGGTGGGGAGACCGGCGACGAGGCTGACGGCCACGACACGCGGCGGCGCCGCCGCCGACCCCGGCTTGCCGCCGACAGAAAAGCCGCGGGCCACGAAACCGCACCCTCCTTGCCGGTCGAACCGGCCCGACCACACAGCGGTGACCGGCGGAACAGAGACCGGAAGACGCTGCCAGCCACCCTGCTCAAGACCGCCTCTGGCCCCGCCCGGCCGCAGGCTTCCGGGACTGTCCTGGCCATTGGGCTCCTCCCACGTCCGGCAGTCGTTGCGGGTTTCCGGTCAGTGGCTGGCCGACCACGACGACCAGCCGTAAATCGGCGTCGATGACGACCTGGCGGTGGGTGGAGTATCGGCAGTTCTTCGACCGCTCAGCGATGGAGTGGTTGCGGGCGGGGATCAGGGTGCCGTCCACGACGAGCACGGTGTCCTTCGCACACCTGGCCCCCGCGGGACGTCAGCGGTGCGGTGCGGGACCGAGGCCGGATGTGCTGCGCGCATGCGGTCCAGCTCGTCGTAGATCCGGGCACGCAGTTGGCCCTCGGCTCGGTGAGCTGCAGGCGCCCGTAGCGCGTCTCGTACCGGGCCAGGCGTGTGCGGATGTACCGGTAGAGGCCGGGGTGGCGGCGGACGAGCTCGTCGTAGGCCTGGTCCCCGGTCTTCTTCAGCAGCTCGTAGCCGGGGTCCCGGCGCTCGGCCAGGGACATCCCGTCGTTGAGCGCGGTGATCAGCCGGATGGCCTCCGATCGGCGTTGCAGCAGGGTGGCGAACAGGCGCCGGCGATCGTGAAGTCGCCCGAGCCGTGCGGCGCTTCGCGGCCGGCTCGTGAGGGTGAGGTCGTGCAGGTACTTGGTGTGAGGATTGTCCGCGCTCGGAGCCATCTCGGCCAGGGCCTCGGTGAGCTGGTCACGCCACCGGTTGAGGACCGGCGGATGGCACAGCGCATCGTCCCGGGCGTCCCGCCGTGCGGCGTCGGCGACGATGCGCCGCCGGAAGGCCGGCCCGTCGAGCTCGAGCAGCTGACGCACGGCATCGGTGAGAGGGGGGCGAACCATCCGTTGTCGATGCAGCGCGTGATCTTCTCCGGGATGGAGCGGATGTGGACGCCGGCCGCCGGTCTGGGCGCTCAGTCCCTGGTCGCCGGCGTCGGCAAGGATCTCGACCGCGGGGCCGTTGGCCAGGAGCCTGACCAGCCCTGACTGGCGGGCGTGGATGATGTCCGCGCAGTTGCCGGGCCTGGCCCGGCTGCAGAAGAGCACGCGGCCTCCCTGTCCGTGACGACCGTGGTCTTGACCGCGTTCTGCTTGCTCTTGCCCGAGATGAAGTTGTCCCGGTCCTTGCGCCCGGCTGCCGGCCGGCGGACCCGGATCTCTGTGCCGTCAGTCTCGCGCAGGGGCCTGCCGTCTGCGGCGTTCGCGGTTGACGCGGCTCGGGTGGCGGGCCGCCGAGGGCGGTGGCTCGGCGCCCGCGACGCTGTTCGCGCCGCGGACCAGGGCCTTCGGGCACGGAGGCGCACTTACGGGAGGACGATGTCGCGGCCAGGTCCGCCTTCGAGGATGTCCTTTCCGGTGCCACCGCAGACGAGGTCGTCGCCGCCTTCGCCGTCCAGTGTGTCGTTGCCGGGGCCACCGAGGACGATGTCGCGGCCGTCCCCGCCCATGGCGTGGTCGTCGCCGGGGCCGGCGTGCACGGTGTCGTCACCGCCGTAGCCCTCGATCATGTCGTCGCCCCGGCCGCCCCACATCTGCTGGTTGCTGCTGTCACCCATCAGGTGGTCCATGCCGTCGCCGCCGTGCAGGGCTGCGGGTCCCATGACCATGTCGTTCCCCGCGTCGCCCAGCACCGTGCGTGCTGTGTGGGCGTGCAGTTCGTCGTCGCCGGGGCCGCCGCTGACGGTGCCGATCCCGGGGGTGAAGGCGGCGATCGTGTCGTTGCCGTCGCCGAGGAAGACGTCGATCCTGTCGGGCCGGGGGCTGTCGGCGGGCAGTTCGCAGACGACGGAGGTGGTGTCCTCGGGTCTGGAGTACGCACAGTGGTCGCCCGGTTCGAGCGGAACCACGTCGCTGAAGCCGATCCGCCGGATCCCGTCGCTGGTGTACATGGAGAATATGTTGAGGTTGTTGGTCTGTGCTGCAGCACCGGTGAAGACGATCGACTGGGTTGCCCAGTCGGCTCCGACGCGGGCCTTCGCCTCGGCGGCGGCGGTGGCGGCGGCTGCCGGGCCGATGGCGAGGCCGGCGGTGAACAGGGTCACGGCGACCGCGCCGACGGTGGCTCGGTTTCGGTTCATGAGACCTCATCTCGGTGGCGTGACGATGGCCCGACCTGCTTGGCGTGCTGCTGCCGGGGACCGGGCGGACCCGGTCTAAAGGCAGTCTCCCCTGCTGGCCAGGATCCGCAAGACCGCGAATTGACGCGGCGTCGAGGTAGACCGATGTCTCTCCGGATGTGATGGTCGGGCTTCTTTGATCAGGCATGTTCCCGGTGCCGCCATGGCAGGGTTCGCCAGCTCAATTCCAGCTCAGCGAAGGCGAGTCGGCCGAAGCGGTCGATGGTTGGGATTGCCGGAGGAGCGGAAGGCGGTTGCCCGGGTGCGGGCGGAGGAGCTTCGCCCTCGGGCGGAACGAATCGCGGTCGGATTCGCCGAGGCAGAAGCGGTGTTGGAGCGTCGGGTGATCGACCGGGAGGAGCTCGTCGAGGCCTTGGCCGTTCCGGGCGCGGCGGGAGTGCCCGCTGCGGGTGCGCGGGGCGGTATCGGCGGTGGTCGAAGAGGCCCTTGGCGCGAGGACTGTCGTGTCGCACTGGCACGAGGCGGCGACCGTGGAGGTGCTCGCGGTGGACTACCGCCGGATCGTCGAGCTGGTGGCCGCTACGTGGGTGAGGACGGAGGGCTCGGCGCGGGAACCATCACCAGCGGGGAACTGGCGACGGCCAAGCCGCAGCCCATGCCGTCCACTCACCGCGGGGCAGCCCTGCATGGAACAGCCGCGTCAGCAAACGTGGAACGGACCCGGGCGTGATCAGCCAGGCCTCTTCTCCATGGCCTGGCTGACGGTCCACCGGGAAGTGTTCCGGCACCTGGCCCGCGAGCTTCTTGGGGCCGCAGTGGCGGCTCAGGTGAGTTGGAGCGCGCCGAGACCGATCTGCGTTGCTGGTGGCTTCCCTCGCTACGGCATCCATGCTCCAGTGCCGTCGGTTCAGATCCGAGGAGCAGGCACGTTCCCGCTGCATGCCATCGGTCGCGTTCTCCGCCCGATGCGCCATACAGTCACAGCTGCTACCAGGCAACTTGCCCGGCGAGGCCGACTCGGGTGTACGGAAGCACACCATCGAGACCTGGGATCTCGTTGTGGAACTGGACAGCCCTCACGCCAGAAACGGGTCCCGTTGCCACGCCGTGAACGCCCCTCCCCGGCATCGCCCCGCACACCGGTCCAGGCCGAATCCTCGCTTTCCGGTCCCGGGAGCGGTTCCGACTCCCGACTCACGGCAGATTCCCTGCTCACAGCCCACCCTGTAATCAACTCTGTTTGTTTCATTGACATTTCACCCAGAAGACGTACCGTTGGGAGCGCTCCCATGACAGTCTTGCAACTGGAAGGAGTTCCCCCACATGCGTAAACAGAGTCCGTTAACCGGGCGTTCGCGGTCTTCCCTCCGCAGGTATCTCCAGGCGCTCGTCATGGTGTTCGCCGTGGTTGTCGGCGCACTGACCTGGTCGGCCCCCGCCCAGGCTCACGGCACCATCGTCAACCCCGCCTCCCGCGCGTACCAGTGCTGGAAGACGTGGGGCAGCAACCACACGAGCCCGGCCATGCAGACCGAAGACCCCATGTGCTATCAGGCGTTCCAGGCCAACCCCGACACCATGTGGAACTGGATGAGCGCGCTCCGCGACGGCCTCGGTGGCCAGTTCCAGGCGCGGACTCCCGACGGGACGCTCTGCAGCAACAACCTCTCGAGGAACGCCAGCCTGGACAAGCCCGGGCAGTGGAAGACGACCAACATCAGCAACAACTTCACGGTCCAGCTGTACGACCAGGCGTCCCACGGTGCCGACTACTTCAGGGTCTACGTGAGCAAGCAGGGCTTCAACCCCAAGACTCAGACCCTGGGCTGGGGCAACCTCGACTTCATCACGCAGACCGGCCGCTTCGCCCCGGCACAGAACATCAGCTTCAACGTCAACACCTCCGGCTACACCGGACACCACATCCTGTTCGTGATCTGGCAGGCCTCGCACCTCGACCAGGCCTACATGTGGTGCAGCGACGTGAACTTCGGCTGAGCCGCAGAGCGCCGCACAGGGCACCGGCCCAGGCCGGGTGTCGGTAACCCGCCGCCCGGCCGACCGAGCTCCGTCGGGGCAGGTGACCCATTTGGTCACCCTGCTCCGACGGGGCTCCCTGTGCTCCTGGTATGAACACACTCGATCGCGCGGCAGTCGCACGGTAGTCGGCTCCCTGAGCTGTACTGAGATTTGTGGAGTCCCTGATGCCAGGGTTACGGTCCTGGCGAAGGAGAACCACCAGCACCATGGCAGCACCCCGTAAATATCC
>NZ_JBIAZD010000010.1:0-277965 GCF_042898795.1 Streptomyces sp. NPDC000348
AACCTCGTCCCAGCTGATGCTGGAGACGGGGTATCAACATATCTGGCGTTGACTTTTGGCACGCTGTTGAGTTCTCAAGGAACGGACGCTTCCTTCGTACTCACCCTCTCGGGCTTTCCTCCGGGCGCTTCCCTTCGGTGTCTCCGACTCTATCAGCCTTTTTCCGTCTCCCTGACCACCGTCTCGCAGGCATGCAAGAGGTGACCCAAAGATAGGATCTGACAAGTTGGATTACTGCTGGGAGAGGGGCTTCTGCTCACGCCGCTCGTTCCCAAGCAGGGGTACAACCCTACACGGGGTCGCGGAGCGCACGCAAATCGATTAGAGTGATGGTCTAGACCTCTCGTCTAGACCACTGATCCGGACCTGCCCTCCGGAACCGGTACGTTGCATGACATACGCTGCTGAACAGCGCGCCGGAGACAGGCAGTGACGGCGGCGTACGTACAGATCTCCACGCCTGGGAGGCTTCCCATGACCACCGTGACGTCCCCGCTTGCAGGGCGGGCCATCGGACTGGCGTCCGTGCCCGACCCCGTCTTCTCCGGGGCCATGGTCGGCCCGGGTACGGCGATCGACCCCGCACGGGAGCCCTCCGAGGCCGTCTCTCCCGTCGACGGTGTGATCGTCTCCTTGCACCCGCACGCGTTCGTCGTCGTCGACGAGAACGGACACGGCGTGCTCACCCACCTCGGTATCGACACCGTGCAGCTCAACGGCGAGGGCTTCGAGCTGCTCGTCAACAAGGGGGACACCGTGTCGCGGGGCCAGGGCATCGTCCGCTGGAACCCGGCCGCCGTCGAAGCCGCCGGCAAGTCCCCGGTGTGCCCGGTCGTTGCCTTGGAGGCCACGGCGGACTCACTCTCCGAGCTTCGTGACGGCGGCGATGTGAAGGCCGGCGACACCCTCTTCCTCTGGAAGTGACACGGCGCCGTCCCATGACGGCAACCAGGACGACCAACGCGGCGGCGGAGCCCGCCGCTCTACCGGAGACGGGTGAGATGGAGACAACGCTGCGAGGCGTCGGTGTCAGCCACGGTGTGGCGATCGGCGAGGTACGGCACATGGGTACGGCGGTGCTCGAGCCGCCGGCCAAGCAGATCCCGGCGGAGGAGGCGGAGCGCGAGCAAGGGCGCGCCCGCAAGGCCGTGGAGGCGGTCGCCGCTGATCTGATGGCGCGCGGCAACCTCGCCGGGGGCGAAGCCCAGGCGGTTCTCGAGGCTCAGGCCATGATGGCTCAGGACCCCGAGCTGATGGTCGACGTGGAACGGCGCATCGCCGTCGGCAGCACCGCTGAGCGTGCGGTGTACGACGCGTTCGCCGCGTACCGCGAGCTGCTCGCGAATGCCGGCGAGTACCTGGCGGGCCGCGTGGCCGACCTCGACGACGTGCGGAACCGCATCGTCGCGCGGCTGCTCGGGGTGCCGATGCCGGGTGTGCCGGACAGTGACGAACCGTATGTCCTCGTGGCCCGTGATCTCGCGCCGGCGGACACGGCGCTGCTCGACCCGACGCTGGTCCTCGGCTTCGTGACCGAGGAGGGCGGCCCCACCAGCCACAGCGCGATCCTGGCCCGTGCTCTCGGTGTCCCGGCCGTGGTCGCCCTACCGGGTGCCGGTGAACTCGCCGAGGGCACGCTGATAGCGGTCGACGGCAGCACTGGGGAGGTCTTCGTGGACCCGAGCGAGGAGAAGAAGGACCGGCTCGAGGCGGCGGCGGCCGAGCGCAAGGCGGCGCTGGCGGCGTCGACCGGGCCCGGTGCGACCGCCGACGGTCACCAGGTGCCGCTGCTGGCCAACATCGGTGGTCCGGCGGATGTGGCGGCCGCCGTGGAGGCGGGCGCGGAGGGCGTCGGTCTCTTCCGTACCGAGTTCCTGTTCCTGGACGACGACAAGAAGGCTCCTTCCGAGGAGAAGCAGGTCGCGGCCTACCGTCAAGTGCTCGAGGCGTTCCCCGAGGGCCGTGTCGTGGTGCGGGTGCTGGACGCGGGCGCGGACAAGCCGCTGGACTTCCTCACTCCGGCGGACGAGCCGAACCCGGCGCTGGGCGTGCGCGGGCTGCGGACGCTGCTCGACCACCCCGAGGTGCTGCGTACGCAGCTGACGGCGCTGGCCAGGGCCGCCGAAGGGCTGCCCGTCCATCTCGAGGTCATGGCCCCGATGGTGGCGGACCGGGCCGATGCCAGGGCTTTCGCTGACGCCTGCCGGGAGGCGGGGCTGCGGGCGAAGTTCGGCGCGATGGTCGAGATCCCGTCGGCCGCGCTGCGGGCGCGCTCGGTGCTGCAGGAGGTGGAGTTCCTGTCGGTGGGCACCAACGACCTGGCTCAGTACACGTTCGCCGCGGACCGCCAGGTGGGTGCGGTCTCCCGGCTGCAGGATCCGTGGCAGCCCGCGCTGCTCGACCTGGTGGCACTGTCCGCCGAGGCGGCGAAGGCCGAGGGCAAGAGCTGTGGGGTCTGCGGTGAGGCCGCTTCCGACCCGCTGCTCGCGTGTGTGCTGACCGGTCTGGGGGTCACCTCTCTCTCCATGGGGGCGGCGTCCATTCCATATGTGCGCGCGTCGCTGGCGAAGTTCACGCTGGCGCAGTGTGAGCGGGCCGCGGCGGCGGCCCGGGCGGCGGACAGCGCCGCGGATGCACGTGACGCCGCCCAGGCGGTGCTGTCGGGCGAGTAGCCGGACCGGGCCGACGGCGATCGGTGTCCCCGAGGGGTGTTCCACCTGGAGGTGGGGCGCCCCTCGGGTGTTTCCGGCTCAGTGGCGGTGGGCCGGGCCAGGTCCCTCGCCGAGGTCGGGCGGCTCGCAGTAGTCGACATTGGACTCCGGGGAGATGAGGTCTCCGGACTCGGCGTCGGTGCAGTAGGCGTCGAAGACCTCGCCGGCGGTGAGGGGTTCGAGGCCGTGGGCGCGCAGTCGCCAGCCGTGGACGCGGTCGGGACTGCCGGGTTCGCTCGTCCGCATGACCAGTCCGCCGGGGTTCTCGGTGGCGAGGCCGACGGCCAGGACGGTGGTGAATTCGAGGGCTTCGGACTCGTCGAGTTCCATACGGCCGGCGATGTCGTCGGCGTGCAGGACGGCGATGAGCGTTTCGGGTGGTCCGGAGACGCTGCACACGAGGTGCCGCTCGCCGGGTGGGGCCGTGTCGAGGATGCGGACGAGGAGGTGCGAGGCGCGGATGAAGGCGGCACGGCCCAGGTCCTCGCCGCACGAGGCGCAGGCGCCGAGGCGGGCGAGGAGTGTGGCCGCGTACTCCCAGGTGGCGTGGCGGACGGCCTCGTTGACGAGGGTGGGCAGGAGGTCGGCCAGTGGGCGGCCGTCGTAGAGAACTGAGGGGCCGGTGGACGCGAGGGCGGCCGTGAACTGTGTGCGGCTGGTGTGGCTGTCGGGGTCGAGGCCCGCTTCCGCGCAGTACTCGGCGTAGTCCTCGGGGTCGAAGAGGGCCACCGTGGTGTGGCTGCCCTGCAGCGCGCGCGTCCTGAGGACGGCTTCCATGTGTTTGAGGTAGGTGGTGTGGTCGTCGAAGATGAAGCTGTCGTAGCGCCGCATGGCGCGGAAGTCGTGCTCGTCGGCCAGCAGGCCGACGGTGCCGGCGACTTCGCGGCGCAGGGCGCGTCGCAAGATTCGGTGGTCGGTGTACGCCATGTCTCCCCCTGTGCACAGTCGATCAATGCTCACTCACAGTAATCGGCGGCACTGACAACGGCGTCCGGCCGGGCGGGCCGAAGGGGGAGCCGGTCTCCTTCGCGGGACGGAGTCAGCCGCGCTTGCGGGCGATCTCCTCGTAGAAGGCGAGCAGGTCGAGGTTGTCGATGGAACCCGGGTTGACCGCCTTCTCCAACGGGGTTCCCTGGAGGAGACGCTTGACCGGAACCTCGATGCGTTTGCCGGTGAGGGTGTGCGGGACGCCGGGGACCTCGATGATCTCGTCGGGGACGTGACGCGGTGACAGGTGTTCGCGGATGGTCCGCTTGATGCGGCCGCGCAGGTCCTCATCGAGGGTGACTCCGGGTGCCAGGTGGACGAACAGGGGCATCCAGTAGCCGCCGTCGGGCTGTTCGATGCCGATGACGAGGGATTCCCTGATCTCGGGGAGGCGTTCCACGGCTTCGTAGATGTCGGCCGATCCCATGCGGACGCCCTGGCGGTTGAGCGTGGAGTCGGAGCGGCCGTGGATGACGACGGAGCCCCGGGAGGTGATGGTGATCCAGTCGCCGTGCCGCCAGACGCCGGGGTAGGTGTCGAAGTAGCTGTCGTGGTAGCGGGTGCCGTCGGGGTCGTTCCAGAAGCGGATCGGCATGGAGGGCATCGGGTTGGTGACCACGAGTTCGCCGACCTCGTCGGTCAGGGGATTGCCGTCGGCGTCCCAGGACTGCAGGTCCGTGCCCAGGCCGGGGGCCTGGAGCTCGCCGATGTGGACGGGGAGGGTCGGTACGGCTCCGGCGAAACAGGAGCACACGTCCGTCCCGCCGCTGACGGAGGCGATCCACAGGTCGGCCCCGCCGGCGGCGAACTCGTCGTGCAGCCAGCGGAAGCCGTCGGGGGGCAGGGGGGAGCCGGTGGTCGCGACGCACTTGACCGCGGAGAGGTCGAAGTCGCGCGAGGGGTGCACGCCGGCTTTGCGGCATGCCATGACGTAGGCGGCGGAGGTGCCGTAGAGGGTGGCGCCGGTGCGTTCGGCGATGCGCCACTGGGCGCCCGTGTCCGGGTGGCCGGGGCTGCCGTCGTACAGGACGATCGTCGTTCCGGTCAGGAGGCCGGAGACGAGGAAGTTCCACATCATCCAGCCGGTGGAGGTGTACCAGAAGAAGCGGTCCTCGGGGCCCAGGTCGCAGTGGAGTCCGAGTTGCTTGAGGTGTTCGACGAGGATGCCGCCCTGGGACTGGACGATCGCCTTGGGCAGTCCGGTGGTGCCGGAGGAGTAGAGCACCCACAGGGGGTGGTCGAAGGGCACCTGCTCGAAGACCGGTTCGGTGTCCGCGGCGGTGAGGGCGGACCAGTCCAGCACGCCGTCGGGGGCCTCGGTGCCGAGCAGGGGGATGTGCACGACGGCGCGCAGGGTGGGCAGTTCGCGGCGCAGCTCGGCGACGACGTCGCGTCGGTCGTGTTCCTTGCCGCCGTAGCGGTAGCCGTCGACGGTGAACAGGACGACGGGTTCGACCTGCTGGAAGCGGTCGAGGACGCTGCGGGCGCCGAAGTCGGGTGCGCAGGAGGTCCACACGCCGCCCACGGCAGCCGTGGCGAGGAGGGCGACGACGGCCTGCGGGATGTTCGGGAGGTATCCGCTGACGCGGTCTCCGGGGCGTACGCCGAGGGAGCGCAGCCCGGCCGCCAGGGAGCCGACCTGGCGGCTCAGCTCGGCCCAGGTGACGGGGCGCGGATCATGGGTTTCGTCGACGTACAGCAGGGCCGCTTCGTCCGCGCGGGAGACGGTCGCGCGCAGTGCGTGCTCGGCGTAGTTCAGCGTGGCTCCGGGGAACCACTGGGCGCCGGGCATCGAGCGGTCGCCCAGCACGCGCGTGAAGGGAGTCGAGAAGCGGACGTCGAACCACTCCGTGACCGCTTTCCAGAAGGTTTCCAGCTCGTCCACGGACCAGCGGTGGAGTGCCGCGTAGCCGCCCTCGGCGGGGGCGCCGTGGTGTTCGGCGGCCCACGTCTGGAACGTGGTGATCCGTGCCTGGGCGATCTGGTCCCGGCTCGGCTGCCAGAGCGGCTGGGGGTTCACGGTCGACATGGGGCGGCTCCCGGACTGTGCGCGTCGTGTGCGTCCTCCGCGCACGGGCTGGGGTGTGCGCGTGACGCGGCTGACAGGGACGATGCCATGTGATCGACTTCCGCACCAGGGCGTCCCCCACACAGTCCGTGTCGTGAAGATGTGGTCCGATCACGGGTGAACGGCAGTTGAACGACCCGCATGGTGAGCGCGGTCAATGGCAGGGTGATCAGCATGGACGGTCGTGACCTGGTGCGTTCGGTGAGATCGGTTGGTTCGATGGGGGCGGCTCAGGGGTTGCGTACCGTACGGGCAGCGTGGCGCAGGCGGCGGGCCGACGCCACCGGGCTGCCGCCGTGGGGGCCGGTGCGGGCGCGGGTGCCCGGGACCGTGCGGGAGGTGGAGCCGGGGCTCGGTGGCGGACTGCTCAGGTTCGACCGCTCGGAGTTGCGGATCTTCGTGGCGGTGAACGGGGTGGTCTTCTGGAGCTGGGACGGGGCGGCTCCGGAGCCGTCGTACGCGCTGGCCGGCCGCTGTCCCGATCCGGACCCGCGGGCCGCGCTGGAGCCGGACAAGGACGGTGGCTGGCGGGTGGTGGCCGAGCGGGTGACGGTGGTGGTCTCGCGGCACGGCGCGGTGGAGGTGCTCACCCCGGGGGGTGTGATGCTGCGGCGTGATCTGCCGCCGCGGTGGTGGGAGCCGGTGGGCGGTGGTGCCGCACGCTGGATGCAGCGGTCGGAGGTGCCGGCCGACGCGCGTTTCTTCGGGCTCGGAGGGCGTGCGTCGGGTCCCCGGCTGCGGGACGGCACGTACCGGTTGTGGAATGCCGCGCCCGGTCGTGCTGCCGGCCCCGGGGACTGTCCGCCGTCCGTCACGATGCCGGTGCAGATGGTGGTGGCGGACGCGGGCACGCATCTGGTGTTCCACGACAGCTCGTGGGACGGCACCGTGACGCTGCGGGAGGGCGAGGAGGGGGCCGGTTCCGGACACGACCGGGCCGGGACGAGTGAGCTGCGCATGGACGGCGGCCCGCTGCGCTGCTGGGTGATGGTGGGGGCTCCCGCGCGAGTGCTGCTCGCCTGGGCCTCCCTCACCGGTGCGCCGGTGCTGCCGCCCGCGTGGGCGCTCGGTCACCACCACGCGCGGGGGGTGTCCGGCGGCGAGGAGGAGGTGCGGCGGATCGTCGCGGGGCACCGGGAGCACGGGCTGCCGCTCGACGCCGTGCACCTCGGCGTCGGCCACTTCGATGCCCGTCAGGTGTTCACCGTGGACCAGGAGCGGTTCCCCAAGCTGCCGGTTCTCGCGGACGAGCTGCGGCGCGAGGGGATCAGGCTGGTGTCGGTCGTCGGCCCGGCGGTCGGCGCGGCGCCCGGCACCGCCGTGTACGACGAGGGGGTGGAGCGGGACGCGTTCGTGCGGGACGCCTCCGGGGCAGTCGTGGAAGGGGTCGGGTGGGCCGGCGAGGTGGTCTTTCCGGATTTCACGCACCCGCGCGTGCGCGCGTGGTGGGGCGGTCTGTACACGGAGCGGCTGGCACAGGGGTTCGCGGGTTTCTGGCACAGCATGGACGAGCCGACGTCCTTCACGGCCTTCGGCGAGCCGACGCTGCCCCGGTCGGCGCGCCACGCGCTGGACGGGCGCGGAGGCGACCATCGCGAAGCGCACAACGTGTACGGGCTGTGCATGGCCCGGGCGGCGTACGAGGGACTGCGGGAGCGGGCTCCCCAGGAGCGGCCGTTGGTGTTCTCCCGTTCCGGGTGGGCCGGTGTGCAGCGTCACGGCGGGGTGTGGTCGGGCGAGGTGATGACGGGGTGGCCCGGGGTGCGGGCGGCCTTGTCGCTGGTGCTGGGGCTGGGCCTGTGCGGTGTTCCCTACGCGGGCCCGGACATCGGCGGCTTCGACGGGGAGGCGTCGCCCGAGCTGTATCTGCGCGGACTCCAGTTGGGGGCCTATCTTCCGTTCTTCCGCACCCGTGGCGGTGGGCGCGCGGGCCGGGGGGAGCCGTGGGATCTCGGCGCGGACGTTCTCGGGCACGCGCGCGCGGCGCTCGTCGAACGCCGGCGGCTGCTGCCGTACTTCATGACGCTGGCGCATCTGGCCCGGCGTACCGGAGCGCCGTACGTGCGGCCGTTGTGGTGGTCGGCGCCCGAGGAACGCGCGTTGCGTGGCTGCGAGGACGCCTTTCTGCTCGGCGACTGTCTGCTGGTGGCGCCGGTGCTCGCTCCGGGTGTGGACCGGCGGGCCGTCCGGCTGCCGCGCGGGCGGTGGTACGACACGGCGACGGGGCGGGCGTACGACGGGCCGGCCCGGGTGTGGGTGGACGCGCCGCTGGAGCGGATTCCGGTGTTCGCGCGCGGAGGCGCCGTTCTTCCGGTGCTGGGGGAGGACGGCGGCCCGGAGCTGGAGGTGTGGGCACCGGCCCGGGGGCGGACCGGGGGCGGGCTGGTCGTACCGGATTCCGGCGAGGGGTGGGAGGAGCAGGAGATCGAGCGTTACACGGTGCGGTGGTCGGGTCCGCGGGTCGTCGTCGAGCGGGAGGGCGAGGACGGCGGTGTGGAGCCGTCCTGCCCGGTGCGCGTCCGCGGGGCGGGCACGGGCGGGGGTCAGATGTAGCGGCCCTCGAACCAGGCCCGTGCGGCCAGGGTGTGCAGGGGGAACGCGAGTTCCTCCGGGCTGCGCAGCAGGTGGCGGTCCTCGGTCTCGTCGGTGGCGGTGAAGGGCGGCAGGTCTTCCGCGGGGCGTTCCGGGAGGAGCCCGAACAGCAGCAGGTGTCCGTCGGGGGAGCTCATGGCGTCGGCGAGCCGTACGTCGCGGCTCGCCGCGTCGATGCCGGTTTCCTCCTTGAGCTCACGGACGACGGCCTGGCGCCAGTCCTCCCGGTCGTCCAGGTAGCCGCCGGGCAGGGCCGTGCGCCCGCGTGCGGGCGCGATGGTGCGGGTGATGACGACGAGGCCGGTGCCCTGGGTGTCGTAGACGGGCTGGAGGGCGACCGCGACCGGCAGCGGGTTGCGGTAGGCGACGGTGCCGCAGGACGGGCAGGTGCGGGGCCAGCCGGAGACGCCCTCTCCGAAGGCCGTGCCGCAGCTCGAACAGTGGGAGTCCGGCGCGGAGTTGGGAGCCATGGCATGAGTTTCGGACACGCGCGGACTGTATCCGATCACGGTGGGGGTGTCTTGGGGGGCCGGTCAGTTGTGGCCGGTGAGTGACCTCCGGGACACCGGGAAGTCGAAGTAGGTGTCCGGGTGGGCCTCCGGCTTGAAGGTGTAGTGCCACCATTCCTCGGCGAGGTTCACGAAGCCGAGGTCCTCCAGGGTGCTCTTGAGGAGCAGCCGGTGGGCGCGTTGTTCGCCCTGGACACGTGGGTCGAGGGTGTGGCTGAGGGTGTCGAAGCAGTCGTAGCCGGTGCCCATGTCGACGGAGGTGTCGGGGAACCGCTCGTCCTCGGGGGCGAAGCAGGGGGTGAGGGGCTGTCCGGGGCGGTAGGGCCTTGTCGGCTCCGTGGGGAGTTCCACGAGGGTGAGGTCCACGGTCGAGCCACGGCTGTGACCGGATTTCTCCGCGATGTAGCCGTCGGCGAACAACCGGGCCTTGTCGACGTTCGGGTAGAACTCGGCCTTCATCCTCTGGTCGTCGAGGTTCTCGGCCCAGCGCACGAAGTGGTCCACCGCACGCTGTGGCCGGTAGCAGTCGTACACCTTCAGGGAGTAGCCCTGGCGCAGCAGCTTCCGCTGCGCCGTGTGGAGGGCCTCGGCGGCGGGACGGGTGAGGATGCACAGCGGCTGCCGGTAGCCGTCGATGGGCTCGCCGACGAAGTTGTGCGGGGTGAAGTAACGGATCTCCTGGATGATCGTCGGGTCCACGCTGTTCAGCGCCACGAAGTCGCGGGGTGCCTTGGGTTCGGGCTTCGCCCGGGCGGTGGCGGAGGCGGCTGTCGTGGCGAGCAGGGCGGCGACCGCGGTGACCAGACCGCGTACCGCGAGGGAGAGTCGTGTCATGTCTCCTGCATCTATCAGGAGTCGGCTCTTCCGGGGAAGGGCCCGCCCCTTGGCCGCCGCGCGCCCGCGCCACCGCGGAGGTGGTGCTCCCGGCCGGGTGGCCGAGAACCGTTGCGGCCGGTGGCCTTGACGCCCCCGAGTGCCGGTGAACACTTCCCGGTGCCGGCCGACATCACCGTACGTCCCGGCGCATTCCGGTGCGCCGCCGCTGGGGTCCTCCTGCGGCGGCGCGGCCCACTCCCCCGCGGGACGGCACGCGCGTCACGGACGCCGGGCGGGGCACGGATCCTCCCTGCAAGCGGCTGAAGTCGCCGGACGGGGGCACGACGAAGAAGAACCCGCTGATGCAGCCGGACGGAGGAGGGCGACGGCTGACCACGCGCGCGTGGTGCGTCGTTCTCCGGGTCCGAGGCCCGGGCTCGGTCGGTGGGAGCACGGGCCGCGGACCTGTCGGCGTATCAGGTGCCGACCGTCTGGCGTCGCTGTGCGCTCCGGGCCATGGCGTGCTGGACGACGCCGACGAGGGTCTCCTTGACCGACTCGCGGTCCCGCGCGTCGCACATCAGCAGCGGTACGTGGTCGTCGAGGTCGAGGGCGCGGCGGACGTCGTCGGCCGGGTAGCGCGCCGCTCCGTCGAAGCAGTTGACGCCGACGAGGAACGGGATGGCCCGTCGCTCGAAGTAGTCGATGGCCGCGAAGCAGTCCTCCAGGCGCCGGGTGTCGGCGAGGACGACGGCTCCGAGGGCGCCCTCGGACAACTCGTCCCACATGAACCAGAACCGCTCCTGGCCGGGCGTGCCGAAGAGGTAGAGCACCAGGTCCTCGCGGAGCGTGATGCGGCCGAAGTCCATGGCCACGGTGGTGGTGTTCTTGGCCTCCACACCGGAGGTGTCGTCGACCGGGCGCCCGGCCTCGGTGAGGAGTTCCTCGGTGCGCAGCGGCCTGATCTCGCTGACCGCGCCGACGAGCGTGGTCTTGCCCACGCCGAAGCCGCCGGCCACCAGGATCTTGAGCGTGACGGGCTCGACCGGGGGCTTGCCGCGCTCAGAACGCCCGAAGATCATCGATCTCTTCTCCTGCTTGATGGGGGTCGGGCGGCGGGCCGTATCCCCCGCCGCCGGGGGTTTCGACGACGAGTACGTCGCCGGGTCCGACGTCCGCCGAGTCGCTTCCGGCGAGCCGGGTGACCGTGCCGTCCGCTCGTTCGATCCGGTGGGCGCCCGGTGCGCCGGGTTCGCCTCCGGCCATGCCGTACGGGGGGACCCTGCGGTGCTGGGACAGTGTGGAGACCGTCATGGGTTCCAGGAAGCGGATGCGGCGCACGGCTCCGTCCCCGCCGCGCCACCGTCCGGCGCCGCCGCTGCCGCGGCGGACCGCGAACTCCTCGAGGCGCACCGGAAGGCGCCACTCCAGGATCTCGGGGTCGGTGAGCCGCGAGTTGGTCATGTGGGTCTGTACGACGGACGCTCCCGGGAAGCCGTCCCCGGCGCCCGAGCCGGAGGCGACGGTTTCGTAGTACTGGTGGCGGGCGTTGCCGAAAGTGATGTTGTTCATGGTGCCGGAGCCCTCCGCCTGGACGCCGAGGGCCGCGTAGAGGGCGCCGGTAATGGACTGGGACGTCTCCACGTTGCCCGCGACGACGGCGGCGGGCGGCTCGGGAGCCAGCATGGAACCCGGCGGCACGATGACGTCCAGCGGGCGCAGACAGCCGTCGTTGAGCGGGATGTCGTCGGCGACCAGGGTGCGGAAGACGTACAGGACGGCCGCGTTGACGACGGAGTAGGGGGCGTTGAAGTTGGTGGGCAACTGGGCGGAGGTGCCGGTGAAGTCGATGGTCGCGCGGCGGTTCTCACGGTCCACCCGGACGCGTACGCGGATGACGGCGCCCGAGTCGGTCTCATAGGCGTAGGCGCCGTCGTCGAGGGCGTCGATGACGCGGCGCACCGCCTCTTCGGCGTTGTCCTGGACATGCTTCATGTAGGCCTGGACGACGTCGAGGCCGAAGTTCTCGATCATGCGGCCGACCTCGTCGACGCCCTTGTGGTTGGCGGCGATCTGGGCGCGCAGGTCGGCGAGGTTGGTCTTCGGGTTGCGGGAGGGGTGGGGTGCCCCGGTGAGGAGGCGGAGGGTCTCCTCCTCGCGGAAGCGGCCGTCCTCGGAGAGCAGCCAGTTGTCGAAGAGGACGCCCTCCTCGTCGATGGTGCGGCTGTCGGCCGGCATGGAGCCGGGGGCGATGCCGCCGATCTCGGCGTGATGGCCGCGTGAGGCGACGTAGAAGAGGACCTCCCGGTCACTCTCCGTGTCTCCGGAGGGTCCGGCGCCGAAGACCGGCGTGATCACGGTGACGTCGGGCAGATGGGTGCCGCCGTGGTACGGGTCGTTGACGGCGTAGGCGTCCCCGGGGCGCATGGCCGGGCCGCGGCGCCGGATGACCTCCTTGACGCTCGTGCCCATCGAGCCCAGGTGGACGGGGATGTGCGGGGCGTTGGCCACCAGGTTTCCGTCGGGGTCGAAGAGGGCGCAGGAGAAGTCCAGGCGTTCCTTGATGTTGACGGACTGGGCGGTGGACTCGAGGCGGGCACCCATCTGTTCGGCGATGGACATGAAGAGGTTGTTGAAGACCTCGAGCAGCACGGGGTCGGCTTTTGTGTCGGCTCGGGAACTCTGCGTAACCGCGACGCGTTCCATGACCAGATGCCCGTCGTCGGTCGCCGCGGCCCGCCAGCCGTCGTCGACGACGGTCGTCGCTCCGGACTCGGTGATGATCGCGGGGCCGGTGACGGATTCGCCGGGGGGAAGGTCCTCGCGGCGGTGGAGGGCCGCGTCGCGCCAGGTGCCGCCGGTGTGGAGGCGGACGGTCCGCGGGGCGGCGGTGCGGTGTCGCGGGGTGCCTTCGTAGGGAGCGAGGGCGGAGAGATCGGGGGGTTCGGTGATGCCGGTGGCTTCGACGGAGAGGGCTTCGACGACGATCGGGCGGTCGAGCGTGAAGGAGTACGTGGCGCGATGACGTTCTTCGAAGGCGTGCCGCATCGTGCCGGGCTCGGTCAGCTCGACGGTGAGGGCGGTGTCGGTGCCGTCGTAGCGGAGCTGGGCGCGGCGGGTGACCTCGATGCGCTCCTCGGGGACGTCCTCGGCGAGGAGCTCCGCGCGGGCCGCCGCCTCGAGATCGTCGGCGGTCTTGTGGACGCGGGGCATGGAGGACGGTTCCAGGGGGGCCTCGACGGAGCGTTCCCGCATGGCCGTGGTGTCGGCGAGGCCGATGCCGAGCGCGGACAGGACGCCGGCCATGGGCGGGACGAGGACGGTGCGAATTCCGAGGGAGTCGGCGACCATGCACGCGTGCTGTCCGCCCGCTCCGCCGAAGGTGGTGAGGGCGTACCGGGTGACGTCGTGGCCTTTCTGCACGGAGATCCGCTTCACCGCGCCGGCGATGTCGGCGACGGCGATCCGCAGGTAGCCCTCGGCGACCTGCTCGGGGGTGCGGTCGTCGCCGGTCTGCCCGCGGATCTCACCGGCGAGGGCGGTGAAGCGGTCGCGGACGAGCGCGTCGTCGAGGGGCCGGTCGCCGTCCGGGCCGAACACCGCAGGGAAGTGGGCGGGCTGGATACGGCCGAGCATGACGTTGGCGTCGGTGACCGTGAGCGGGCCGCCGCGCCGGTAGCAGGCGGGTCCCGGGTCGGCGCCCGCCGAGTCCGGCCCCACGCGGTAGCGGGAGCCGTCGAAGTGGAGGACCGAGCCGCCGCCGGCGGCGACGGTGTGGATGTCCAGCATGGGTGCGCGCAGCCGGACTCCGGCGATCTGCGTGGTGAAGACGCGTTCGTACTCGCCCGCGAAGTGCGAGACGTCGGTGGAGGTGCCGCCCATGTCGAAGCCGATGACGCGGTCGAAGCCGGCGAGCTGCGACATGCGGGCCATGCCGACGATGCCGCCGGCCGGCCCGGACAGAATGGCGTCCTTGCCGCGGAACTGGCCGGCCTCGGTGAGGCCTCCGTTGGACTGCATGAACATCAGCCGTACGCCGTCGAGCTCGTCCGCGACATGGCGGACGTAGCGGCGCAGCACGGGCGAGAGGTAGGCGTCCACGACGGCGGTGTCGCCACGCGGGACGAGCTTCATCAGGGGGCTGACCTCGCTGGACAGCGAGATCTGCGGGAAGCCGATGCGGGCGGCGAGTTCCCCGACCGCTTGTTCGTGGGCGGGGTGGAGATGGCTGTGCACGCAGACCACGGCGACGGCCCGGATGCCGTCGTCGTGGGCCTGTCGCAGCGGTCCGGTGAGGGCGTCCAGGTCGGGGGCGCGCAGGACGGTGCCGTCGGCGGCGATGCGTTCGTCCACCTCGACGACCCGTTCGTGCAGCAGCTCGGGCAGGTCGATACGGCGGGCGAAGATGTGCGGGCGGTTCTGGTAGGCGATGCGCAGCGCGTCGCGGAAGCCGCGGGTGACGACCAGCAGGGTCCGTTCGCCCTTGCGTTCGAGGAGGGCGTTGGTGGCGACGGTGGTCCCCATGCGCACGGCGTCCACGGGATCGTCGGACCCGGCCAGCAGTGCGCGGACGCCCACGACCGCCGCGTCGGTGCCGCGTGTTCCCCCGCTCCCGCGGTGCCCGGTGTGTTCCGGAGCCGGATTGTCGGAGAGCACCTTGTGCGTCAGCAGCCGGCCGTCGGGGCGCCTCGCGACGATGTCGGTGAAGGTGCCGCCTCGGTCGACCCAGAACTGCCAGCCTGTCACGTCAGTATCCCGCTTCCGCGCCGGTCACAGCGCCCGGAGGCCGTTGATCACGTCGCGCAGAATACTCTCGTCCGGCAGCTCGGCCGGGGGTACCGGCCGGTTCACATGGACCAATTCCGATTCCACGAGATCTCCGACGAGGACCCGGACCACTCCGATCGGCAGATCGAGTTCGGCGGAGAGTTCGGCGACCGTCTGCGAGGTGTCGCGGCACAGTTCGACGATGTCCACATGTTCCGGGGAGAGCGTGGGATCGGCTTCCGGATCGTCCGCGTGCGGCTCCGTGACGACCACCGCGATCAGGTCGAGGCGGTGCTGGACCGCACTGGTGGTGCGGCCCCGCGTCATGGCGTACGGACGGACGACCGGTCCGGCCTCGTCGTCGAACCAGTGGCTTCTACCCTGACCGTCAGCGCTCATGTCCTTCCACTACCCGCCCGAGGGCAGATCGGTGCGCGGTGCGGCGCCCAGATGCACACCGACCCGCTTCACGAGAAGCGTCATCTCGTAGGCGACCTGTCCGACGTCCGAGTCGGCGTCCGCGAGGACGGCGAGGCAGCTGCCGTCGCCGGCGGCGGTGACGAAGAGGAAGGCCTCGTCGAGTTCGACGACGGTCTGACGGACGTCGCCGGCCTCGAAGTGGCGGCCCACGCCCTTGGCGAGGCTGTGGAAGCCGGAGGCGACCGCGGCCAGATGTTCGCTGTCCTCCCGGGTGAGGTCCTTCGACGCGCCCGTGGCCAGGCCGTCGCCGGAGAGCACGATCGCCTTGCGGATGCTGGCGACGCGGTCCACCAGGTCGTCGAGGAGCCAGTTCAGCTCCCCCTTGTCGGTCGTGGTGTGGCCGGTGGCCCTCGGTGCGGTCATCGACCGTCCCCCTCTGTCGTTCGTCGTGGTGCTGTGCCGCTGTCGGCTTCGTCGCCGGCTGCGTTCTCCTCGCGGCCGCGCTGCCAGCCGCGCTGGAGCGAGGCCATACGGTTGCGGACTTCGTCGGCGTCCCGTTCAACGGGCCGGGCCCTGTCCTCGTTCCGAGGTTCGGCGTTGCGCTTGAGCTGCGGGGCGAGGCTGGCCTGCCGGACGCGCCGGGGCAGCGATCCGCCGCCGGGTCGTACGGCGCCGGTGTCCGCGCCGCCCGCGGCCGGTGAGGAGTCGTCGGGGCCGCTCGCCCCATGGGCGGGGCGGCGGGTGCGCCGGGGAAGGCCGGCAGGAGGCTCCGGCGGGCCGTTGCGCACGGGGCTTGAGGGCGTCGGAGTGTCGCTCCGGTCCCCGGCTCCGGCCCTGGGCCGGGAGGGGTCGGGGCCCCGCCTGCGGGCGGGCAACGGGGGCAGTGACTCCGCGTCCGGTTGTTCGCGCTCGGTGGCGGAGGAGAGCCGTTCGGTCCGGCGGCGTGCGGGGAGCGGGGACAGCGCCTCCATACCCGGGCGGCCTGGGCCCCGGCGTCCCGAGGAGTCCTCGTCGCGGCGGTGGGCCGGCAGCGGAGACGCCGCTTCCAGCTCGGGCCGGGTGGGCGCGGCGGACGCGCCCTCCTCGTCCGTGCGCTCCGCACGGGTGCGCGCGTCGCGGACCGGGCGTCCGTGGGAGCTGACCAGCTTGGGTCCTCCCCTGCGGACCAGGGGGACCGGGGCGCTCCGGTCGTCCCCGCCCCGGTCCGTTCCCTCGGGCGTGCCGGAGGTCTGCCGATGGGACTCGGGGCCGGGCCGCTCCTCCTGGGCGCCGGTGCGGGGGCGGAAGGGGCCGCCGCGCCGGCTGTCCTCGTCGCCCGGGGCGCCGGGGAAGCCGTCGAGTCCGTTCAGGTCGACGGGGGCTTCCAGTTCGACCGGTCCGTCCAGCAGCGAGGCGGGGAGCCGGGGCAGCTGGACGGGCACCTGGGAGAGCGCGGCGCGGCGGCTCTCCTCCGGTTCGCGGTCCGTGGAGCGCTGGGAGCGGTCGAGGCGGAAGCCGACGCCGTTGGTGTCCGGAACGTCGTCCGTCAGCAGCGCGTCGGGGATGAAGACGACCGCTGTGGTACCGCCGTACGGGGAGGGCTGCAGCGAGACCCGGACGTTCTGGCGCTGGGCGAGGCGGCTGACCACGAACAGTCCGAGCCGGTCGGTGTCGGAGAGCTCGAACTCAGGGGTCTCGGCGAGTCTGAGGTTGGCGTCCAGAAGCGCGTCGGCCGCCATGCCGAGTCCGCGGTCGTGGATCTCCAGGGTGAAACCGTTGGCCACACGCTCACCGAGGACCTGGACGGCGGTGTGCGGCGGGGAGAACACCGTGGCGTTCTCCAGCAGTTCGGCCACGAGGTGGGTGAGGTCGGCGACGGCCGGACCGGTGACGGCGACCCTGGGCAGCCTGCGGACCTCGATGCGCTCGTAGTCCTCGACCTCGGCGACGGAGGCGCGTACGACGTCCATGAGCTGGACGGGTTTGCGCCACTGCCGGGAGGGAGCGGCGCCGGACAGGATCACCAGGCCCTCGGCGTGCCGGCGCATGCGGGTGGTGAGGTGGTCCAGCCGGAACAGGTCGGCGAGTTCCTCGGTGTCCTCGGTCCGGCGTTCCATGGTGTCCAGCAGGGTGAGCTGTTTGTGCAGCAGGACCTGGCTGCGGCGGGCGAGGTTGACGAACACCTCGGAGACACCGGCGCGCAGTTCGGCCTGTTTGACGGCGGCCTCCACGGCGGCGCGCTGGAGGGTGTTGAGGGCCCGGCCGACCTCCCCCAGCTCGTTCTTGTCGTACTCCAGACGCGGAACCTCGGTCTCCACGTCGACCTGTTCGCCCGCCGAGAGGCGGCGCATCACGCTGGGCAGCCGCACGCCGGACGCCTCGTGGGCCTCCAGGCGCAGCTGCCGCAGGTCCCGGACGAGTCCGCGGCCCACGCGTACGGAGAGGACGAGGGAGACCAGGAGGGCGATCAGTCCGAGGACACCGGCGATGACGGCCTGGGTGATGACGCCCATGGCGACGGGACGGACGCGGTCCTGGTAGCGGTCGGCGGCCCGGTCGTTGAGGGTGCCGAGTTCGGAGAGCACCTTGCCTGCTGCGATGTCCCAGCTCTTGGCCGTGATCCCGCGGGGCGCCCTGGCACCCGAGGAGACGACGGCCTCCTCGCCCACGCGCAGCGGGGCGGACGCGGCGTTCTTCCAGAAGGTCTCGTAGAGGTCGCGCTCGGACGCGGGCAGCTGCGGCAGTCCGGCGTCGTACATCAGGGTGCGCTGGGCCACGAGGTCCGAGATGTCCCGCACTTCGGCCCGGGACAGTTCGCCGACGATCAGGGCGGAGCCGAGCAGGGCGTCCTCGCGGGAGAGCAGCTCGCGGGCGCGGGCGAGACCGACGAGGGCGCGGTACTGCTTGTCAAGCTCGACGTCGTCGACCACATGCAGATTGGCCAGCAGGATGTAGCACGGGTCGACCAGCCGGTTATAGAGGTCGAGGGCCTGAGAACGGTTGACCGTGCCGTCCTCGACGCTGCGGCGCAGGGACTCTATGCCCTCGAAGGAGTCCAGCACCGCGCTCAGTTCGCCGGAGTCTCCGTGCATGGCCTCGCGCACATCGGCGTTCGCCGCGTTCCTGCGGACGTCGGCGACCGCCTCGTCGGTGGCGGTGCGACTGCGCCGGAGTGCGGCGAGGCCGTCGGAGGCGCGGGGGTCGGCGAGATAGACGAGGGTCTGCCGGCGCTCCTGCTGAAGGACGCGGACGGTGTCCTCGACGGGGTAGCCGACATCCTCCATCACCGACGACACGTCGAACAGATGGCTTGCCTCGCGGCCCGTGAGCACCGTGGTGAAGGCCCAGATCGTCGTCAGGGACACCAGCGGCACGAGGAGCAGCGCCACGATCTTCCGGCGGATGGACTTCCCGCGAAAGCGCATGGCCTCCCCCAGCTCGGCCCCCGGCCGGCCGGGGGCACACACGTGCGTCAACAAACGGCGCGAGCCTACTACCGGGCCGGGGTGAACTCTAAGAGCCGTCCGGAAGCTGTAGTTCCGCGCCAGGGGCGGGAGATGGCGAGTTGTCCGGGCATTGCGGGAGATTGCCTCCCGGAATCGGGGGTGCGTCCCTCGGGCCGATCTCCCGGACGCGCGGGCAGGGTTGGCCGATTCCTTTCCCGGTCGGGAATCTTCGCGGCACGCCGTTCGTCCTTCTCTGTGGGAAATGGGGGCGGAATCGGCCACAAGAGCCGTGTTCCGCATCTGGGCGGCGTAGAAGAGCGCAAGCCGGGCAGCCACTGGAGAACCGGGTCTTCGGACAGGAGCGAGCGGTCTGCTGGCGGTGGGGAGTGACACGTTGATGGGCACGGCGGAGCGGCGCGAGGCGCCCGAGGAGGGCGCGGCGGCGCAGGTGACGACGCGGTCGGACGCCGGGGCGCCCGAACCCGGTGCAGCCGCGTCCGGGGGCGGGACGGACGGCGAACGCGGCGGCTTCGGCGGGAGGGCCTCCTACCGGCCGCTGTGGGTCGAGGAGCCGGCCCGGCGGCGCCGGTTGCCGGACCCGGTGCGGACGGCGGCCGTGCGGGCGGTGCTCGTCATCTCGGTGACGCTGATTCAGGCCATGGTGGCCCTCCTGTGCACGCTGGCCGGGTCCTGGCTGGCGTTCCCCATGGTCATCAGCAGTGTCGTCAGTACGATCCTGGCGACCTGGGGAGTCCTGGACGTCTGGGTGACCCGCCAGGTCTGGAATCAGCGCAATGGCGTGGTGTCCGCGCCCAGCAGCACCGCGCGGGCCCTGCGGCGCGAGCGACGCCGCGCCCGCCGTCAGCAGCGGGCCGCCCAGCGGGCGCAGGCGCGAATACGCCGGCGGGGCGGAGCCGGGCAGCTGTCGCACCCCTGACGGCGCACCCACCGGAACACGGGCTCTCGGTAGGCTCAGGGCGCGCGTGTCGCGCCTACGGGCGCCGCGCGCACCAGTTCCCGGGCGGGTGCCCGTCGCAGCGAGGGCGGCCGGCATCGGCCCGCACCGGGCCGACAGATGGTGAGAGCCGAGCCATGACCGGCGAGCGGAAACAGCCCGGGAAGAACGGGAGGGGCACGACGAGTGCCGTGCAGTCGGTGGACCGTGCGGTGAGCGTGCTGGAGATCCTGGCACGGCACGGCGAGGCGGGTGTCACGGAGATCGCCGGTGAACTGGGCGTGCACAAGTCCACGGCCTTCCGGCTGCTCGGTGTCCTGGAGAACCGCGGGCTGGTGTCCCAGACGAAGGACCGCGGCAAGTACCACCTGGGTGCCGGTGTGCTGCGTCTCGCGGGGGCGGCTGCCGTGCGGCTGGACATCTCGCAGGAGGGTGTCCCGGTGTGCCGGGAACTCGCCGACGAGCTGGGCGAGACGGTGAACATAGCGGTGCTGGACGACGATGCCGCCGTCAACATCATGCAGGCCCGGGGTACGGCGTCGGTCACCGCGCAGAACTGGCTCGGCAGGCGCACTCCGCTGCACGCCACCGCCGGCGGCAAGGTGTTCCTGGCCCACCTGCCACCCGCGGTTCGTGAGGGCCACCTCGCGCGCCCGCTGCTCCGGTTCACGGAACGGACGGTCACCACGGCATCGGAGTTGCGCGGTGAGCTGGAGACGGTGACCGGGCGCGGGTACGCCGCCACGCTCGAGGAGCTGGAGCTGGGGCTCGCAGCCGTCGCGGCGCCGGTCCGCTCGCACGACGGCACGGTGATCGCAGCGATCAGCGTCTCGGGGCCGGTGTACCGGCTGCGTGCGGACCGGCTGCCCGAGCTGGGCAGCCGGACGGCGACGGCGGCGGCCGAGCTGTCCCGGCGCATGGGCTACGGCTTCTGAGCCGCCTCCGGGGCGACGCCTGATCAGCCGCTCGCCGCCGCGGGCCGTTTGAACATGCGGGTCGCCGTGATCTCGCTGTGCGCCTCCTCGGCCGGGTCCTGCTGGGGAAGTCCCGGCCGGAGGTGCTCCTCCACACTGATGTACTTCAGGCCGGCCCGCAGGTCGGCGTCGTTCCGCAACCGGATGACCAGTGGGAACTCCGCGAGCGCCGTCGTGTCGAACAGACCGGTGGTGTAGAGGAGCTGGACGCCGAGCGCGTCGGCGACCGCGCGCTGGAGCTCCAGGAGGTACGTGGCGTTGGCGCGGCCGATGGGGTTGTCCAGGAACAGCGTGCCGGCATGGCGGTGCCTGTCCCGGCCGCGGTCGTTGGAGCGCAGCGCGGCCATCGTGCAGTACAGGGCGATGGCCGCGGTGAGCAGCTGGCCGCCGGAGAACACGTCGCCCATCTGGCCGACGGGTACGCGTTCGGCGCGCAGTACCGCGTCGGGCTTGAGGATCTCGACGGCGACGCCCTTCGGCTGGAGGGCGGCGGCGACCCCGCGCAGCAGCAGGGACATGCCGTCGCGCCGCAGGTCGGAGTTCTTCTTGACGGCCGCCCGGGTCGCCTCGTCGACGACCTCGCCGAGCCGCTCGGTGAGGGTGGCCTGGTCGGGTTCCTCGAAGCGGATGCGCAGGAACTCCTGTCCGGACCACTCGCCGAGGCCTTCCGGCAGCCGGGACAGCCGCTGAGCGGAGCGGAGGGTGGCGAGGGCGGACTCGACCAGGCCCCGCAGCCGGTCCACGATCGAGTCGCGGTTGCGCTCCAGCTGCTCCAGCTCGTCGGTGAGGACCCGCAGCCGGGGTGCGAAGGCGTCCGCCCACTTCTGGGCGTGCTCGGGCAGCGCGGAGGCGGGCAGCTCACGGATCTGCTGGCGCGCGGGCGTGCGAACCTGCTCGTAGCGCGTGGAGTTGGCGTGGCGGACGAGGATGTCGCTCGCCTCGCGCACGGCGGACTCGGCGGCGGACAGGTCGGCGGCGCAGCCGCGCAGCGAGCGGCGGGACTCGGCGGCGGACTGCCGGGCCTCGTCCAGACCACCCGGGTAGGGCTCGGGCTGCTCCTGCTCCTCCTCGGGGGCGTGTTCGCGCAGCAGGTCGCGGAGCATGGCGGCGATCTCGTCGAAGCCGCCGGCCGCCTCCTCGGCGGCGCGGTGCGCGTCGAGGAGTTCGGCGTGGGCCTCCTGGGCCTGGCTCAGGGCCTCGCTGCGGGAGGCGAGTTCGGTGGTGGCGGTGCGCAGGAGGGCCTGTGCGTGCTCGGCGTCACGCGGCACCAGGTCCTCGGGGAGCCCGGTGTGCGCCTCGCCGTCCTCGGGCGCGAGCCGTTCGGCCTCGCCGCGCAGCCGTCCGAGCTGCTCGCTCGCACTGGACATGCGGGTCTCCAGGAGCTGCACCAGCTCATCGGCGCGGGCGGCGGCGGCCTGCCGGCTGGGTCCGTCGGCGCCGTCGGGCGACTGGAGCAACTGCTCGGCGCGGGTGCGGACCTTGTTGCTGAGCCGGTCCAGCTCGGCGCGGGCAGCGCTCTCGTCGCTCTCCGCACGGGCCTGTTCGGCGCGCAGATCGGCGCCGACGCCGACTTTCTCGTACACCTGGGAGGCGGCGCGGTAGGCCTCGCGCAGAGCGGGCAGGGACGCCTGCGGCGCTCCGGTGCCGTCCTCGGGCACGTCGTCGGGGGCGCCCGCGATCTCGGAGCGCTCGGCGCGCAGCGCGCGGGCGGTGCGCCGGGCGTCGTCGGCGGCACGCTGGGCGCCGCGCCGGTCCTCGTCGGCGGCGCGCGCCCGTTCCAGACAGGTCTGGGCGCGGGCTTCCGCCTCGGTCGCGTCGTCGGCGAGTTCGCGCAGCTTGACCTGCCAGCCGGCCCGTTCGCGCAGCCGGAAGGCGAGTCCGGCGAGGGCGTCGGCCGCGCGCCGGGCCTTCTGCGCGGCTTCCTGCCGCTCGTCACGGACGCCGACGGCCTCGGCGGCGGCCTCCTCGGCCTCCGCCCTCACGGTGCGCGCCTCGGTCAGCTCGGCCTCGGACTCCTCGGCGAACGCCCGCGCCTCGTGGGCCGTACCGGCCAGCTCCGTGAGCCGCCCGGCGGGGCAGCCGGTGCGCCAGGAGGCGAGCCGCGCGGCCAGCTCACGGTCCTTGCCGAGCCGGGCGGCGAGCGCGCGGATCTCCTCGTCCCGCTCGGCCGCCCGGGCGCGCAGCGCCTGCCGCTCCTCGTCGGCGGCGTACTCGTCGTGCATGGCCGGGTTCGGTGGTACGAGGAAGACGTCCCCGGTGTCCGTGCCCGGCGCGGGGGTGGGGGCGAGCAGGGCGGCGGCGGTGCCGACGGCGACGGCGGACCGGGGCAGCAGGGCGGCGTCGCTCAGTGCCTCGCGGGCACGGAGGTGGGAGTCCGGGTCGGTGATGATGACACCGTCGACCAGCTCGGGGCGGGCGGCCAGCACGCGCGCGTGGTCGGCGGGGTCGACGGCCTGGGCCAGGTAGCGCCACCCCGGGAGTGCCGGGATGCCGTGCTCGCCCAGGAACTCGACCGTCGCCAGCACGTCCGGGCCGGGCGGCAGCAGCCCGCCGTCGCCGAGGGCGCCGAGGATGCGGGCGTCGTCCGCGGCGGCGGTGCGCAGGTCGAACAGCTGCCGTTCGGCGGAGGAGACCGCGTCGTCGAGCAGTTCGCGCAGTTCGTCGGCGAAGCGGTCGAGTTCCTCGGCGGTCAGGACGCCCTCGCCGGAGGAGGGCCCGGCCTCGGAGCCGCCCGCGGCGCGGTCCGTGTCCGTGCGCTGTCCCGGCACACCGGCCGGCCGCCGGCCGGAAGCCCCCGGCAGGCTCAGCAGTTCCGCCAGCCGTTGTTCGGCGGCGAGGGCCTCGGCCGTGCGGCGCTCACCCTCGTGGGCGCGCTCGGCCGCCGTGGCCGCGTCCGCCGCGCGGGCCGCGGTGAGTTCCGCGCGGCTCTCGGCGGCGGCCGCCTCCCGCGCGTGTTCGGTGGCCCGGCGGGCCGCCTCACGGGCGGTGTCCCAGGCGGCGACCGCCGTCTTCTCGGCGTCGCTGGCCGCGAGGGCGGCCCTGGCGGGGTCTGCGTCCGGGGCGCTGTCGTCGAGCCAGCCGGCCCGCACGGCCTCGGCGGTCTCCTGCTCGACCTCGGTGAGCCGCTGCCGCAGGTGCCCGACCTCGCTGCGGGCCCGCTGCGCCTCGGTGGCGGCGGTGGTGGAGTCGCGGTAGGCGCCGTCGCTGACCTCCTGGAGGGCGGCGGACCGCTCCTCCTCCTCGTTGGCGAGGTTCTCGGCGTTCTGCGCGGCCACGTGCAGGGCGCGTACCAGGTCGACGGCGGCCTTGGCGCGCGCGGCCAGCGCGGGGGCCGCGTCCCGCTCGGCCTCCTGGATCGCGGCGGAGACCCGGGCGACGCGGTCGGCGGCGGCACGGTGGCGCAGTACGGCCTCGGCGGCCTGCCAGGCCGCGTACAGGGTGCGCGCGTCGGCGAGTTCGCGCTTCTGGGCGGCGGCGGACTTCTCGGCGGCGGCGAGCGCCAGGGAGGCGTGCCGGTAGGCGAGTTCGGCGGAGATCAGCGCGCTGTGCCCGCGTGCCGACTCCGCGTGGGTGACGGCGTGCGCGGCGGCGGTGACCCGCCCGGCCAGGTCGGCCGCGCGGACGCGTTCCCGGGCGCCGCGTGCGGAGAGCCGGCGGGCCAGGGTGCGGGTGCGGCGCTCGGCGGCGGTGTGGATCTCCCGTGCCCGGGTGCGGGTCTCGGCGGCCTCGACGATCCGGCCCAGCAGATCGACGGACCCGGCGGTGAAGTCGCGTTCGGCGATCAGCTCGGCGCGCCGGCCCAGCTTGTTGCCGAAGCCGCCGACCAGGTCGGCGAGTCCGTCGGTGTCCCGGGTGTCGGTGACGGCGCGCAGCAGCAGGTCGGTGAAGTCGGAGTCCTTCTTGACCGCGAAGAGGCCGGCGGCCTCGCCCTCGTCGGCGTTCATCTCCCGCTGGTAGCGGAAGAGCTCGGGGTCGAGTCCCAGGTCGCCGAGGTGTTCGGTCCAGCGCTCGTGGGTCTCCTCCCAGTGCACCTCCAGGTGGGGGTAGTTCTTGCCGGCCTCCGTGAGGGCGTCCCGGAAGCCCTTCATGGTGCGGCGGCGTCCCCGCGCGCCCGACTGGCCCTCGACGGGCGGCCGTACGGCCGTGGACTCGGCGACGGGGAGGTTGTCCAGGCTGAGGCCGGGGCCGGGCCGGAAGGAGTACCAGGCCTCGGCGAACTTCCTCGGGTCGTTGGAGACCTGGCGGCCCCGCCACTCGCTGGCCTTGCCGACGACGACGCACTCGCCGGTCTGCACGTGCTGCCACTCCAGCGCCACATGGCCGCAGTCGTCGGCGAGCAGGAACTTGCGCAGCACACCGGAGCTGGCGCCGCCGAGGGTGTTGCGGTGGCCCGGGAGCATCACGGAGAAGATCAGCTTCAGCAGGACCGACTTGCCGCCGCCGTTCTCCAGGAAGAGCACCCCGGCGGGTGCGGGCCGGCGCGGCGGGCCGACGGGCTCCTCCTCGAAGAACTCCGCCTGCGTCGGCGCGGGCTCCGGCACGACCCCGCCGACACCGCGCAGGTCGAGCACGGTGTCGGCGTAGCGCGCACCGGCCGGCCCGATGGAGTAGAGGCGGACCCGGGACAGCTCGTACATGGCGGACTCTCGTGAGGCTTCGTGAGACGGGGGTTCAGGCGGAGTGGAACGGCAGGCCGGCGTCGGCGACCAGCTCGAGGTCGTCGCCGTCCTCGGGCGGCAGCAGGGTGGGTGTCCCGTCGGTGACCGGGACGACGCCCAGCTCCAGCAGTTCGGCCATGGCGGCGCCGCCCGCCATGTCCCGGACCTGGAGCTGATAGCGGGCCGTGGTGCGGTACGTGCCGCCGTTGTCGTCGCCGGTGCGCTGCAGGAAGCCGGAGTCGGTGAGGAAGCCGACGGCCTTGGCGACGATGCCGGTGGTCGATCCCGCGAGCCGGCGCGCGTCCTTGGTGGCGCCGGTCGAGCTGCGTCTGGACCAGATCCGCCACGCGGCCTCCAGGCCGGGGGCGTCGCTGGCCGGGTCGGTGTTCTCGCCCTGCTCCGCGGCGCGCTCCTCCAGCCGGTGGCAGGCCTGGCGGACGAAGGCGTCGACGCCGTTGACCGTGACGCGCCCGATGTAGCCGTCGTCGGCGAGGTCCTCGGGGCGCGGGAAGGCCATGGCGGCGACGGCGAGGTGGGCGAGCCCGTGCAGGAACCGGTCGCCGCCGTCGGCGGAGGTGCGGCGCGCGTAGTCGCCCATGCGGACGGCGAAGACGGAGTCCTCGGCGGCGGTGACGGCCATGCCGGCGCGCGGGGACACTTCCAGCACGATCAGTCCGAGGCCGGTGGCCACGGCGTCGGCGAGCCGCGCGAACGGCGGGTCCTCGCGGTAGCGGCGCAGCAGGTCGGCGTACTCCTGGTCGCGGGCGGGCTGGAGCTTGGGCTGGAGGCCGAAGGCGACGAGCCGTGCCGCGTCGGCGGCGTCGGCGGGCGTGACGGCGGCGCTCGCCGGTGCGGCCGCGGCCTCCGGCTCACTCCACTCGACGTGCTCGGTCACGGTCGGGGCTCCTTGCTCTGGGACATCTCGGTGCGGGCTTCTTCCTCCGTCATGCCGCCTCCGACCGGTCCGCGGCCATCCCCGCCGCGTCCAGCAGGGCCGTGCCGACGATGAGGTCGGCGCCGCCGAACTCGGGGTCGTCGAGGTCGGTTCCGTCGTCCACGGCGAACAGCAGCTTCCGCTCGCCCTGGCGGTAGGCGGTGCCGACCGGAGGGCTGGCGGCGTGGATGGCCAGCAGGGCGACCAGGTAGGGAAGTTCGGGGTCCCGGCGGCGGGCGTCGGCGAGCAGTCCGGACAGCCGGCGCGGTGCGTCGGCCGGCAGGTCCAGCAGCTCCGTGGCGGCCGCCAGCTGCTCCTCGCTGAAGCGGCTGTCGTCGGGCGTGGCGATCAGGTCGGGCTCGGGCATCTCGGCACCGAGGTGTTCCCGCTCCACGGGCGGTGTCAGCAGGATCTCGACGAGATCGGCGACCCGGACGGACACCGGGGTGCGCAGTCCGGTGCCGTGGGCGAAGAAGGCGTCGGTGACCCGGGCCGCCCGCTCCACCGGCAGCGGCAGCAGGGGCGCGAGGAGGTGGCCGTAGAGGTCGGTGCCCGAGGCCGACGTGGGGGTGGCGAAGGCCTGCCGGTCCTGTTCGGCGCGGAACAGCGGGCCGGCCTCCAGCAGCCGGGACTGCAGCTGCGTGTGGCGCCGGATGCAGTCCTTGACGATGTCCACCAGCTCGGCCGCCCGGCGCTTGTGCTCGGGTTCCTCGGTCTCGTCGCGGGCCCTGCGGATGTTGGTGAGGATCGCGTTCTCGTGGCGGTAGCGGTCCGCCACGTGGTCCAGGGCCTCGGCGATCAGGTCGGGCACGGCGCTCAGCCAGTCCACCGCGCGGACGTTGCGGCGGGTGGCGTCCAGGGCCCGGCGCAGGGTCTCGGAGTACTGCACGGTCCGGTAGCGGGCCTGCTCGGCGGCGAGCTGGGCGTCGGCGAGCCTGCCCCGGCTGATCAGCACCTCCAGCTTGACCTCGGCGGCGATCTGCGCGCTGGTGACGTCGGTGTCCAGGGCGCCGACCAGGACGTTGACGGCCTCGTCGGTCGTTCGCAGGTACACCGTGCCGCCGGGGCCGGGGACCTCCTCGATCAGCTTGAAGTCGTAGTCGCGGCGCACATAGGTGCCGTCCGCGCCGAACACGCCGTACACCGCGCGGAAGCCGCGGTCGACGCTGCCGACGTTGATCAGGTTCTCCAGGACCCAGCGGGCCACCCGCTCGTGCTCGGCGGCGGGGCGGCGCGGGGCCTGGGCGGCGATGCGCGGGACGAGCCGGGTGACCACCTGGTCGTGGTCCGCGCCCGTGTCGAAGTCCATGTTCAGGGTGACGAGGTCGATGGCCGCGAGGGCGATCTCCGCCATGCCGTACACCGAGTACTCGCCGGCGAGATTGGCCTTGCGCACATCGAGGTCGTGCAGCGGCGCGGTGCACGCGAGCGCGCGCAGCCGCCGCGCCAGCCCTTCGTCGGCGGCCGGGCCCGGCGCGGGCCGCGGCCCCGCGCTGAGCTGGGGCGGAACGCTGTCCGTCGATGCAGGCGAAGTCACGGTGCACAGACTAGGTCCTCGGTCCGACAACCACCCAAACGACCGTGTTCTGCCCCGGCGCGACGGTCGTCACACCGCCGGCCGGCCGTCCTCGCCGTCCCCGCCGACCCTCCGCCGGTACACCTCGACGACCCGTTCCAGCGAGACCTCGAGGTAAGCCGCCAGCAACGCCTCGGCCTTGTCGCGGTCCCCGTCCTGCAAGGCCTGAAGAATCCCGACATTGCGGGCGATGTACGGTTCGTGCAGCCGCTGTGGCTCGTCCACGACGTGGAAGGCGAGCCGCAGTTCGGCGAAGACGCTGCGCATCAGCTCGTCCGTGCGCTCACTGGCGGCGAGGGCCACCAGTTCCCGGTGGAAGTGGATGTTGGCCGTACCCACGCCTTTCCAGTCACCTTCGCGCGCCGCCGCGCGCCCCTGTTCCACCATCTCGGCGAGCGCGCCGAGCGCGTAGGGCGGGTCGCCGAGCCCGCGCACGACGGCGCACTCGACGAGCCGGCGGGTGCGGTAGATGTCCTCGACGTCCTCGACGGTCAGCACGCGGACGAACACGCCCCGGTTCAGCTCGTGGACGAGCAGCCGTTCGTGCGTGAGCAGCCGGAACGCCTCGCGCAGCGTGTTGCGGGAGACGCCGAGCGCACCGCCGATGCCGTCCTCCGACAGCCGCGTTCCGGGCGGGAAGTACCCCTCGGCGATGCGGCTCCTGAGGATGTCCGCGACCCGCTCGGCGGTGCTGGTACGGCCCAACAGGGCACGGTCGTCGGCCAGTCCGTTCAGCTGCTCTGCCATGCCGGAATTCAACCGCACGCAAAAGGACGGGACAACACGGGTATTGAAGGATCGTTCAACGATCCTCTACCTTGCTGGGCAGTGGCACGGCTCACTCCTTCCCGCACCCTCCGTCCTCCCTCTGCGAGGTGCCCATGAGCACGCCCCCTCCACCGAGAGCCCTGACCGGCACCCCACGCCCCGCACCGCCCGGACAAGCCTCCGACGACGGGGCGTTCGGCTGGCTGCGCGCACTGGGGCCGCGCGGCCGACGCGCCTTCGGCGGCGCGTTCGGCGGCTATGCCCTGGACTCGTACGACTACTTCACGCTGCCGCTGACGATGGTCGCGCTGTCGGCGTACTTCGGTCTGAACAGCGGCCAGACCGGCCTGCTCACGACCGTCACCCTGGTGGTCTCCGCGGTCGGCGGCGCCCTCGCCGGCGTGCTGGCGGACCGCGTCGGCCGGGTCAGGGCACTGCTGCTGACCGTGATCACGTACGCGGTGTTCACCGTGGCCTGCGGCTTCGCGCCCACCTACGAGACGCTGCTGGTGTTCCGCGCGCTGCAGGGCCTCGGCTTCGGCGGTGAGTGGGCGGTCGGCGCGATCCTGGTCGCCGAGTACGCGAGCGCCCGGCACCGCGGCCGCACCCTCGGCGCGGTCCAGAGCTCCTGGGCCGTGGGCTGGGCGCTGGCCGTGATCGTGTACACGATGATCTTCTCGCTGGCCGACGACGACCTGGCCTGGCGCGTGATGTTCTGGACCGGCGCGCTGCCGGCGCTGCTCGTGGTGTGGGTGCGGCGCAGTGTGCGGGACGCGCCCGGGGCGGCCGCCGCGCGGGAGAAGAGCGCGCAGAAGGGGTCGTTCGGGGCGATCTTCCGGCGGAGCCGGCCGGGATCGCCGGGTCTGCTGCGCACCACGCTCTTCGCCGTGCTGCTCTCCACCGGCGTCCAGGGCGGTTACTACACCCTCGCCACCTGGGTGCCGACCTATCTGAAGACGGAGCGCGACCTGTCGGTCGTCGGCACCGGCGGCTATCTGGCGTTCCTGATCTCGGGTGCCTTCGCCGGCTATCTGACCGGCGGCCACCTCACCGACCGGCTGGGCCGCCGGCGCAACATCTGGCTGTTCGCGCTGCTGTCCGCGTTCTGCATCCTGGCGTACGCGAACATCCCGAGCGGCGCCGACACCGTGCTCCTCGGGCTCGGTTTCCCGCTCGGGTTCTGCATGTCGGCGATCTTCAGCGGCTTCGGTTCCTATCTGAGCGAGCTGTACCCGACGCCGGTGCGCGGTACGGGGCAGGGCTTCACGTACAACACCGGACGTGCCGTGGGCGCCGTCTTCCCCACGACGGTCGGCTTCCTGGCCGACGGCTGGGGCGTGGGCGGGGCGCTGGTCTTCGGCGCGGTCGGCTACGGCATCGCGGCGCTGGCGCTGCTGGGGCTGCCGGAGACGCGCGGGAAGGAGCTGGAGTGAACCGCACCGACGACCGTGCGCCGGCCGTGGTGGACGACCGCCCCGTGCCCCTCGTCGACGACCGCGCGCACGGGTGGAGTCCGCGAACGGCGCGCGCCCGCTTCCGGGAGGGGCTGGCCGGCCCCACGGCCGGCGTGGCCGCGGGGCACACGCAGGCCAATCTGATCTCGGTGCCCGCCGACTGGGCGTACGACATGCTGCTGTTCTGCCAGCGCAACCCCAAGCCCTGCCCGGTCCTGGACGTCACCGACGCCGGGTCCACGACCACCGTCCTCGCCGCGGACGCGGACCTGCGGACCGATCTGCCGCGCTACCGCGTGTGGGAGCACGGCGAGCTGGTGGACGAGCCGACGGACGTGCGGGCGTACTGGCGCGGTGACCTGGTGTCGTTCCTGATCGGCTGCAGCTTCACGTTCGAGTGGGCGCTGACGGCGGCGGGCGTTCCGGTCCGGCACGTCGAGCAGGGCCGCAACGTTCCCATGTACGTGACCAGTTGGCAGTGCCGTCCGGCGGGGCGGCTGCGCGGGCCGATGGTGGTGTCCATGCGGCCGGTGCCGCCGGCGCACCTCGCCGCGGCGATCCGGGAGAGCAGTCTGCTGCCGGCGGTGCACGGCGGGCCCGTGCACTGCGGCGACCCCTCCGGGCTGGGCATCGGCGACCTCGGCAGCCCGGACTTCGGCGACCCGGTGGACCTCGAGCCGGACGACATCCCGGTGTTCTGGGCCTGCGGGGTGACCCCGCAGGCGGCCGTCATGGCCTCCCGTCCGCCGTTCGCCATCACGCACGCACCGGGACGGATGTTCCTCAGCGACGCCCGCGACGAGCAGTTCCGCGTGGCCTGACCGACCTGCGCGGCACGAGCAGGAGAAACGAAGGATCCATGACCTCGATCGATCTGAACGCCGACCTCGGCGAGGGCTTCGGCCGCTGGCGGCTCACCGACGACGAGCGGCTGTTGTCCGTGGTGACCAGTGCCAACGTGGCGTGCGGTTTCCACGCCGGGGACGCGGCCACCATGCGCCGGGTGTGCGAGCTCGCGGCCGGGCGCGGGGTGCGGATCGGCGCCCAGGTCTCCTACCGGGACCTGGCCGGGTTCGGGCGGCGCGCGATGGACGTGCCGCCCGCAGAGCTGGCGGCCGAGGTCGCCTACCAGATCGGCGCCCTGGAGGTCTTCGCCCGCGCGGCGGGCTCCCGCGTGGCGTACGTCAAACCGCACGGGGCGCTGTACAACCGGGTGGTGCGCGACGAGGAGCAGGCCGGCGCGGTCGTGGACGGGGTGCTCCTGGCGGACGCCACGCTGCCCGTGCTCGGCCTGCCCGGCTCCCGGCTGCTGGAACTGGCCCGGAAGGCGGGGCTGCCGGTGGTCACGGAGGCGTTCGCCGACCGGGCGTACACCGACGGGGGGACGCTGGTGCCACGCCGTCAGGAGGGAGCCGTGGTCACCGACCCGGAGTCGGTGGTGGCCCGCTCGGTGGACCTGGCCCGCCGCGGGGAGGTCGACGCGCACTCGGGACGGCGTATCGCGGTGCGGGCGCGCTCCCTGTGCCTGCACGGTGACACGCCCGGCGCGGTGGACCTGGCGCGACGGGTGCGCGACGCGCTGGAGGCGTCCGGGGTCCGGGTGGAGGCCTTCGCATGAGGGTGCTGTCCGTCGGCGAGGACGCCCTGCTCGTCGAGGTCTCCTCGGGCGACGAGGCCCAGGCGCTCCACGCGGAGCTGCTGCGGCGCCGCGCGGAGGGCTCGCTGCCGGTCGGCGAGATCGTCCCGGCGGCGCGCACGGTGCTGCTCGACGGCCTGTCCGATCCGGCCCAGCTGGCCGCCGAGCTGACCTCCCGCGAGCTGCCGCCCGTGCCCCCGCGGGCGCGGGAGACGGTCGAGATCCCGGTGCGCTACGACGGCCCGGACCTCGCGGACGTCGCCGCGCACTGGGGCGTCTGCGCGCGGGAGGCGGCCCGTGTCCACGCGGGCACCGAATTCCGCGTCGCGTTCTGCGGATTCGCGCCGGGCTTCGGCTACCTCACCGGTCTGCCGGCGCGCTACGACGTGCCCCGCCGGGCCACTCCGCGCACCTCGGTCCCGGCCGGCTCGGTGGCGCTGGCGGGTCCTTACACGGGCGTGTACCCGCGGTCCTCGCCGGGCGGCTGGCAGCTGATCGGCACGACCGACCTCGTGCTGTGGGACCACGCGCGCGTGCCCGCGGCGCTGCTCTCCCCCGGCACGCGGGTGCGCTTCGTCCCGGTGGCCGCGACGGGGCCCGCGGCATGACGGACCGTGCGCTCGCCGTCGTCCGCGCGGGAGCCCTCACCACCGTGCAGGACCGGGGCCGCCCGGGGCACGCCCACCTCGGTGTGCCCCGCTCCGGGGCGCTGGACGGGCCCGCGGCGGCGCTCGCCAACCGGTTGACCGGCAACCGGCCGGACGCCGCCGTCCTGGAGACGACCCTCGACGGCTGCTCCCTGCGGCCCCGTTCCCCGGTCACCGTGGCGGTCACCGGGGCTCCCTGTCCGGTCACCGTGGACGGCCGGCCGGCCGCCTGGGGTGCGCCGGTGCGCGTGCGGGCCGGATCCGTGCTGGACGTCGGGGCGGCGGCCTTCGGAGTGCGCGCCTATGTGGCCGTCTCCGGTGGGATCGCCGTCGAACCGGTGCTCGGCAGCCGCTCCACGGACCTGCTCTCCGGTCTCGGCCCGGCCCCCCTCACGGACGGTGCCGTGCTCCCCCTCGGCACTCCGCCGGAGGGCCACGCGCGCGTGGACGTCGCCCCGCAGCCGGCGCCCCCGGGCGAGCTCGTGCTGCGGGTGACGCCGGGCCCGCGCGACGACTGGTTCACCCCGGCCGCCGTACGGCTGTTCACGTCCGGCACCTATCGCGTGTCGCCGGCGAGCAACCGCATCGGGCTGCGCACGGCCGGGCCGGCCCTGGAACGGGCCCGGCGGGACGAACTCCCCAGCGAGGGCATGGTGCTGGGCGCGGTCCAGGTGCCGCCCGACGGGACGCCGGTGGTCTTCCTGGCCGACCATCCGACCACCGGGGGCTACCCGGTGATCGCGGTCGTCCGCCCCGTCGACCTCCCGGCCGCCGCGCAGGCACGCCCCGGCACGCCGGTCCGCTTCGTCGCCGTACGCCGCCGACGCTCCTAGGTCCTGCCGTCACCTTCCCTTCGTCGCCCGCAGGGCGGCCCTGCGGCGCCATCCGCCGCCGGCCCGGTCCCCGGCCCCCTCGGCCGGCGAGTCCCCGTGGGCCACGAACCGCAGCGGGGTCACGAGAGCCCCCGGGACACCATCGGCCGTGTTGGAGGCACCCCCCTGCCCGCCGCCTCCGGCACCGTCACCGTCGCGTCGTGCGCCGCGAGGAACGCCGTCACCGCCGGCCCCCATCCGAAACGCTCCGCACGCGCGCGTGCCGCCTCGCGCCGGTCCGTCTCCGCGCGCTCCAGCAGCAGTTCGACGGCGTCCGCGAAGGCCTCCCCGCGGTTCCCGGCGACCGCGCCCGCCGTGCCGATCACCTCCGGAAGCGCCGAGGACGCGCTCACCACCACGGGCGTGCCGCACGCCATCGCCTCCAGTGCGGCGAGCCCGAAGGTCTCGGCGGGCCCCGGGGCCAGGCACACGTCGGCGGACGCCTGAAGTGCGCCCAGCGTCCTGCGGTCGCGCACGTGCCCCAGGAAGGTCACCGGCAGCCCGCGTTCCCGCGCGCGCTGTTCGAGCCGCGCCCGCAGCGGCCCGTCCCCGGCGACCAGCAGCACCGTCCGCCGCCCGCGCCGCAGCAGCGCCTCCAGCGCGTCCAGCGCGGTCCCCGGCCGTTTCTCCGGGGACAGCCTGGAGCACATCACGAGCAACGTCTCCGGCACGCGCGCGTACCGGGCACGCACTCCCGGGTCACGCAGCGCGGGGTGCCGTTCCCCCAGGTCGACGCCCAGCGGGGCCCGTACGACGTTGCGAGCCCCGATGCGCGTGAACTCCCGCTCGGCGAACCCGGTGGTGCACACCACGCGCGCGTACGTGTACGCGGTGCGGGTGTTGAGGGCGTCCGCGGTACGCCGGGCGGCCCGCTCCGGCAGTCCCCAGGTGCGCAGCACCCCGTCGGCGGTCTCGTGGGAGACCATGACCGCCGGGACGCGGGCCCGCCGGGCCCACCGGCCGGTCCAGCGCAGGGTCGTGCGGTCGGACACCTCGAGCCGGTCGGGGGCGAGATCCTGGAGCAGGCCGGCGATCCGCCGCCTGTCGGTGAGGACGCGGTAGCCGCCGGTGCCGGGCAGCAGCGGGCCCCGGAGGGTGATCACCCGTCCCTGCTCGGTCTCGTGGTCGCTCTCCCGTTCGCCGGGGACGATCAGCACGGGCCGGTGCCCCGCACCCAGGTAGCCCCTGCCGAGCTCCCGCAGGGCGGTGCGCAGACCTCCGGACGCGGGCGCCACGAAGTTCGCCAGCCGCACGATCCGCAGCGATGCGCTCATGCCGCCACCGCCGTCCTGCGCCCGGCGAGCACATCGGCGTAGTACCCGATCAGCCGGTCGCCGACGGCCGCCCAGGTGCGTTCCTCGACCGCCGCTCGCCCGGCCGCCCCGTACGCGGCCCGCAGGGCGGGATCGGCGGCCACGGACCACACCGCGTCGCGTACGGCGGCGGCGTCGCACGGCGGGACGAGCAGCCCGGTGCGGCCGTGCGCGACCAGGTCCAGCGGGCCGCCCGCCGCGGGCGCGACCACGGGCACCCCGCTCGCCATCGCCTCCTGCACGGTCTGGCAGAAGGTCTCGAACGGTCCGGTGTGCACGAAGACGTCCAGCGAGGCGAAGATCCGTGCGAGCTCCTCGCCGGTGCGGCGGCCGAGGAAGGCCGCGCCGGGCAGCGCCCGTTCCAGCGCCGGCCGGCTGGGCCCGTCGCCGACGACCACGACCCGCACTCCGGGCAGCGCGCAGGCGGCGGCCAGGAGCTCGACCCGCTTCTCCGGGGCGAGCCGGCCGAGGTAGCCGACGACGAGCTCGCCGTTCGGGGCGAGGCTGCGGCGCAGTGCCTCGTCGCGGAGGCCGGGCCGGAAGCGGGCGGTGTCCACGCCGCGCGGCCACAGCCGGACCCGGGGCACGCCGTGCGCCCGGAGGTCCCGCAGGGCGGCGCCGGACGGGGCCAGGGTGAGGTCGGCGGCCGTGTGCACGGAGCGGATGCGCCGCCAGGCCGCCGCCTCGCCGGCGCCCATGTACGTACGGGCGTATCCGGCGAGGTCGGTCTGGTAGACGGCGACGGCGGGCAGACCCAGGCGGGCGGCGGCCGCCATGCCGCGCACGCCGAGGACGAAGGGGCCGGCCAGGTGGACGACGTCGGCCCGGTGCCCGGCGATCGCGGCGGCCGGGCGCCGGCTGGGCAGGGCGACGCGGACCTGGGGGTAGCCGGGCAGCGGGAAGGAGGGGACGCGGACGACGGGGCAGGGCGCCCCGCCGTCGGGATCGCCGGCCGCGACGGCGGGGGCGACGACGAGGGGGGCGTGACCGCGGTCGACGAGGTGTCGGGCGGTCTGGAGCGCGCAGTGGGCCACGCCGTTCACATCGGGGGGAAAGGACTCGGTCACGATGACGACACGCATACCGGTGTTGTCGCCGCGCCGGACGTGGTCACGTCAAAGTGGATCTTTCCTGGCGGGGAACGCGCCATGAGCGTTGCCTCCCCCACCCGTGCGGGCCGGACGGCATCCACCCGCACCCGGCCCGCGGGGCGTCCGCCGTTCGCACCGCCCGCGCGGAAGGGGTCACACGGCGGGCTCCTCGGGACCGATCCGGCTGCGTACGGCGGTCTGCACCTCGGCCTCCTCGGCCGGGTCCGCGGCGAGCCGGCGCAGGCGCTCGACGACCCGGGCGTCCCCGGTCTCGGCGTGCCGGGCGGCGATCTCGCGGGTGGACTCCTCGCAGTCCCACAGGCACTCGACGGCGAAGCCGGTGCCGTAGGAGGGGTCGGTCACGGCGAGGGCACGGGCGGCACGGCCCCGCAGATGGGACGAGGCGGTCTCGCGGTAGACGTGGCGGAGCACGGGGGCGGCGCAGGCGATGCCCAGGCGTCCGGCGCCGTCGACGAGGGTCCACAGGGTCGGCGCGTCGGGGCCCTCGCCCCGTACCGCCTCCCTCAGCGCCGCGAGGACCAGGTCACGGTCCTGGACGCCGCCCCGGCAGGCGAGGACACGGCCGGCGGCGGCGCCCAGCGGATCGGGCCGGCGGGCCCAGCCGCGCGCCCGGTCGACGGCGGCGAGACTGCGCATGCGTTCGAAGGCGTCGACGGCGGCCTCCACGACGGCCGTCGAGCCGGTGGCCACGGCGCCCTCGATCAGGCCGAGGGCGTCGGGGTCGTTGCCGTCGGCGAGATACCGCAGGGCGGTGCACCGGGCTCCCTCGGCGCCGTCCCGGGCGGCCCGGACGATCTCGGGCCGGTCCTCGGGGCCCGCCACGGCGGTGAGGCAGCGGGCGGCCGGCACATGGAGCGCGGCGCCGCGCTCGACACCCTGCTGCGCCCACTCGAAGACCGCCCGCACGCTCCAGCCGGGACGGGGCCCGGTGGGGCGCATCTGCCGCTGCCAGCGGTCGAAGGACCCGGCCTCCCGGGCGGCGCGCACGCGCCTGGCGACGGACTCGCGGGGATCGTCGGCCCACAGGCGCCAGGGCCGTGGTTCGAAGGCGTCACGGACGGTGGCGGCGAGCTCCGCCTCGCCCTCGGCGTCGGTGGCGAACCGCGCGAGGACCGGGGCGGCGAGGGCGCGCAGGCCCGCGTCGTCGTCCCGGAGGGCCAGCTCGTCCAGGGCCCAGGCCCAGTTGGTGCCGTGGGCGGCGTACCTGCGCAGCAGGTCGAGGGCGTCCCGCCTGCCGTAGGAGGCGAGGTGCCCGAGGACCGAGAGGGCGAGTCCGGTGCGGGACTCGTCGGTGTCGAGGACGTCCTCGGGATCGAGGAGATGGGCCTCGATCGC
This sequence comes from Streptomyces sp. NPDC000348, assembly GCF_042898795.1. Classification (NCBI taxonomy): domain Bacteria; kingdom Bacillati; phylum Actinomycetota; class Actinomycetes; order Kitasatosporales; family Streptomycetaceae; genus Streptomyces; species Streptomyces sp. NPDC000348. Next base: position 36,530 of record NZ_JBIAZD010000010.1, read on the forward strand.
GTCCAGTTCGCCGTGCAGGTCGAGGTAGAGGCGGGCGTAGTAGAGGGAGCGGTTCTCCACCTGCCAGTCGTGGCGCGGGTCGCGCAGCACACAGTGGTTCAGCGCCGCGAGCGCTTCGGAGCGCGGGGCGGTGAGCGCGTGCAGCGTGCCGTCGCCACGGCCCCGCTGGAGCAGGCCGAGCAGCGTACCGCTGGGCGCTATGACCGGATCGAACATGGGAAACAGCCTCACATCAAGCGTCGACGCAACCGGGGACGTGCATTACCTGGCCGCGTGACAACACGTCGGTGCGCCCGCCGTTTCCTGCTTGCTGTAGACCATTTCCCTCTGCCTCTCGTCGGTGGCCCATGCGGACCGCATCACGGCCCGCGCGGTGCGGCAACACCTGCCCAGCCATCGCGTCCGTGAATCACGTCGTCATGATGACCCGGCGGTCACATCTACCGCGACCGAAATTTCGGCGGCCCTGTACCGCCTCCCCCGTTTTCCGTGTCGTCGCTGGTCAGAGCGTTTCGCTCAGCGCTCGCCGAACAGATCGAGCAGTTCCGTGCGGCCGAACATCCGGGCCGTGTCGACGGCCGAGGGGGTGCCCGCGGACGGGTCCGCGCCCCCCTTCAGGAGGGCCTGGATCACCTCGGCCTCACCCTTGAAGACCGCTCCCGCGAGTGGTGTCTGGCCCCGGTCGTTGACGCGGTCGGCGTCGGCGCCGCGCTCCAGCAGCGCGCGCACCGCCTCGGCGTGACCGTGGTACGCGGCGAGCATCACCAGGGAGTCGCCCCGGTCGTTGGTGAGGTCGGCCGGCACGCCCGCGTCGACGTAGGCCACGAGCTCCCCGGTCCGGCCGCGCCGGGCCAGGTCGAAGATCTTGGTCGCCAGCTCCACGACCTCGGGGTCGGGGGCTTCAGTCATCGCCGGACCGCCTCTCACTGCACGTGCTTCACGCATCGGGGACAGGACGTACGTCTGCGAGCGGTGCAGAGCCGTACGGGTGAATCGCCAGGGTACTGGCTCGCCGGACACATGACCCGTCACGCCCGAGGCAATGATCACGGCAGACCCATGCGGGTTAAAAGACGAGAATCGACCCAGTTGCACCTTTTATCGTATAGATACATTCTGTGAGCCTGGAAGTACTCATGGTGACTGTCCCCGCGAACCAGGAGAACTCACATGATCATCTCGATCTCATGCGTGGTACTGCTCGGCATCGTCGTCTTCATCTTCTTCCGCAAGGACGGGCTGAAGGCGTCGCACGCCCTGGTGGCCATGCTCTTCGGCTTCTATCTGGCCAGTACGGCCATCGCACCCAGCATCAAGGCGGGCGGCGAGAGCCTGGCCGGCCTCCTGGGCGGATTCAAGTTCTGATCCGCCCGGCACCGCACCGCCCACCCGTACGCACCCTCTGGAGACAGCAGTGGCCCGGCGCCCACTCCCCCGCATTCTGAGCAACGGCGGCGCACAGCTCGCCCGGAGCCGGGAGCTGGCCAGGACAGCGGCCGACAGCGCCACCGACGTCCTCCACCCGCTGATCACCATCACGCGCGGTCTGCGCCGGCTGGCCTCGGCCGGGCGGCGCAGGTGGGCCGACACGCCCAGGGACCGGCGCGGCGCGCTGCTCTTCCTGATCACGTCGGTCCTGCTGGTCGTGGCGCTCGCGCCGTACGGTCCGCTGCTCGCCGTCATCACCCTGATGGCCACGGCGGCCTGGCAGGGCCGGGACCGCGCCCCGTCGGCGCCCGCCGGACCCGACGCGTCACAGCTCCAGCGCCTGACGTCGCTCTACGAGGCCCTGGTGCCGTACTTCTCCGCCGCCGAGGACCCCGAACCGCTCTACGCCCACGGCGGCGACTGGGGGAAGGTCTTCTCCGAGTACGAGTTCGACTCCACCGGCCGGGTCACGCACCTGGTGATCGGCTATCCCGCCTACTTCACCGACGGCGAGCCGGAGTCACGGGCACGGATCGAGCACCTGCTCGGCGCGAAGTCGGGACGCGGCCGCGAATACCACTTCACGTGGGACGAGGAGGCCAACCAGCTCACGGTCCGCGTCCTCGCCCCCCTGCCCACCGACATCACCGCCCAGCCCTTCGTCACGGCCCCCGGTGAGACGGTCCTCGGCTTCACCGACCCCACGGGGGTGCAGCGGACGCTGCCGCTCACCCACGGCGTCCACGGCGAGGGACAGCGTGATGTCCCGCCCGTCGTCTGGCGCACCGGCATCCGTTCCACCGAGCCCCATCTGCTCGTGGTCGGCCAGCCGGGCAGCGGCACCTCGACGCTGCTGCGCTCGATCGCCCTGCAGGCCCTCCACCACGGCGACGTGGTGATCGTCGACGGGGGCGGCACCGGGGAGTACGCCTGCCTGACCGGCCGGGACGGCGTGCTCGCCGTGGAGTGCGCGCTGACGGGGGCGCTGACGAGCCTGGAGTGGGCCGCGCACGAGACGGAGCGCCGGCTGGTCGCGGCCAACCGCGCGCACCAGGCGGGCGACCCGCCGCCCGAGGACACCAGGCGTCCCCTGTGGCTGCTGCTGGACAGGCCGAGCACGTTCACGCACCTGGCCGCCGCGGACGGCCGCGAGGATCCCCAGTCGCTGCTCCAGGTTCCGCTGCGGCACGGCCGCCCGGCGAACGTCACCGTGGTCGTCGCCGAGCAGTTCGACGGCCTGGAGGGCCTCAGCGATCCGGTACGGCAGCACACGCGCGCGCGTGTCGTCCTCGGGCCCGCGACGGCGGAGCAGCTGGGGGCCGTCCTGGGGGCGCCGCCGCACACCACGCCGGTCGACCGGGTCCCGCCGGGGCGCGGGTACGCCCGGCTGGGCTCGGGACCGGTGCACCGTCTCCAGGTTCCGGCGACGCCGGACCCGTACGACGACGCGACCAGCGACGCGGAGCGGCAGGCGGTGCTCGACCTGCTGCCGCCCCGGACGACACCCGCGGACGAGGAGCCGGAGCGGCTGGGGGCGGGGGTGGCGGAGGCCGTGCGCCTCGACAAGACGAGGGGGGAGAAGGTGGCCGCGACGGCGGCCGGCGCCGGGACCGGAGAGCCGGCCGGGGCGCCCTCCGAAGCCGTCGGCGCCGAGGCGGCGGTGGCGGAGCCCACCACCTGACCCACCACCTGACCCACCACCTGGCCGACCGCCGGCGCCCAGGGCCGAACCGGCGCCGGCACCCTGGTCACGCCACGAACGTGCGGGGGGTCTCCGCGCCGGACGTGCCGCCGGTCTCGACGACGCGGGCCGCTGCGGCCAGGCGTGCCGCCGCCTCCTCCGCCACCGCGCCGCCCACCGTGAAGGGCAGCCGCACGTAGCCCTCGAACGCTCCGTCGACGCCGAAGCGGGGGCCGGACGGCACCCGTACGCCGACCCGTTCGCCCGCCTCGGCCAGGCGCGAGCCGGAGAGGCCGCCGGTGCGCACCCACAGCGTGAGCCCGCCCCGCGGTACCTCGAACTCCCAGTCGGGCAGCTCCCGCCGTACCGCGGTCACCAGCTCGTCCCGGTTCCGCCGGGCCTGGGCGCGCCGCACCTCCACCGCCTCTTCCCAGCCACCGGTGCCGAACAGCCAGTTCACGGCGAGCTGTTCCAGCACGGGGGTGCCCAGATCGGCGTACGCGCGCGCGGCGACGAGGCTGCGGATCACATCGGGGGCCGCGCGGACCCAGCCGATGCGCATGCCCGCCCAGAAGGCCTTGCTCGCCGAGCCGACCGTGATCACCGCGGACCCGGCCGGGTCGAAGGCGCACACCGGGCGCGGCATCTCCACGTCCGCGTCGAGCCACAGCTCGCTCATCGTCTCGTCGGCGACCAGCACCGTGCCCGCGGAGCGCGCCGCGTCGACCAGGCGGCGGCGCTGGTCCTCGTCGGCGAGCGCGCCGGTCGGGTTGTGGAAGTCGGCGACGACGTACGCGATACGGGGTGCCGCCTCGCGCAGCACCTGGCGCCAGCGGTCCATGTCCCAGCCGGTCAGCCCCTCGGCCATGACGACGGGGACGAGCCGGGCGCCGGCCTCCCGCATCAGCTGGAGGATGTTGGCGTAGGACGGCGACTCGACGGCGATGCGCTCGCCGCGTCCCCCGAAGAGGTGACAGATGGCGTCGATGGCGCCCATGGCGCCGGTCGTCACCATGATCTGCTCGGGCATGGTCGGGATGCCCCGCGCGGTGTAGCGGTCCGCGATCATCGAGCGCAGTGCGGGCAGCCCGGCGGGATAGTCGCCATGGGTGTGCGCGTACGGCGGGAGCTCCTCCAGCGCGCCCCGGACGGCCCGGGTGAGCCAGGGCTCGGGCGCGGGCAGCGCGGCGCAGCCGAGGTCGATCACCGAGCCGAGGGCCTCGGGCGGCAGCGGTTCCAGTCCCCGCGCGGGCACCGGGTTGCCGGCCGGGACCGCGGTCCAGCTGCCCGCGCCGCGCCGTGACTCCAGGAACCCCTCGGTGCGCAGCGCCTCGTAGGCGGCGGCGACAGTGGTGCGGCTGACGGAGAGCGCGAGGGCCAGCTCCCGCTCGGCGGGCAGCCGCGCGGCCACCGGTACGCGTCCTTCCAGCACCAGCAGGCGGACGCCGTCGGCGAGCGCGCGGTAGGCGGGCGGGCGGCGGGTCCCGGGACCGGCCGGGCGGTCCTGCTGGGAGGTGAGCAGCCGGGCGAGCTGCGCCGCCCCCACTGCGGAGGTCCACTGCGCCATGAGAATCAGTCCACCTTCCCCGGATTGGCCATGGATGACATCACCGGCCAAGCCACAGGGTGTCATGCGTCGGTCCACTTCCACCACAGGGGGGCACGTTTTGGCCAGGTACTCGTCCCGGCACGGGCATCTCGCACGGCGGCTGTTCCAGCTGTACGCGGGGCTGGCGCTGTACGGCGCGAGTTCGGCGCTGCTGGTGCGGTCGGGGCTCGGCCTCGAACCGTGGAACGTGCTGCACCAGGGCCTGTCCGAGCGGACGGGGCTGTCGATGGGCGTGGTGCTCACCCTGGTGGGCGCGGCGGTGCTGCTGCTGTGGATCCCGCTGCGCCAGCGGCCGGGCCTGGGCACCGTCTCCAACGTGCTGGTGATCGGCGCGGCGATGGACGCGGCCCTGGCCGTGGTCCCCGACGCGCACGCCGTGGCCGTACGCGTACCGCTGATGGCGGCGGGCGTCGTGCTCAACGGTGCGGCGACCGGACTGTACATCGCGGCGCGCTTCGGCCCGGGTCCGCGCGACGGACTGATGACGGGCCTGCACCGGCGCACCGGGGTGTCGGTCCGTCTGGTCCGCACGGCCATCGAGGTCACCGTCGTCGTCACCGGCTTCGTCCTCGGCGGCACGGTGGGCGTCGGCACCTTGCTGTACGCGGTGACGATCGGCCCGCTCGCCCAGCTGTTCCTCCGGGTCTTCGCCGTCCCCCCGGCATCCGACGGCAGCACGGTCGTCGCCGCACATCAACCACGGCGCGCGATACTGCGTCCGTGACCCCGCGGATACGCCATCCCTACCTCGATCACCCCGGCCCGATCGCCTTCGCCCACCGGGGCGGGGCGGCGGACGGCCTGGAGAACACCGTCCGGCAGTTCCGGTGCGCCGTCGAGGCGGGCTACCGGTACCTCGAGACCGACGTCCACGCCACGCGCGACGGCCGGCTCGTCGCCTTCCACGACGCGACCCTCGACCGGGTGACGGACGGCGCGGGCCGGATCGCCGACCTGCCGTGGCGGGACGTGGCGCACGCGCGCGTGGCGGGCGAGGAGCCGGTCCCCCTGTTCGAGGAGCTTCTGGAGACCTTCCCCGAGGTGCGCTGGAACGTCGACGTGAAGGCCGAACCGGCCCTCCTGCCGTTCCTGGACCTGGTCGGGCGTACCGACTCCTGGGACCGGATCTGCCTCGGCTCGTTCTCGGAGGCCCGGGTGGTGCGGGCGCAGCGGCTGGCCGGCCCGCGGCTGGCCACCTCCTACGGCACCCGGGGCGTGCTGAACCTGCGGCTGCGGTCCTGGGGACTGCCGGCCGCGGTGCGCCGGTCGGCCGTCGCCGCCCAGGTCCCCGAACAGCAGTCGGGCATCCAGGTGGTCGACCACCGGTTCGTGCGGGCCGCCCACGCGCACGGGCTGCAGGTGCACGTGTGGACGGTCAACGAGGCCGAACGGATGCACCGGCTCCTGGACCTCGGGGTGGATGGCATCATGACCGATCACATCGGCACACTGCGCAAGGTCATGGAGGACCGCGGCACCTGGGTCTGAGACCCCGTGCCCGACCGCCTCCGCGCGCTCACGGGGAAGCGAGGGCACGGGTGGACACCGACACCGTGCGGTCACCGGCGCCGGACGAGGCCGCCGACCGGCGGCGCGAGCAGCGCGGCTGGTACTTCTACGACTGGGCGTGCTCCGTGTACTCCACGAGCGTGCTCACCGTGTTCCTCGGCCCCTACCTGACGTCGGTCGCCGAGTCGGCGGCGGACGCGGACGGGTTCGTCCACCCGCTGGGCATACCGGTGCGCGCGGGGTCCTTCTTCGCCTACGCGGTCTCCCTGTCGGTGATCGTGGCCGTGCTGGTGATGCCGCTGGTGGGCGCCGCCGCCGACCGCACCGGCCGCAAGAAGCCGCTGCTCGCGGCCGCCGCCTACACCGGGGCCGCGGCCACCGCGGGCATGTTCTTCCTGGACGGCGAGCGCTATCTCCTCGGCGGCGCGCTGCTGGTGGTGGCGAACGCGGCGCAGTCGGTCGCGATGATGCTCTACAACTCCTACCTCCCGCAGATCGCCCCGCCCGGGGAACGCGACGCGGTCTCCTCGCGCGGATGGGCCTTCGGATACGCGGCCGGGTCCCTGGTCCTCGTCGCGAACCTCGTCCTCTACACCGGCCACGACGGCTTCGGCGTCTCCGAGGGCATGGCGGTGCGCATCTGCCTGGCGTCGGCCGGCCTGTGGTGGGGCGCCTTCGCGCTGGTCCCGCTGCGCCGGCTGCGCGACCGCCGTGCCCCCGCGCGGGAGGCGGCCCTGCCGGGCTTCCGGCAGCTCGCGGCGACCGTCCGCGACATGCGCCGGCACCCGCTGACGCTGGCGTTCCTGCTGGCGTACCTCGTCTACAACGACGGCATCCAGACGGTGATCACCCAGGCCTCGGTGTACGGCTCGAAGGAACTGGGGCTCGGACAGTCGACGCTCATCGTGGCCGTGCTGCTGGTCCAGGTGCTGGCGGTGGCGGGCGCGCTGGCGCTGGGCCTGCTGGCCCGGCGGTACGGCGCGAAGCGCGCGATCCTCGGCTCCCTGGTCGCCTGGACCCTCACCCTGGCCGCCGGGTACTTCCTGCCCGCCGGGGCCCCCGTGTGGTTCTTCGTGCTGGCGGCCGGCATCGGTCTGGTCCTCGGCGGCAGCCAGGCGCTGTCCCGCTCGCTCTTCTCCCATCTCGTGCCGCCCGGCAAGGAGGCCGAGTACTTCTCCGCGTACGAGGTGAGCGACCGCGGGACGAGCTGGCTCGGGCCGCTGCTGTTCGGCCTCACCTACCAGCTGACGGGCAGCTACCGGGACGCGATCATCTCCCTGGTGGGCTTCTTCGTCCTGGGATTCGTGCTGCTCGCGCGGGTTCCGGTACGGCGGGCGATCACCGAAGCGGGCAACCCGGTTCCCGAAAGGATTTAGCACTCGGCGCGAAAGGGCTGTAGTGTACGCGTTTGGCCTGCCAGGCGTACCGTTACTGCGCGTCAAAGATGCCGAACGCTGAGTCGTATCTCCTTATGGATGTGACAAACCGGACGCCGGGGGGTACTGCACTGGTTGACAAGGCCGCGGCCACGACGGCGACGCATGACCCGGATCGGGGCTCCGGACGGGAATCTTTACCGCCGACCGGACGTTGACCGGATGACGACGACAGCGACACCTGTCCTGTGGGCGACAAGCCCGGGAGGCACGATTCATGAGTGAGCGAGCTCTTCGCGGCACGCGCCTCGTGGTGACCAGCTACGAGACGGACCGCGGCATCGACCTGGCCCCGCGCCAGGCCGTGGAGTACGCATGCGAGAAGGGGCACCGCTTCGAGATGCCCTTCTCGGTCGAGGCGGAGATCCCGCCGGAGTGGGAGTGCAAGGTCTGCGGTGCCCAGGCACTCCTGGTGGACGGCGACGGCCCCGAGGAGAAGAAGGCCAAGCCCGCGCGTACGCATTGGGACATGTTGATGGAGCGGCGAACCCGAGAGGAACTCGAAGAGGTCCTCGAGGAGCGTCTCGCCGTTCTGCGCTCCGGTGCGATGAACATCGCGGTTCACCCCAGGGACAGCCGGAAGTCGGCCTGATCCCGCGGGGAACCTGGGCGGAGCCACACACGCACAGCGGTACAGGACCGCGGGCGCCGTACATCGCGTACGGCGCCCGCGGTCCTGTGCGCGCGTGGGGGCCGGCCGCCCTCAGCGGGTGAGCGGCGGGCGCGGTCCCTGTGGAGTGTCCTCCGGAGCGCTTCCGGACTCGTCCCGGACGACCTCGCCCTGGACGACCTTGCCGTCGGGCCGGTGGATACGGGCCTGCTGGAAGGCGTCCCCGAGAGAGCCCCGCGCGGCCTCGCGGAGCTTGCGGTCGAAGGTGCGCTCGGCGTAACGGCTCACGGCCTTCTGCACCGGCGGCACCAGCAGGAGCAGCCCCGCCGCGTCCGAGATCACACCGGGGATGATCAGCAGCAGGCCGCCCAGCATCGTCAGGCCGTTGCCCTCGCTGTTCGGCCGGGCTTCGGACAGCACCCCGCCCTGCTGCTGTTGCAGCGTCTCGGTCAGGTTCTTGAAGGCCCGCCGGCCGGCCCGCTTGATGACGACCGAGCCGAGGACCAGGCCGGCCACCAGGACCAAAAAGACCACCAGTCCGTTCGACGCCCCGGCGACCATGGTGAGCAGCCAGATCTCCAGCACGAGCCATGCGGCGACACCCAGCGGCAGGAAGGTGCGCAGCCGGGAGCGCCGGGGCCGGGCGGGATACGGGGTCTGAGCGCCAGTCGTCATGCTCCCAGTGTGCCTGGGACCTGCTCAGCACGGGATAAGCGGGCGCACCGGGGCGAACGGGCGGTCGTACGCCTACGGCTCGGACCGCTTGGCGTCGGGGTCGGCCTGCTCGACATCCGGCTCGGACCGCTTGGCGTCGGGGTCGGCCTGCTCGACATCCGGCTCGGACCGCTTGCCGTCCGGCTCGGACCGCTTGGCGTCCGGCTCGGCCTGCTGCTTGTCGTCGCCGCGCCCGAGGACCTTGCCGACCCGCTCCCCCACGCCCCACGCCGTGACCCGCCACAGCGCCTCGACGAGGATGTCGCGGCTCATCTTGGAGTCGCCGAGTTCGCGCTCGACGAAGGTGATGGGAACCTCGACGACGTGGTAACCGGCCTTCACCGCGCGGCGGGCCAGGTCGACTTGGAAGCAGTACCCCTGGGAGGCCACTTCCTCGAGGCCGAGGCCCTCCAGCGTCTCGCGGCGGAAGGCGCGGAAACCACCGGTGATGTCACGCAGGGGCAGATCGAGCGCCATGCGCGAGTAGAGGCTGCCCCCGCGCGAGATGAACTCGCGGGACTTCGGCCAGTTCACCACCCGGCCGCCGGGCACCCAGCGCGAACCGAGCACCAGGTCGGCGCCCTTGAGGGCGGTCAGCAGACGGGGCAGTTCCTCGGGCTGGTGGGAGCCGTCGGCGTCCATCTCGACGAGTACGCCGTAGCCGTGCTCCATGCCCCAGCGGAAGCCCGCGAGATAGGCCGCGCCCAGGCCCTCCTTGCCCCTGCGGTGCAGCACCTGGACGTGGTGGTCCCCGGCGGCCAGTTCGTCGGCGAGCTTGCCCGTGCCGTCGGGGCTGTTGTCGTCGGCCACGAGGACGTGCGCCTCGGGAACGGCCTCGCGCACCCGGCCGACGATCGCCTTGATGTTCTCCGCCTCGTTGTAGGTCGGGATGATCACCAGAGCCGTGCCGAGCGGGCCGAAGTTCCTCCCCTGGGATCCTGCCGCGAGGGTCCCGTCGCCGTCGTTCACTGCTGCCCCTTCATGTCCTGTGCGCAGGATCCCACCATAGTGGGCACGGCCTGCGCCGACGTGACAGGACGTTCATATGGTGGTGTCGTTTACCGAAGATCGGGTAGGAACACACTTTTTGGGTGTGCGAGAGGAGCGACAGCGGGTGGGGCCCGGTGCCCTTCGGGCCGGCCCGGGACCCGCCGGCTGCGGATCGACCTGAAGCCGTTGTCTACTGAGCGCCCGGGCCCCACCCGGGGTCGCACCTCCCCGGCCGGCCGGAACGTCCCTCGGTACCGCGCCGCCGCTGAGCCTGGCTCCCAGTGGCGGTGCCCCGGTGCGGCACACCGTCCCTGACCCAGCGGCGCCGACACGAGTGGCCGGACGTTCTCCGATCGGGCGTCCGGTGGTGGACCCGGCCGAACCTACCGGCCCCCCGCGGCCGCCTGTCAACAGTCGTCCGACCTGCGTGATGTGGTTCAAACGCCTGGTCAGCGGCGAGGACGCGCAGGTCGCGAGACGGAGGCGCGGCGCATGATCGTCACCGCGCCGCCCTCGTAGATCACTCGCCCGGCCGTACGAACACCGTGCGCCCGCCGACCACGGTCCGCAGGCAGACCGGCAGGTCACGGCCGGGGGCGAGGTCGGGCAGGCCGGGGGTGCCGGAGCGGGGGTCGGTGGACCAGCGCGCCACCCGGTCGTCGGGGGCCTGGACGACGAGTTCACCGGTGCGCCAGAGGGCGTAGTCGGCGGGTGCGCCGGGCACCAGGACGCCCGCGTCGTCGCGGCCGACCGCCCGCCAGCCGCCGCGCGTGTGCGCGGTGAACGCGGCGCGCACGGAGACGCGGTGCTCCGGTGTGCGGTGGAAGGCGGCGGCCCGGACCGTGCCCCAGGGGTCGAGCGGGGTGACCGGGCTGTCGGAGCCGAAGGCGAGCGGGACACCGGCGCGCAGCAGCGCCGCGAAGGGGTTCAGGGAGCGGGCCCGCTCCGGTCCCAGGCGCCGCGCGTACATGCCGTCCTCGCCGCCCCACAGGGCGTCGAAGGCGGGCTGGACGGAGGCGGTCAGACCGAGTTCGGCGAAGGCGGCGACGGTCTCGGGGGTGAGCATCTCGGCATGCTCGACGCGGTGCCGGGCGGCGCGGACGCGGGCGAGGCCGAGGGTGGCGGCGGCGGCCCGCACACCGTCGACGACGGTGCTCACGGCGGCGTCGCCGATGGCGTGGAAGCCGGCCTGGAGACCGGCCTCGGTGCAGGCGACGACGTGGGCCGCGACGGCGGCCGCGTCCAGGTGCGCGGTGCCGGTGTGGCCGGCGTCCGCGTACGGCTCGTGCAGGCACGCGGTGTGCGAACCGAGGGCGCCGTCGGCGAACAGGTCGCCCGCGGCGCCGATCGCGCCCAGCTCCCTCGCCTTGGCGACGTCCTGTTCGGCCCAGTAGCCGACGACGCGCGGACCGCTCCCCTCGGCGGCGAGCCGCAGCAGTCCGGTGAAGTCCTCCTCGGAGGAGATCTCCGGTCCCCCGCACTCGTGGACCGTGCCGATGCCGAGGGAGGCCGCGTGGGCGAGGGCGGCGCGCTGGGCCTCGGTGCGCTGGCCCGGCGTGACGGCGGCCAGGGCGGCGGCGCGCACCGCGTGGTGGGCCTCCCCGGTGAGCGGGCGGTCCTCGCGGGCGACCACGGCCGGGACGAGGTCGAGGAGCGCCGTGGTGACGACCGCGGAGTGGACGTCGATCCGGCTCAGGTAGAGGGGGCGGTCCCCGGCGGCCTCGTCAAGCTCGGCACGGGTCGGGGGACGGCCGCCGGGCCAGCGGGCGGCGTCCCAGCCGTGACCGAGGAGGACCCGGTCGTCCGGGCGGGCGGCGGCGAACTCCCGCACACGGGCCAGCGCGGCCTCGAGCGAGGGGGCGGTGGACAGGTCGAGGCCGGTGAGGGCGAGGCCCGTGGCCGTGGTGTGCACGTGCGCGTCGGTGAACGCGGGGGTGACCAGTGCGCCGTCGAGGTCGACCACCTCGTCGACCCCGTCCGCGAAGGCGTCGGCGGCCCCCTCGGAGCCCACCCAGGCGACCTGACCGCGCTCGACGACCATCGCGGTCGCGAAGGGGTCGGCGGGGCTGTGGACCTCCCCGCGGCGGAGCAGGACGGTGCGGGACGGGACGGCGCGTTCACTCATGCCCCACAGTCTCGCGCGTCGCCCGGTCCGCCCCGCACGCAGGTCCGCCCCACCGCGGCCGGGCCGCCCCCGACGGTCCCCCTCCGGGCGTCGGCGTCGGCGCCCGTCCGCCGCCCGCACGCCGTCCCGCCCGGGCCTCGGCTCGGTCGTTGCCCCCGGCGGGGTCGCCGGCCCCATGGGATCCCCCGTGACCGCCCCCGCCGCCCCTTCCCCTCCCCGTTCCCTGGGGGCGCTGCCCCGGGCCCCCGGTACGCGGAGTTCAGATGCGCGGCGGGCGGGACTCGTACGGTGTGGAGAGGACCACCGTCGTGCGGGTGGAGACGCCTGCCAACGAGCGCACGCGGGCGAGCAGTTCCTCCAGTTCGTGCGGTGTGGACACGCGCACCTTCAGGATGTAGTTCTCGTCGCCCGCGACGCTGTGGCAGGCCTCGATCTCGGGGACGCCGGCGAGGCGGTCCGCGATGTCGTCGGGGGCGCTGGGGTCGAAGGGTTTGACCGAGATGAAGGCGGTCATGGGCAGGCCGACGGCCTCGGGGTCGACGACCGCGGCATAACCGCGGATGACGCCGCGCTGTTCCAGCCGGCGCACCCGCTGGTGCACGGCCGACGTGGACAGGCCCGTGGCCTTGCCCAGGTCTGTGTAGCTCATCCGCCCGTCCTTGACGAGCAGCTGCACGATCTGTCGGTCCAGCTCCTCCATGGCGCAAGAACCTACAGGGCGCTCGATTCCCTCGGACACCGAGCCGCCCAGGTCATGCCCGGTTCGTGATGTGCCGGGAGCCGCCGCGCGCGGTCCTGGGGGGACAAAGCCCCCGCGCGGGACACCCGCACATGACATGTGACGAACACCACACCTTTCGAGCGGTCTCCGTGATGTTCCCGTGATTACGCCGGAGGGGGGGCGGGAAGTGCTTGCTGTGGTCGAGGCCGCAGTGCCTTCACGGCCCAGCCCGAGGGGGAGAACCCAATGCAGAGTCTTAAGCGCCTTGGTCGTACCACGTCCAAGCGGCAGCAGCCGGTCGTCGAGCTCGATCCGGAGTACGTCGAACCCGACGCCCCGGACGAGGAACTCGACGCCTACGACACCTTCGAGATGTACCGGGTCGTCTGCCCGGACTGCGCGCAGCCCATCGCCCTGCTCGCGGACGAGGACGTCCTGCCGGAGCACGCGCTGTGCGCCTCGCCGTGGAACCCGTTCGGGCTCACGGTCTGCACCGGCACCGGCCGCCGGGCCTCCGAGGCGCGGCCGGCCGACGAGTCCGTCACTCCCCAGGAGCAGGACACCGCCCTGCTGTTGACGCTCCCCCAGGGACTCGACTGGCGCACCCAGCCCTTCTCGCACGTCGGCGGTCCGGGCTCGCGCCCGATCCGGGTCCCGGCGATGCGGCGGCACGCCGCCTGAGCGCACGACGGCACGGGGGCGGCGCGGTCCGCCGCCTCCCGTCCGCGCGGGACGGCCGCGAACGCACGCCCTATTCCGGGGGGCGGTGACCCGCCCGGTCGCTCCCGCGTTGCCCGGGCATGACGACCCCCACGCACTCGACGACCGGGCGTCGACGCCGTGCCTTCGTGCCGCCGCCCGTGGACGCGGCCGCGCCGCCCCGGCTCCCGGATCCGCCGATCTACCGCGATCTCGTGCGGACCTGGGCCGACCGGGGCCGCACGCTGCCCGGGCGGCAGGACCCGGAGTGGACCCGGCTCACCGCGCCCTGGCGGGGGCCCGACCCGCTCAGCGGGTCTCCGGGCCCACGAGGTGGCGGGCGATGACCATGCGCTGGATCTGGTTGGTGCCCTCGACGATCTGCAGGACCTTGGCCTCGCGCATGTAGCGCTCGGCGGGGAAGTCCGCGGTGTAGCCGTAGCCGCCGAGGATCTGCACGGCGTCGGTGGTGACCCGCATCGCCGTGTCGGTGCAGTGCAGTTTGGCCATGGCGGCCTGCTTGACGAACGGCCGCCCCGCGTCCCGCAGCCGGGCCGCCGCCAGATACAGCGCGCGCCCCGCCTCGATCTGCGTGGCCATGTCGGCGAGCATGAAGCGCAGTCCCTGGAAGTCGGCGATCGGCTTGCCGAACTGCCGCCGCTCGGTCGCGTGGCCGACCGCCGCGTCCAGCGCCGCCTGGGCCAGACCGATCGCGCAGGCGGCGATGCCGAGCCGGCCGCCGTCCAGCGCCGACAGGGCGATCGCGAAGCCCTGCCCCTCCTCGCCGATCCGCCGCGCGTCGGGGACCCGGACGCCGTCGAGATGGACCTGGGCGGTCGGTGACCCCTTCATCCCCATCTTCTTCTCCGGCACGGCGGCGCTCAGTCCCCCGGCGTCACCGGGCACCAGGAAGGCGGTGATGCCCCGCGGGCCCTCCTCGCCGGTACGGGCCATGACGGTGTAGAAGTCGGCGATGCCACCGTGGGTGATCCACGCCTTGGTGCCGTTGATCACCCAGTCGTCCCCGTCGCGCACCGCCCTGGTGTGCAGGGAGGCCGCGTCGGAGCCCGAGGCGGGCTCGGAGAGGCAGTAGGCGCCGAGCAGGCCGCCGCCGAGCATCGCGGGCAGGTGTTCGGCCTGCTGCTCCTTGGCGCCGTAGGCGGCGAGCGCGTAGCAGGCCAGGGTGTGCACGCTGACGCCGAGGCCGACGGTGAGGCGGGCCGCGGCGAGCTCTTCGAGGACCTGGAGGTAGACCTCGTACGGCTGGTCGCCGCCGCCGTGCGCGGAGTCGTAGGGCAGGCCGAGCAGGCCGGACTCGGAGAGCAGGGTGAACAGTTCGCGGGGGAAGCGTCCCGCGTCCTCCTCCTCGGCCGCCTGCGGGGCGACCTCGCGCTGCGCGATGTCGCGGACGAGCGAGATCAGGTCCCGGGCCTCGTCCGTGGGCAGTTGCCGGTCCACCGGCTGCGGGGCGCGGTCGGGCATGGCGACGCTCTCCTCCCTGTTGGGGCACATCGGCGTGCGCCTTGTGTGGGGGCGGCTCCGCCGGGGTCGTATCGGTGCCTGGCCGATGCTCGCACTCCCGGGTCTCGGAAGCTGTTGACCAGCGGCTGTGCGCTGCGAGTATGCCCGATCGGCCGCACCCAGTCACTAGTTAACGACCGCTCACTCCAAGAAGTTTCCGCGCGCCCGCCGAACGGGACGTGCACACGGAGGAGAGCGCGACGAGACGGGAACGCCGAGCCTCCTTCACGGCCGGGAAGGCGACCGGTGCGGTCATGACACCCCGGCCATCTCCCCGAGATCACTGAAAGGAGCAGCAGGGTCCGGGGGCACGTCCTCCGGGATCCGTCTCAGGCGTCGCGGCGGGCGGGCTCCGGGGCCGGGTGCGCGGGGTCGAGCTCCTCGATGGCGCGCATGGCTCCGCCGAGCGTCTTCAGCAGCAGCTCGCTCATGGTCTCGCGGGACAGTTCACCGCGGTCGATCCAGGCGAGCGCGGCGCCCTCCACGCTGCACACCCAGGCCAGCAGCCCCATCCGCGCCACCGGCGCGATGTCCGTACGGCCGTAGGCGCCCTCGGCGATGGTCGCGACGATGGCCTCGCGCACCCCGTCCCGGATCGCGTGCACCTCGGTGTCGAAGCCGACACCGCCGCTGACGATCGCGCGGTAGGCGGCCTGGTTGTGCTCGGCGTACCGCAGATAGCTGTCGATGGTGCGGTGCACCCGCTCCACGGGCGGCAGTCCGGCGCCGCCGGCGGCGAAGGTGACCAGGCCGGCCACCGAGTCCTCGATGATCGCCAGGTAGTAGCCGCGCTTGGAGTGGAAGTAGTAGTAGATCAGCCCCTTGGCGACCTGCGCCTGGCGTGCGATGTCGTCCATCGAGAGCGCGTCGTACGACGTGTCCGCGAACAACCTCCGCCCGATGGCGATGAGTTCGGCCCGCCGCGCGGACGAACGCTCGGTACCGCGCGCCGCGGGGCGTACGGCGGACTGCCGGCTGATGTTCAATGTCGACCCAGGTCTTCCTGCGGGCGGTGGGAGGTCCCGCCGCAGTATGTCAGGTCGTCCGGAAGGCCCGGACCGGCATCCTCGTGGCCCGGGGTTACAGCAGTCCCAGTTGGGTCACGAGCATCGCGAGGACCACGACGAGGGTCCATCCCATGGCGTGCTCGAAGATCTTCGGGCCGTCCTCCCGGGGGCCGCCGGTGCGGGCGCGGGTGACGGTGGCGGTGTTCGCGGTCATGGCTTCTCGCTGCTCTCCGTGGTGCGGTGGACTCCCCCTGCGGCTGACGTCCACCTTGCCACCGTGAACGGCTTCCGCGGCCGAGAGGTCGGTCACACGCGACAGCGGGCCCCGGGCGACCGGGGCCCGCCGGCCGGACCGGCTCAGCGCACGCCCACCGCCGCGAGCGCCTTGCGCTGCCGCGGGGTCGGCCGTGCCGGGAAGTAGAGGTAGCAGACCCCTCCGGTGCCGGAGACGACCCTCCCGGAGGCGTTGTACCGCTTGGTCCGCAGCCAGATGTTCTCCCACTCGCGCCGCCGGTAGACCCGGCGCACGGCCTCGTTGTCCTCCGAGGCGGGGTCGTTGGCGATCACGTCGCCGTCGGCGGTGAAGCCGATCACCGTCATCAGGTGCCCGGAGGTGCCGTACCCCGCCCCGGTCAGCTCCTCCTCCAGGAACGACTGCGACGTGATGACCGGGATGCCCGCGGCGATCAGCGTCTCCAGGTCGGTGAGGGAACCGAGGCGGGTGACCACGCCCTGGAGGTCCTCGAAGGTGGCCGCGTAGGCGGCGTTGAACGGCCAGTTGCCGCAGCCGGCGTATTGATGGTCGTACGTATACCGGGCCGCGTGGCAGACCTGCGGGTCGGCGTAGGAGGGATCGACCCAGGACAGCTGCTCCTCGGTGAGCCGCCCACCCCAGTACTCGATGACCATCTGCGAGGAGGTGGGGCTGCACCAGGCCTCGCCGCCGTTGTCGTACTCCGGGTACCGGCCCTTGTGGATCTCCTGCGAGTAGCGCGGGACGATCAGCTCCGCGGCCGGGCCGGGCTCCGAGGCGGGGACGGTGAACCGGTCGGGGATGTCGGAGCCCATCGCGCCGAGCCGCCACACCGTCGGGGTGAGCCGGGTGCCGGGGCGGCGGTGGAGGGTCAGCCGCAGCCGGTACGAGACGACGCGCAGACCCGAGGCCGCGTCGTCCACGGAGAGCGTGTCCGTCCAGACCGTGCTCTTCCCGTCACCCTGGTCGTCCACCGAGGTGCGCCGGATGTCCTGGTCGCCGGCGGCCCAGCGGCCCATGACGTACCAGGGGGTGTCCGTGCCGTCGGAGTACGTGCCCTTCAGCTCGATCTGGAGCCAGGTGCCCTCGGGGGTGTGCGCGTTCCAGGAGGCGATGACCTCCGTCGCCGGGACCCCGGGACGGTGCACGGGTGAGGTCCAGGTCGCGTACTCCCAGGCGGTCGTGCGGCCGGTGTGCGGGTCGGTGTGGTCCGTGGTGCCGGCGGGCTTCGTGATCACGAGGCCGGGGCGGGCGCCGGCGACGGCGCGGGTCCCGTCGGCGGTGCCACCGCGCCAGTCGGTGTACGAGGTCCAGGCGCGGTTGTCGACGGGACGGACGGCGGTCCGGCGGGGCCCGGCGGGGCCGGGGGCGCGTCCGGTCGGGACGCCGGCGGACGCCGGGGCCGCGCTCCCGGCGACGGCGGCGACGACCGCCGCGGCCAGGAGGGATCTGCGGGACGGCAGTTCGGCTCTGCTCATGGGTGGAAGACCCCCAAGGTGTCGGAGTCGGGACGGGACCGGGGCACGGCCGGCCGGACGGCGTACGTCCGGCCGGGTGGAGCGGGTGTGCGCCAACTATGAACGCAGCCGGGCGGATCCTGCCAGCACCCCGGCCGTACCGCGCCCGGCCGGCACGGGACTCGCCCCGCGGCGGGTGCCGCGGTGGGCCCGTCCGGCCCAGGGCCCGGGAGCCCGGTGGCCTCTCCGTCCGGGCGCCCGGGGCTCGTCCGTCCGGGGCCTAGAGTGCTCCGGTGAGCCCTCCCCCTTCCCGCACCCGGGAACCAGCCCTTCACGATCTCGCCTCCCGCATCCGCCGGCTCGCCCCCTCGTGCGGCCCGGTCCGGCTCGTCGGTGTCGACGGGCACGCCGGCTCGGGGAAGTCGACGTTCGCCGTACGGCTGGCCGAGGCACTGGGCGGCGCTCCGGTGCTGCGGCTCGACGACATCGCCAGCCACACCGAACCGTTCGACTGGACCGGACGGCTGCTGAGCCAGGTGATCGAGCCGCTCGGCCGCGGCGAGACCGCGCACTACTCCCCCTACGACTGGCTCACCCGCCGCTTCGGACCGCCCCGCCCCCTGCCGCCCGCCCCCGTGATCCTCGTGGAGGGCGTCGGCGCGGGACGCCGGGCCCTGCGCCCGCATCTGGCGCTGCTGCTGTGGATGGACCTCCCCCGGGAGGAGTCCTGGTCGCGGGGACGGGCCCGCGACGGAGCGGAGCAGCGGGAGTTCTGGGACGGCTGGATCCGCGCGGAGCTCGAGCACTTCGCCGGCGACCCCTCACGGCCCTTCGCCGGTCTTCTGGTACGGCAGCGGCCGAAGGGATACACGCTGCTTCCCGGGCCTGCCGGGGCGGGTGAATCACCCCCTTCCCCTCACGCACGGTGACGGGCCACCCGCGGTGTGGTGAACCTGTGAAGAGTGGTCCCGGACAACTTGCCGGAGTACCCCAACTCGGCTTGACCGGGGGCGCGTACAGGTCTTACGTTCTCAATGTGCGGCCCTTCGGAGCCGCCGGCAGACGCGAAGCCCCCGGTTGTTCCCCCGTGACCGGGGGCTTCGTTCTGCCCACTTCACGCTTTTCGGGCGCTCAGCGGCATATGACGATCACCCTGGGTCACCGCACGTGGTCCGCGCGCCCCCTCCCACCTCGCCCTTCGGCGTGTACGGCACCCTACGGACGCGACGCCGCCGCAGGTACGATGCCCTCGGTGCGACCTACGGAAGCTGCTTCGCGCACCTTGCAACTCCGGTCCGCGGCACAGCGGTTCGACCGACGGGAGCCGACGGGCGAGGACCGGCCGGCACACCGACGGGGGCACGGTTCGTGGGGGACGTGATGGACTTCGGCACGCAGGACCCGCCGGCCCCGGCCGACCTCGCCTGGCTGCGGGGCGTGGACGCCTACACGATGGGCGCCTACCCGCAGGCGGAGGAGGAGTTCCGGGCCGCGGTGCGGATCGACCCGGGGATGGCCGACGGCTGGCTGGGGCTGCACGCGCTGCGCGTCGACACGACGACCGCGCTGCTCAGGATGTTCCGGCACCGGGAGCGCTTCGGCGAGCAGCGCGCCCGGCACCGCCGCACCCTCAACTCCTGGTACTGGCTGGGCTGGTGGGTGCAGCCGGTGCTGGAGAGCCCCCGTGATCTGCTGCTGGCGCACGCCTCCCACTGGCTGGACGGGCGCCACGTCCCCGAGCTGGACCGGGCGCTCGCCGGGCTGCCCCCGGTGGACACCGATCCGCAGGTCCGCTTCCTGCACGCCTGCCGTGCCTACCTGGTCAAGGACTGGGAGCAGCTGGTCCGGCACACGGACTCCCTCGTCGAGGACCCGGTGCTGGGCATCGAGGCCGGTCTGTTCGGCGGCATGGCGCGGGTGCGACTGGAGATGTACGGGCAGGCCGAACCGCTGCTGTCGGCGGCGCTGATGCGGTGCCGCAGTGAACAGCCGCAGCGCAAGGAGCTGCGCTACTGGCTGGCCCGCGCCCACGAGGGGACCGGCCGCAGCGCCGCCGCGCTCCCCCTGTACCGGGCCGTGCACCGGGTCGATCCGGCCTTCATGGACACCTCCGCCCGGCTCGCCGCGATCGCCGAGGGCGACGGGTACGACGACTCCGCCGATCTCGCCGCGATCACGCTCACCGGGGCCGGGCAGGACGTCGTGGACGGTCCCGACATGCTCGATCCCCTGTTCGGCATCGAAGGGCGTGACCTGCGGCTGTCCGAACCCGAGCCCGTGCCGGGTCCGCTGTCCGCGGTCACCGCTCCGGGCGTACGGGAGCGGGCGGGCGCCGGGGCGTCACCGCTGCCCACCGGACCCACGGACCCCGCGTTACTGGAGGAGGCGCTCGCCGAGCTGGAGCGCATGGTGGGCCTGGAGCCGGTGAAGCGGCAGGTCAAGGCGTTGTCGGCGCAGCTGAACATGGCACGGCTGCGGGCCGGGCAGGGGCTGCCGGTGCAGCCCCCGAAACGCCACTTCGTCTTCTCCGGACCCTCCGGGACCGGCAAGACCACGGTGGCCCGCATCCTCGGCCGGGTGTTCTACGCCCTCGGGCTGCTCGGTGGTGACCATCTGGTGGAGGCCCAGCGGGCGGACCTGGTCGGTGAGTACCTGGGGCAGACCGCGGTGAAGGCCAACGAGCTGATCGACTCCGCGCTGGGCGGGGTGCTGTTCGTGGACGAGGCGTATGCGCTGTCCAACTCCGGTTACGGCAAGGGGGACGCGTACGGGGACGAGGCGCTTCAGGTGCTGCTGAAGCGTGCGGAGGACAACCGGGATCACCTGGTGGTGATCCTCGCCGGGTATCCGGAGGGGATGGACCGGCTGCTGGCCGCGAACCCGGGGCTGTCGTCGCGGTTCACCACCCGGGTGGACTTTCCCTCGTACCGGCCGCTGGAGCTGACCTCGATCGGTGAGGTGCTGGCGGAGGAGAACGGGGACGTGTGGGACGAGGAGGCGCTGGACGAGCTGCGGTCGATCGCCGGGCACGTGGTGGACCAGGGGTGGATCGACGAGCTGGGGAACGGGCGGTTTCTGCGGACCCTGTACGAGAAGAGCTGTGCGTACCGGGACCTGCGGTTGTCGGTGTACCCGGGGGCGTTGACCCGGGACGACCTGGCCACGTTGCGGTTGCCGGACCTCATGCAGGCGTACGGGGAGGTGCTGTCGGGGAGGGGACCGGCGGACCCGTCGCCGATGTGAGGCACCGGCGTCGGGGCGGCAGGGGGGGCGGATTGCCCGCGCTTACGGGGTGCCTCCCCCGGAGGGGGTACCCCCAGCGCCCACCCTCCCCCGCTCTCGACTCCTCCCCCACTCTCGACTTCGCTCGAGCGGGGGGACCCCCCATGAGCGGGGGAGGCACGACTGCCCGCAGCTACGCCAGGGCTTCCTCCTGCTCCTCGCTCGGTCTCGGGTGGGTCAGGGTCACCTCCCGGTGGGCCGGGTCCCTGACCTCGCCCACCAGCAGTTCCAGGACGTCCTCCAGGGCCACCAGGCCCAGTGTCCTGCCGGAGGCGTCGGAGACCTGGGCCAGGTGGGTCGCGGCGCGGCGCATCACCGTGAGGGCGTCGTCCAGGGGGAGTTCGGGGCGGAGGGTCGTCATCGGGCGCCAGAGGTGCTGCGGGACGGCCCGGTCGGAGTCCTCCAGGTCCAGTACGTCCTTGACGTGCAGGTAGCCCATGAAGGCGCCGCTGTCCGCGGCCACCGGGAAGCGGGAGTACCCGGTACGGGCGGTGAGCTCCACGATCCGTCCCGGGGTGACCGCGGGCGTGACCGTCACCAGCGACTCGCGGTCCAGCAGAACGTCCGTCACCGGGCGGGAGCCCAGCTCCAGCGCGTCCTCCAGGCGTTCGGCCTCCTCGGGGTCGAGGAGGCCCGCCTGGCCGGAGTCCTCCACAAGACGGTTGAGCTGTTCGCTGGTGAAGACGGCCTCGACCTCGTCCTTCGGCTCGACGTGGAAGAGCCGCAGGACGGCCTGGGCACAGGCACCGAGCGCGATCGTGATCGGCTTGCACAGACGGGCGAACCAGACCAGGCCGGGGCTCAGCCAGAGCGCGGCCTTCCCGGGGGCCGCCATCGCCAGGTTCTTCGGGACCATCTCGCCGATGACGAGGTGGAAGAAGACCACCGCGGCGAGCGCGATGACGTAGCCGAGCGGGTGGATCATGCCGTGCGGCAGGTGCATCCACGCGAAGACCGGCTCCAGCAGGTGGGCGACCGTCGGTTCGGCGACGGCGCCCAGGGTCAGCGAGCAGACGGTGATGCCGAACTGGGCCGCCGCCATCATCTGCGGCAGGTGCTCCAGGCCGTACAGCACCTGGCGGGCGCGGGCGGTGCCGAGTGGTTCGATCTGGCTGCGGCGGACCGAGACGAGCGCGAACTCGGCACCGACGAAGAAGCCGTTGGCGAGCACGAGCAGCGCGGCGAAGAGGAGTTGCAGGACGCTCATCCGGCCACCTCCACCAGGGGCAGCGGGGCCGTCCTGACCAGGCGGACGCGTTCGGCGCGGTAGTGGCCGACGCGGCGTACCGACAGCCGCCAGCCGGGCAGTTCCGCGCGGTCGCCGACGGCCGGGATCCGGCCGAGGAGATCGGCGACCAGTCCGGCCACCGTCTCGTACGGGCCCTCGGGCACCTCCAGGCCTATGCGCAGCAGGGTGTCGACCCGGACACCGCCGTCGACGTCCCAGGCGGGGTTGCCGTCCTCGGGCGGGGCGGGGGCGAGTTCGGGGACGTCCTGTCCGTCGTGCTCGTCGCGCACCTCGCCGACGATCTCCTCGACGATGTCCTCCAGCGTGACGACGCCGGCCGTGCCGCCGTACTCGTCGACGACGACCGCGATGGGCTGCTCGCTGCGCAGCCGGGTGAGCAGCGGCCGTACGGGCAGGGTCTCGGGGACGAGCAGCGCCGGTCGGGCGATGCGGCCCACGGGGGTGCGCAGCCGGTCGGGCACGGAGACCGCGAGGGCGTCCTTGAGGTGCACCATGCCGACGATCTCGTCGATCCGCTCCCGGTAGACGGGGAAGCGGGACAGACCGGTGGCCCGGGTCAGGTTGACCACGTCCTCGGCGGTCGCCGAGGACTGCAGGGCGCTGACCTTCACCCGCGGCGTCATGACGTGCTGTGCGGTCAGTTCGCCGAGGGACAGGGTGCGGACGAAGAGGTCCGCCGTGTCCTGCTCCAGGGCGCCGGCCCGGGCGGAGTGCCGGGCCAGGGAGACGAGTTCGCCGGGGGTGCGGGCGGAGGCCAGTTCCTCGGCGGGCTCGAAGCCCAGGGCCCGCACCAGCCGGTTGGCCACGGCGTTCAGCCCGGCGATGACGGGGCGGAAGAGCCGGGCGAACGCGTGCTGCGGGCCGGCCACGAAGCGGGCGACCTGCAGGGGGCGGGAGACCGCCCAGTTCTTCGGCACGAGTTCGCCGATCACCATCTGGACCGCGGAGGCCAGCAGCATGCCGACGACGACGGAGACACCGGGGACCGCGCCCCCGGGGATGCCGATGCCGGTGAAGGGGCCGCGCAGCAGTCCGGCGAGCGCCGGCTGCGCCAGCATGCCGACGACGAGGGAGGTGATGGTGATGCCGAGCTGGGTGCCGGAGAGCTGGAAGGAGAGCTCCCGGAGCGACTCGACGACCCGGCCCGCGCGCCGGTCGCCGCCCGCGGCGGCCCGTTCGGCGTCCGGTCGCTCGACGGTGACCAGGCCGAACTCGGCGGCCACGAAGAATCCGTTGGCCAGGATCAGCAGGAAAGCGGCTGCGAGGAGCAGCAAGGGGGTGGTCATGATGCCGCCGCCTCCGCATGCGCGCGGACCTCGGGAGGCGGGTCCGCGCTATGTCGGCAGGTGGCGGCGCAGGTACTGCAGGACGATCCGTCCATCGCCGGAGAGGGTCACTCCTCGGGTAGCTGGAGCCCCTGTGCACCGGGCGGGGCGGCAGGGGCGGAGGCGCGGTCGTCGCGCCTCCGCACACCAGATTAATCAAGACATGGGCGACTGCGGCAGGTGGACGTCCCCGGCGCTTCCCGGAGCCGGGCCCCGAACCGTCCCCGAGGGCCGTCCCCGAGTCAGCTCCGGGGTGCCTCGGGCCCGGCCGTGGAGCGGGCCTCGACGAGCGCCCGCAGGGCCCGCGCGTCGGCGAGGGCCCGCTGTCTGGCGATGCCCGGCTGGATGCCGAGCGCGGGCAGGCTGGTGCCGTCACTGAGGTTGAGGAAGACCCAGGGATCACCGGGACGGAGGTTCACCTGAAGGACCTCCGCCCATTCCAGGCGGCGGCTGCTCACGATGTTGACGACGGTGACGCCCGTCTCGTCGGCGACGACCTTCGGCCGGGCCAGCAGGAACAGCACGCCGGCCAGCAGCGCGGCGGTGAACACGAAGCTGATCCGCTCCCCCGGGCCGAGCTGGTCCAGCAGCAGCGCGATCAGGGTGATGACCAGGAAGAGCGCGGCGGCGGCCGTGAGCAGCACCGCGCGGGTGCGGCCCGGGCGGAAGGTGACGGGCAGTGCGGGCGGCTGCCCCGCGGTCGCGTCCGACATCGTGGTGCTCCGGGTCCGGTCAGAGGCGGCAGGCGTGGATGGCCGTGGTGAGGATGGCGCGGGCGCCGATGTCGTACAGGTCGTCCATGATCCGCTGCGCCTCCTTGGACGGGACCATCGCGCGGACGGCGACCCAGCCCTCGTTGTGCAGCGGGGACACGGTGGGGGACTCCAGGCCCGGGGTGAGGGCGACGGCCTTCTCGAGCTGTTCGACGCGGCAGTCGTAGTCCATCATCACGTACGTCCGGGCGACCAGGACGCCCTGGAGACGGCGCAGGAACTGCCGCACCTTGGGCTCCTCGCCGTCCGTGCCGGTGGTGGGGGTCCCCCCGGGCGAGTGTGTTCGAACCCGGGGGAGGATGACGACGGCCTCGGACTTCATGATCGGCTCGCCGACGACCTCCAGGCCCGCGTTGCGCAGCGAGGTGCCCGTCTCGACGACGTCCGCGATGACCTGGGCGACACCGAGCTGGATGGCGGTCTCCACGGCGCCGTCGAGGTGGACGACGGAGGCGTCGATGCCGTTGTCGGCGAGGTGCCCCGCGACGATGCCCTCGTACGAGGTGGCGACCGTCTTGCCCTTCAGGTCCGCCAGGCCGCCGATGGTGCCCGGCTTGGTGGCGTAGTGGAAGGTGGAGCGGGCGAAGCCGAGGGGCAGGATCTCCTCGGCTTCGGCACCGGAGTCGATCAGCAGGTCACGGCCGGTGATGCCGATGTCGAGCTGCCCCGAGGCGACGTAGATGGCGATGTCGCGCGGGCGGAGGTAGAAGAACTCGACCTCGTTCGCCGGGTCGACGATCCGCAGTTCCTTGGACTCGCGGCGCTGCCGGTAGCCGGCCTCATGCAGCATCTCCGCCGCAGGGCCGGACAGGGAACCCTTGTTGGGGACGGCGATGCGCAGCATGAGGTCGGCTTCCTTCGTGTGGAGGGGTGGTGTCGGGAACGAGAGGGTTTACAGGTGGGCGTAGACGTCGTCGAGGGAGATGCCGCGGGCGACCATCATCACCTGGACGTGGTAGAGCAGCTGCGAGATCTCCTCGGCGGCCGCCTCCTTGCCCTCGTACTCGGCGGCCATCCAGACTTCGGCGGCCTCCTCGACGACCTTCTTGCCGATGGCATGGACGCCCTTGTCGACCAGCTCGGCGGTGCGGGAGGTGGCGGGGTCGCCGTGGGCGGCCTTGTGCTGGAGCTCGGTGAAGAGCTCCTCGAACGTCTTCTTGGACATGGTGGTCCTTACCCTACGCGGTGACGGGGACTGCTCACCGCCAGGGTTCGGATACCGAACGCAAGCACGCCGCGGTCGCCACCGCCGCGGTGACCGCCTCGTGCCCCTTGTCCTCGCTGGAGCCGGGCAGTCCGGCGCGGTCGAGGGCCTGCTCCTCGTTGTCACAGGTGAGCAGGCCGAAGCCGACGGGGACGCCGGTGTCGACCGAGACCTGGGTGAGGCCCTGGGTGACGCCCTGGCACACGTAGTCGAAGTGGGGCGTGCCGCCCCGGATGACGACGCCGAGGGCGACGACCGCGTCGTAGCCGCGGCCGGCCAGGACCTTGGCGACGACCGGGAGTTCCCAGCTGCCGGGGACCCGGAGCAGGGTCGGCTCGTCGATGCCGAGGTCGTGCAGGGCGCGCAGGGCGCCGTCCACCAGTCCGTCCATCACCTTCTCGTGCCACTGCGCCGCGATGACGGCGACCCGCAGGTCCCCCACATCGCGTACGGACAGTTCCGGTGCACCCTTGCCGCTCACGTCTCTCCTCGGTGGTTCTGTTACTGGTTGCCGCAGGCGGGCACGGTCGGCGTGTCCAGCCAGGGCAGGTCGTGGCCCATCCGGTCCCGCTTGGTGCGCAGGTAGCGGAGGTTGTGCTCGCTCGCGGTGACGGGCATCGGCTCGCGGGCGGTGACCTCTATGCCGTGGCGGGCGAGCGCGTCGGCCTTGTCGGGGTTGTTGGTCATCAGGCGGACGCGGCGGACGCCGAGGTCGGCGAGGATCTGCGCGCCGGCGCCGTAGTCGCGGGCGTCGGCGGGCAGGCCGAGTTCGAGGTTGGCGTCGAGGGTGTCCCGGCCGCGCTCCTGGAGTTCGTAGGCGCGCAGCTTGGACATCAGGCCGATGCCGCGTCCCTCGTGGCCGCGCAGGTAGACGACCACGCCCCGGCCCTCGGCCTGGATGCGGTCCAGGGAGGCGTCGAGCTGGGGGCCGCAGTCGCAGCGCCGGGAGCCGAAGACGTCGCCGGTGAGGCATTCGGAGTGGACGCGGACGAGGACGTCCTCGCCGTCGCCGATGTCGCCGTGGACGAGGGCGACGTGCTCGACGCCGTCGACGGTGGAGCGGTAGCCGTACGCGGTGAAGGCGCCGTGGGAGGTGGGCAGGCGGACCTCGGCCTCGCGGCGGACGGTGGGTTCGGCGGAGCGGCGGTAGGCGATCAGGTCCTCGATGGAGATGATCGTCAGGCCGTGCTTGCGGGCGAACGGGATCAGCTCGGGCAGCCGGAGCATGGTGCCGTCCTCGCCGGCGATCTCGACGATGGCGCCGGCCGGGCGCAGGCCGGCGAGGCGGGCGAGGTCGACGGCGGCCTCGGTGTGGCCGTTGCGCACCAGCACGCCGCCGGAGCGGGCGCGCAGCGGGAAGATGTGGCCGGGGCGGACGAGGTCCGACGGTTCGGCGGTGCCGCTCGCCAGCAGCCGGAGCGTGGTGGCCCGGTCGGCGGCGGAGATGCCGGTGCTCACTCCGTGGGCGGCGGAGGCGTCGACGGAGACGGTGAACGCGGTCTTCATCGACTCGGTGTTGTCGTCGACCATCTGCGGGAGGCGCAGCCGGTCCAGTTCGTCGCCCTCCATGGGGGCGCAGATCAGGCCGCGGCACTCGCTCATCATGAAGGCGACGATCTCGGGGGTGGCCATCTCGGCGGCGATGACGAGGTCGCCCTCGTTCTCGCGGTCCGCGTCGTCGACGACCACGACCGGGCGGCCGGCCGCCATGTCGGCAATGGCCTGCTCGACCGGGTCGAGCACGAGGTCCTCGGGGCCGTCGGTGCCGTACAGGATCGGTGCCGCGCTCATGCCGGCGCTCCCTTCAGAGCGGGCCGCGCGTCCTCGCGGGAGCGCAGCCACCAGTCGCGCAGTCCCCACAGGACGAGCGCGCCGTAGATGACGTAGACGAAGCCGGAGAAGGCGAAGCCGTTGGCGAAGTTCAGGGGGACGCCGACGAGGTCGACGAGCAGCCAGGCGAACCAGAACTCGACCATGCCGCGGGCCTGCGCGTACATGGCGACGATGGTGCCGACGAAGATGTAGGCGTCCGGCCAGGGGTCCCAGGACAGGGACGGGTAGGCGGTGAACAGCCCGCCGACGGCGAGCGTGCCGAGGACGGCGCCGCCGAGCAGTGCGGCGCGCTCGCGCCAGGTCGCGAACCGCACGGCGACGGAGCCGTCCTGCGCCTGCCGCCGGCCGCGGTTCCACTGCCGAAAGCCCCAGGCGGCGACCAGCATGACGACGATCTGCTTGCCGGCGCTGCCCGAGAGGTGGGCGGTGGTGAAGGCCGCGAAGAGGATCAGGCCGGAGACGAACTGGGCGGGCCAGGTCCAGAGGGAGCGGCGCCAGCCGAGGGCGAGGGCGATCAGACCGACCACGTTGCCGATCATGTCCGACCACTTGATGTGCTGGTCGAAGAGGGTGAAGGCCTCGGAGTTGAGCCAGCTCATCGGGAGGCCCCCTCACCGGTGGCGCGGTCGCCGAGCATCCGCTCGACGTACTTGGCGATGACGTCCACCTCGAGGTTGACCGGGTCGCCGGGCTGCTTGATGCCGAGCGTGGTCAGGGCGAGGGTGGTGGGGATGAGGCTGACGGTGAAGAAGTCGGGCCCGGCGTCGACGACGGTGAGGCTGATGCCGTCGACGGTGATGGAGCCCTTCTCCACGACGTAGCGGGAGAGGCCGGCGGGGAGGGAGATCCTCACGATCTCCCAGTTCTCCGACGGCTCGCGCCCGAGGATCTCGCCGGTGCCGTCGACGTGCCCCTGGACGATGTGGCCGCCGAGGCGGGAGCCGACGGCCGTGGGGCGTTCGAGGTTGACGCGGGAACCGACGGCGAGGACGCCGAGGCTGGAGCGCTTCAGGGTCTCCGCCATGACGTCGGCGGTGAACTCGTCGCCCTCGTGCTCGACGACCGTGAGGCAGACACCGTTGACGGCGATGGAGTCGCCGTGCTTCGCGCCTTCGGTGACGACGGGGCCGCGCAGCCGGAAGCGACAGGCGTCGTCGAGGGTCTCGACGGCGGTGATCTCGCCCAGCTCTTCGACGATTCCGGTGAACACTTCCCGGGTCCTCCTGCCTCTTCGGGCACGGACTCCGGGGCTGTCGATGACGACAGAAACCGCGGACGAGGACACCGGGACGGCACCGGACAGGGCTCACCTCGACGGCGAACCGGTACGGCGACGCGCATGGATGCCCGCCCGCCGCGCACTGCCTCCCATCCGGACTTTAACCGTCGGTCCAGGAATTTCACCTGGTCAACCGGTCGCTGGAGGCGACCGGGTCGCGGACTGTAACCGCCGGTTCGGACTTTCACCGACCCCGGAGTGCGCTGCTACTGGTACAGGGCCAGTGTGCCACGACCGGCCACCCTCCATGCGGGCGGGAGGTGTGGAGTGGCTCACAGGAAGTGACACGGAGACCGCCGAGGGTGGCGCGAGGGGCAACTTTTTCCCACGGCCTTTCCCTGACGGTCCGTGAGTTGGTCCACACTTGTTGACGTCGTGGTCTAGTCCTCTTAGGGTCCGAGCCACCTTCCGTGACGGGGCCGGGGAGCCGGCCGCCCCTCGCAGGACCGGCCCGGCGGTGGTGACGACGGCCCTTGCCCGCCGCCGGGCCTCACCACGCGCGGATGCGCCCGGCGGCGTGTCCGGTGAAGCTGGAGGGCGTACGACGTCGGCCGGCACGGCCGACGTCACATCCGGCGGTGGCCGGTCCGTCCTGGTTGACGCGGGGCGCTCCGTCGGGGAGCGCCGGGTGCCCGAAGGGACGGAACAGCATGAGCACGATCCTGGTGACCGGCGGTACCGGCACGCTCGGCCGGCACGTCGCCGAACGGCTGCGGGCGGACGGGCACGAGGTGCGGGTGCTGAGCCGGCACGCGCGGCCGTACGCCGTCGACCTGCGCGAGGGCGGGAGCGGGCTGGACGAGGCCGTCGCGGGCGTGGACACGATCGTGCACTGCGCGACGTCACCGCGCGGCGGCGATGAGAAGGCCGCACGGAACCTGATCGCGGCGGTCCGGCGGGCCGGGGTGGGACACTTCGTGTACATCTCGATCGTCGGTGTCGACCGGGTGCCGTTCGGCTACTACAGGTCCAAGCTGGCGGTGGAGCGGCTGGTCGAGGAGTCAGGGCTGGGGTGGACGGTGCTGCGCGCCACCCAGTTCCACGACCTGGTGCTCACGGTCCTCCAGGGCATGGCCAGGCTGCCGGTCCTGCTGCTGCCGGCCCGGGTGAAGGACCAGCCGGTCTCCGTCACCGAGGTCGCGGACCGCCTGGCCGAGCTGGCCCAGGGCGCGCCGGCGGGCCGCGTCGACGACATGGGCGGTCCGGAGGTCCGGACGTTCGACTCCCTGGCCCGCGCGTATCTGAGGGCCACGGGCCGCCGCCGTGCGGTGGTGAAGGTCCCGCTGCGCGGCGCGGCCTACGACGCCTTCCGCGAAGGCGGTCACCTCGCCCCGGAGCGGGCGGTCGGCAAGGGCACGTTCGACGAGTACCTGAGGGAGCGGTTCGGAACCGGTGTCGCACGCCGCTGACCGGCGTCGGCCCCGGCCGGAACCGGCGGCCCCGTACGGAACGGCCGTCCGGGCACCGGGGCCCGGCCCCGGGCCCCGGTCGACCAGGCCGTCGAGCGCTCAGACGCCTGGACGCCGCCTTCGACGATGACGGTGCCGAACAGCCCGTTCCCGTGCTGCCGGCGTCGGGCCCGCCACCAAGGCCGGCGTGCGGCCTTCACGCCCGGCCGGAGGGCGCCGCCACCGACGAGCGGTCCACGAAGCGGGCGCGCAGGGTGTGCATCTCTCGGCGGGGTTCGGCTCCCCCGAGGACGTCGAGCAGCACCTCGGCGGCCGTGGACCCGAGCTGGTGCACCGGCTGTTCGATCATGGTCAGCGGTGGCACCATGACCGCGGCCCAGGCGCTGTCGTCGAACCCGATCAGGGACACGTCACCGGGGCACGACAACTCCCGTGCGCGGATGGCGCGCAGCGCACCGGTGACGCCGTCGGTCTCGGTGCAGAACAGCGCGGTGACGCGGTCCGGGAGGTCGAGCATCCGGGCGACCTCCCGTGCCGCCCGCTTCTCGACCTTCGGCCCGACCATGACCAGTTCGGGGTCGAAGGGGATGCCTGCGTCGTCGAGCGCGTCCAGGTATCCGCGCAGGCGCTCCCCGTCGGTCCACAGATTGCGGGACGCGGCGGCGATCAGTTCCCGGCGGGTCGCGGGAGCCTTGTCCACCGGTGGGCCCCAGACGAATCCGATACGTCGGTGACCGGCCGCGATGAGCTTCTCCACCGCCTCGCGCGCCGCGTCCCGGTTGTCGATGACGACGGCGTCCAGATCGAGCGAGGGCACCGCGCGGTCGACGAGGACCACCGGGATTCCGCGGTCGAGGGCCGTGCGGATGTGGCCGACCGAGGAGTGGTCGACCGCCGCCGACGCGACGATCATGCCGTCGACGCGCTTGTCGATGAGGACGTCGGCCGCCGCCACCTCCTCGTCGAGCCTCTCGTACGTACTGACGACCAGCGTGTCGAATCCGCGGGCGCGGGAGGTGTCGCAGATGCCACGTACGACACCCGCGAAGAACGGGTTGCCGATGTCCGCGACGATGACCCCGAGGGTGTGGGTCACCCCTGTCGACATGCTGCGGGCCAGCGCGTTCGCTCGATAGCCGAGCTTCTCGGCCGCGGCGAGCACCCGCTCCTTCAGCTCCGGGCTGACGTATCCGTATCCGCCGAGCGTGCGGGCGGCGGTCGCCCGGCCGACCCCGGCTTCCGCGGCCACCTCGGAGATCGTCGGGGGCGCCGACGGGCGGGGCCGCTCTCCTGGCATCGCTCGGTACCTCGCTTCTCGTGATCGACGGCTGTCCACATGCTAGACACAGCCGGTGGGCCTGCCGCGGCCGAATGCCGCCTCGGTGAAGCACTGGTCGTGGGCGGCGTCCGCGCCGTCGTGCAGCGCGCGTTCCAGCTGGTGACGGTCGGGCGGGGTGGGCCTGCGCCATCCCGCGCGCAGCAGTGACACCACGAACCCGGCGAGGAAGGCGTCACCGCAGCCCATCGTGTCGACGAGGGGTGCCCCGTCGTCCAGGGGACGGGCCGGCGCCGCCACGGTCGTACGGCCGTCGTGGGCGACGGCGCCCTCGGCTCCTCGGGTGGCGAGGGCGAGTCCGGCGCCGCGTCGCACCGCCTCGGCCAGCAGGTCGTGGGTGGCCGTCTCGTCCAGGTGGGAGCAGGACAGCAGCACGAGGTCGGCGTACGGGCAGACCCGGTCCAGGTAGGCGGGCGTGCGGTACTCCTCCTCGCTGGACAGGTCGAAGGTCGTGAGCGTGTCGAGCCCGGCGAGCTTGGGCAGTTCGCCCTCGCTGCCCGAGTACACGCTGGAGTGCACCAGGTCGAAGGAGGACACGTAGGCGAGCAGGCCGCTGTCGAGGACCAGCGGCTCGCGCACGGTGACGCCGCCTCCGTTCCAGCCGAGGAAGACGCGGTCGCCGGAGTCGACCCGGAGGGTGGACACGCCGCTCTCGCCGTCACGCACGGCGCAGTGGTCGACGGCCACCCCGGTGTCCGCGACCGCCTCGCGCAGAAAGCGGCCGAGGGCGTCGTCGCCGAACACTCCGAGGTACGCGGCCTCCAGGCCGAGGCGTCTGGCGTAGACGGCCACGTTCACGCTGTTGCCGCCCGGGTAGTCGACGCCGCGGTCGACGAACCGGTCGACGATGTTGTCGCCGAAGCCGAGGACTCTCATGGGTTCTCCTGTGCGCTGGCCCGGCACGCCACGGGGCGGGGGCACGGACGGGCGCCCGGCACCGGACTCGGTGCCGGGCGGCGGGTGCGAGCTGTGGACTGCGGAGCGTGCGGAAGCGAGACGGCGGTCGTGCGCCGCAGTCCCCGGACGGGATGAGGACGCCGCACGGGGGCGCGCCGGCTGCTGCCGCCGGGGTCCTTCCCCCGTGCGGCAGCGGCCGGCCGCGTGTCTCAGTAGTCCATGACGCGGTAGTAGCGGCGCAGGTCGAGCGAGTGTCCGCGCACCCGCTCCAGGTGCTTGCTGACCCGGCCCATGACGGTGTCGAGCACCAGCGGTGCGAGCAGGCCGCGGAACTCCGGGCTGATGCCGGGCAGCGGGTAGTCGCGGGTGTCGAAGACGGTCACGTCGCGGGAGATGCGCTTGGCGAAGGCCTCGACCCGGTCGGTGAGGGCGCGGGTCTCGTCCTCTCCCTGGAAGACGAGCACGCTCGTGCCCTCTTCGAGGAGTTCCAGGGAGCCGTGGAAGAACTCGGCGCTGTGCACGCGGGTGGTGCGCAGCCACTGCATCTCCTCGAGGATGCACATGGAGTACAGGTAGGTGAATCCCCACAGGTTCCCGCCGCCGACCAGGAAGTGGTAGTCGGTGTCCTTGTGGGCCTCGGCGAAGGCGGCGGCCCCCGGCTCGGCCTGCCGTGCCACGTCGAGGAGGATGCCGGGCAGTCCGGCGAGTTCGTCGGCGAGCTTGTCGTACCTCTCGAACTCGCCCCGGCGCGCGAGCAGCCGCCCCATGAGCAGCAGCATCTGCGGGTCGAAGGGCCATGCCTTCGGCTCGGAGACGAGGGCCACGTCCACGCTTCGGGCCACGGGGGACTCGGCGTAGCCCGTGAACCCGACGGTGCGAACACCCCTCGCCCTGCAGTACTCGATGGCCCGGAGGCTGTCCTCGGTGGTGCCCGACACCGAGGTGAAGACGGCGACCGAGCGCTCGCCGAGCGTCGCCTCGGCCCCGGTGACCAGCTCCGCCGCGATGACGGCGTGGACGGGCAGCGTCGAGGTGCGGCGGGCGAGTTGTTCGTACGGCCACATCTGGGCGTAGGTGCCGCCAGCGCCGACGAGGAAGAGGTTGTCGAAGCCGTCGTCCGTGAGGCGGTCGGCGAGTTCCTCGATCCGGGGGCGCAGGGCCACCGTGCTCGCCAGCTGGGAGAGGAATTCCGGCTCGTCGAATCCGAGCATCTTCGCGTCCTTTCGAGAACGGGTGCGGCCGGCGGCGCTGAGCGACCTGATACCGGTATCACGCGGGCCACACGCTGACACAGCGCATCGACGGCGTCAACAGCGGCGAGGTGTCCACAGACATGCACCCTCGTCGGAAGTCGGCTCTGAAGTGCTATTTCATCAATCCGAACGGAGGGAAGCGGTCACGTGGCGGCACACCCCCGCATCTTCCCGAAGAAGATCTTCGCTCCGGCTCTGGTACCGGTATCAGATTCTCTGTACAGTCGCCGCACGCCAGCGGCCGTCCCCCCGGACACCCCGCAGCGGATCCGACGCGCCCGCGCCTTCGGCGGGCCCTCCCAACGACGAAAGGACGCCCATGCGCGCACGTGCACTGACGCGGTCCGCAGCACTCCTCGGGGCCTCGGCACTCGTCCTCACCGGCTGCTTCGCCGGACCGGCGAAGGGGCCCGCGGCCGACGTGACCGCGAAGCCGGAGTACTCCGGCACCCTGAGCATCCTCACCAAATTCGCGGGCGAGCCCCTGGAGCCCTACTTCGAGGACCTCGCCGCCGCGTACGAGCGCAAGCACCCGAAGGTGAACGTCGAGCTGATCCAGGAGACCGACCAGAGCATCAAGGACAAGACCAAGACACTCACCGCGTCGGACGCCCTGCCCGACGTCTACTTCACCTGGACGGGCACGTGGGCGGAGAACTTCATCCGCGGTGGCCGCGCGGCGGACCTCACCGAGGTGATCGGCCCCGACACCGCGTGGGGCAGGACCTTCGGTGAGTCGGCGCTGTCGGCGTTCGCCCACGACGGCCGCCACTACGGCATCCCGCTGTACAACAACGGCAAGTTCATGGGCTACAACAAGTCGGCCTTCGACAGGGCCGGCGTCGACGTGCCGAAGACCTTCGAAGAACTGATCGCCGCCTGCCCGGACCTGCGTGAGGCCGGCTACGAGCCCATCGCCTTCGGCAACAAGGACGGCTGGCCCGCCCTGCACTACCTCCAGCAGCTCTTCGCCCACAACGTGCCGGCCGACGTCCGCGAGGCCGACTACGAGCCGAAGACCGCCGCGTGGGACGACCCGGGCTACTCGAGCGCCCTCAAGCAGTTCAAGACCCTGGTGTCCGACTGCACCGACACCGGACGCGGCACCAACGGCGTCCTCTACACCTCGGCGCAGGAGGCCTTCGGGCAGGGCAAGGCCGCCATGTACTACCAGGAGATCCTGGAGTTCGACAACACCACCTCCGGCGGCACTCTCAAGCCCGGAGACCTGGGCATCTTCCCGCTGCCCGCCGCCGCCGAGGCCAAGGGGGACCCGAAGGCCGTCGAGGGAGCACCCGAGGGTTACTTCGTCAACGCCCGGTCGCCGCGCGCGGCTCTCGCCGTCGACTTCATGAAGTTCGTGACGAGCACCGCCCACGCGAGAACCCTGTCCGCACCGCCCTACGGCCAGCCGAGCACCGTGGTCGGCGCGGTGACGCCACAGACGTCCAGCAAGGCCGTCCAGGAGGGGATCGACCTGGTCAACAAGGCCCCACGGCTCGCCGGCTGGCTGGACATGGTCACCGCGCCGGAGGTCGCCGATGCGTGGCTGGCCGGCGGCGAGGCCCTCATCAGCGGCAGCAAGTCGCCCGAGCAGGTCATGGACAGCGTGCGCCGGGCCTCCGACTCCGCCAAGTGACCGGCGCGGGCTGAAGGGAAATCAATCCGGTGCGCACTCTGTACCGAAGAGCAGCCGGGCTCGCGTGGACCGTGCCGGCCCTCGTCCTGCTCGCGGTCTTCGTCTACCTCCCGCTCATCCAGAACTTCGGTTACTCCACGCTGACCTGGGACATCTACAGCGGCAGCCAGCAGTTCGTCGGCCTGGACAACTACCGCGACCTGTTCGCCGACCCGGTCTTCTGGACCTCCTTCACCAACAACCTCTGGTACGCCCTGCTGTCGATCGTCTTCCAGGTCTTCGGCGCCCTCCTGCTGGCCGCACTCGTCGAGAGCATCCGCAGTACGCGATGGCAGCGCGCCCTCCGGACGATCTACTTCATCCCCTCCGCGATCTCACTGACCGTCGCGGGACTGCTCTTCTACTTCGTCTACGAGCCCAACCTCGGCCTGCTCAACCATGTCCTGGAGGCGGTCGCGCCCGGCACGTTCGACCACGCCTGGCTGGGCCAGGAGAGCACCGCCATGACGGCGGTCATCGCGATGAGCCAGTGGCAGGGCTTCGGCTACTCGACGCTGCTGTTCGCCGTCGCCATCCAGCGGATCCCCGCGGAGCTCCACGAAGCGGCCGCCCTGGACGGCGCAGGACCCGTCCGCCGCTTCTTCCGGGTCACGCTCCCGCTCGTGCGGGAGATGACCGGGCTCATGGTCCTGGTCACCGTGTCGGGCGCCTTCCAGGTGTTCAACGAGGTCATGGTGATGACCAGCGGCGGACCCGACAACTCGACCCACGTGCTCGGCACGTGGCTGTACCGCAACGGATTCGTACGCAACGACTTCGGCCACGCCGCGGCCATCGGCACCGTGATCTTCGTGATCACCCTCACGATCGCGATGGCGCAGCTGTGGTTCACCCGGAGAAGAAGGGTGGAATGGTGAGCCGTCTCGGCTTCCTCGGCGTGATCGCGCGCCTGTTCATGTGGGCCTTCCTGCTGAGTCTCGCGGTCGTGGTGCTCTATCCGCTGCTGTGGATGGTCCTGAACGGGTTCAAGACCAACGCCGAACTCTTCGGCAACCCCTTCGCGCTCCCCACCGACCTGAGCTTCGGCAACTACCGCGACGCGTGGAACCGCGGCGTCAGCGACTACCTCGCGGCCAGCGTCCTGGTCACGGTGACGTCCACGGTGGCGACCGTCTTCATCAGCGCCTGGGCGGCGTACGGACTGACGCGGGTGGACATCCCGTTCAACAAGGTGCTCACCGCCGTCGTCCTGGGCGGCCTCATGCTCACCCCGACCGTCGCCCTGGTGCCGCTGGTGCGCATGTTCCAGTCGATGGGCCTGTACAACAGCTTCTGGGCACTGCTCATCCTCTACACGGCCTTCCGTGTCCCCTTCACCACCTTCCTCATCCGCGCCTACATGATCGACCTGCCGCGCGAGGTGGACGAGGCGGCACAGATCGACGGGGCCGGCCGCTGGACCGCGTTCTGGCGGATCATCCTGCCGATGTGCAAGCCCATCATCACGTCCACCGTCCTGCTGCACGTGCTCTTCGCCTGGAACGAATACCTGTTCGCCATGGTGTTCACCAACGGCAGTGACGTGCAGACCCTGCCGGTCGGCCTGACGAGCCTGATGAGCAAGCACGGCACGGACTTTCCCGTCGTGTTCGCCGGCATGGTGATCGCCGCTGTCCCCGTCGTGCTCCTGTTCCTCTTCGGCCAGCGCTACATCGTCAAGGGCCTGGCCGACGGCGTCGGCAAGTGAACCACTCCCCCGGCACGAATGGAGAACCCCATGCCGATCGCCCGTCAGGTGAGGTTCTCGCGGAGTGCTCCCTCCAGTACGCGGGTGTTCCGGTCGACAAGGGCGATACGCCGGCCCGGCGTTCCTGACGGCTCAGGGCCGTCACCGGGCGCCCGCCGAACCGGATGGTCCCGACCTCGGGGTCGCAGAAGGCGGGCGATCAGCGAGAAGGGAGTGTTCTCGCCGGCACCCGAGTGGCGGCGAGGGCTACGAGTCCGCGGCACGGTCCAGACCGCCCCTCATGGGACCGGCCGGCCGGGGACGCGGGTGAAGCGGACGTGCACCGGCTCCAGCGCGGGCGGCGTGCCCGGTGGGGGTGGGCCGGGGATCGCGCGGGCGGGCGGCCGCGCGGCCGCCCGGTCCCGTGCCGCCGGATCCGTAAGCCCTCCGGCACGCTCATGGACATGGGGCCGTCGCCGCGCCGGCCCGGGGAGGTCTGCCAGGTCGGCGGGCGTGCCCGGTCGTCGGACAGCGGAGGGATCCTGCTGGTCGGTCCGCCCCGCGAGCGCCCCGGTGTCTCGTGGCCACCGGCTTCCTCACGCGTCCCGCCTCCTTGTGCGGGAAGTCGCGCGGCGGCCGGCGGCGGGCCCCGGCGGCATGCCGGTGGGCCCGGCAGGAGGTGGAGCCGATGTTCACCTCCCACTCCCGCCCACGCCGACGGCTCTCCTCCCGCGCCGTCCTGGCCGGGCTGCCGTCCGGGGCGGCGGCATCGGCCTCGATCTGCAGCTCGCTCCGGATCCGTCGCCGGGCGCCGTCCGCGGGCCGGCGGCGACGCCGCTCATAGACGGTCTGCCAGGGACCGTGGCGCTCGGGCGGATCCGGCCACGGCACACCGGTACGGGCCCGGAACAACACCCCGTCGATCGCTCCGCGGTGATCGGCCCACTGCACGCCCGGCCTGCCGTTGGCCGGCAGGAACGACTCGATCCCCTGCCACTGCGCATCCGTGAGCTCATGCCGCGCCATGAGGTGCACCTGCCCAGCCGAAGCACCGACCCACCCGGCCCAGCAAGAGCCATCAGAAACGACCTAGTGCCCGGGCGCGCCGAACAGTTCGTCCTGGGCCCGGTCGCGGGCCGTCAGGAGGGCTCCGCGGAGCACCGCGCCGCCGCCCAGGGTGCTGGGCCGCACGTCGGCGGTCAGGGGTGAGAGGGCGGCCAGGCGGTCCCGCACCCGCGCGGCGAGTGCCTCACCGCCGGCCTGGCCGACCTCGCCGCCCAGGACCACGTGGCCGGGGTCGAGCAACGCGACCACCGAGGCGACGCCCACCGCGATCCGGTCGGCCAGGATGTCGAGGAAGCGCGCCTCCGGGGAGGCGGGCCCGGCCGTCGCGACGGCGGTCCGCACCGCTCCCGCCGCCGGCGGCTCGGTCCCCGGCTCCGCCACGACGCCGTGCTCCTCCGCCAGCCGGGCGACCGCCGTCGCCCCCACCAGGGAGTGGAAGCCGCCCTCGCAGTCGGTGGCCGACGGCAGGCCGCTCGTGCCCGGGACCGGGAGGAAGCCGATCTCGCCCGTGCCGCCGGAGGCGCCCCTGCGCAGGGCGCCGTCGAGGACCACGGCGGCGCCGGTGCCGTGCCCCAGCCACAGCAGCACGAAGGTGTCCCGGTCGCGGGCCGCTCCGTCGCGCTGCTCGGCCAGCGCGGCGAGGTTGGTCTCGTTCTCCACCCTGACCCGGGCCTCGGGGAACCGCTCCTGGAGTGCGGCGACCAGGCGCCGGTGCCACTCGGGCAGGCCCGTGGAGTCGCGCAGTTCGCCGCTCGCGGGGTCGATCAGCCCGGGCGCCCCGATCCCGACGGTGTGCAGCCGGTCGGCGCCCGCCTCCTTCACCGTCCGCTCGACCAGCGTGACCGCCTGTTCGACCGCCGGTCCGGTTCCCGCGTCCCCGGTGATGGGCAGGGCGGCCTCGGCCAGTACGTCGCCGACGAGGTCCGACACGACCACGGTGACGCCCTCGGTGCGGACGTCCAGCGCCGCCAGGTGCGCCCGGTCCGCGACGATGCCGTACAGCTTGGCGTTGGGGCCGCGCCGCTGCTCTCCCGCCTCGCCGGCCACCGCGATGAGCCCGGCGGCGGTGAGCCGCTCGACGAGGTCGGCGACGGTCGGCCGGGACAGCCCGGTCAGCTGCTTCAACTGCCCTGCGGTCAGCGGGCCTTCCTGCTGGAGCAGACGCAGGGCGAGCCGGTCGTTGATGGCTCTGGCGGTGCTCGGGGATGCGGCCATGCCGGGATCCTTCCAGATCGGCGGAACCGGTCGGCACGAGAACCGCGGCGCGGTGCGCGTGGGACGGGTCGATGCCCCATATCTTTCAGGCAGGGTCCCTGATAGTTTACGGCGGCGCAGGCGGAAACCGACGGCCGGGAGGGGCGGGACGATGAGCGCAGTGGTCCATCGACAGCGCGATGTGAGGCGGGCGCGGTACGCCGTGGCCGCCGTGTTCGCCGTGCACGGCGCCGTCACCGGCTCGTTCGCCACCCGCATCCCCTGGATCCAGGACCACGCCGGGGTGAGCGCCGGGCAGTTGGGCCTCGCGCTCGCCTTCCCCGCGCTCGGGGCGTCCGTCGCGATGCCGCTCGCGGGAAGCGTCAGCCACCGCTTCGGCGCCCGCACGGCGCTGCGCGGTCTGATCGCGATGTGGACGCTCGCGCTGGTCCTGCCGTCGGTCGCGCCCAACCTGCCGACCCTCTGCCTGGCCCTGTTCCTCTACGGCGCCACGGCCGGCATGTCCGACGTGGCGATGAACGCGCTGGGCGTGGAGGTGGAGAACCGGCTCGACAAGTCGATCATGTCCGGGCTGCACGGCATGTGGAGCGCCGGCGCCCTGGTCGGCTCGGCGGCCGGCACGCTCGCCGCCCACCTCGGCTCGGACGCCCGGCTGCACCACGCGCTCGCGGCCGCCGTCCTGACGGTGGCGGGCGTGACCGCCTGCACCTGGGTGCTCGATCTGCAGCCCGCCCAGGACGAGGAGCCGCCGCCGCGGTTCGCGCTGCCGCCCCGCTCCGCGCTGCTCATCGGCGCGA
Source organism: Streptomyces sp. NPDC000348 (assembly GCF_042898795.1). Lineage (NCBI taxonomy): Bacteria > Bacillati > Actinomycetota > Actinomycetes > Kitasatosporales > Streptomycetaceae > Streptomyces > Streptomyces sp. NPDC000348. Next base: position 76,572 of record NZ_JBIAZD010000010.1, read on the forward strand.
TCGGTTTCTGCGCGGTGTTCGCGGAGGGCGCGAGCCTGGACTGGTCGGCGGTCTACCTGCGCGACCGGCTGGAGACCTCGGCCGGCCTCGCGGCGGCCTGCACCACCGGCTTCACGCTCACCATGGCGATCGCCCGGATCGCCGGGGACCACGTGGTGGACCGCTACGGCGCCGTGCGCACGGTCCGCGCGAGCGGTGTCGTCGCCCTTCTGGGCGGGCTGCTGATCGTCTTCGCCGAGCACCCCGCGACGGCGATGGGCGGGTTCGCCCTGATGGGGCTCGGCATCGCGGTGGTCGTGCCGCTGTGCTTCGCCGCCGCCGGCCGCAGCGGCTCCAACCCGAGCCTGGCCATCGCGGGCGTGGCGACCATCACCTACACCTCGGGGCTGATCGCCCCGAGCGCGATCGGCCTGCTGGCCCAGGCGACCAGCCTGATGGTGTCGTTCGTCCTGGTGACGGTGCTCTCGTGCGGCATCGCCGGCTTCGCGGGCGTACTGCGCGCGGGAGACCGCACGAAGATCACGCGTCCGGACGCAGCAGTTCCCGAGCCCCGTCCCTGAACGCCTCGCTCCAGGGCGCCGGGCGCAGGGTCGCGGCGTCCAGCCGCACCAGCACCCGGCTGCCCCGCGCGTAGGTCACCGCCCCGTCCGCCGAGCAGAAGCGGAAGCCGTACGTGAGTCCGGTCCTGCCGAGCCGCTCCAGCCACAGGTGGACCGCGTACGCACCGGCGCGGGTCACCGGTGCCTCGTAGCCGATGCGCAGCTCCCGGACCGCGTTGCAGGCGTCGCCGGCCGCCGCCCAGTCGCCGTCGAAGCGGACGCCCTTCTCCTGCCACAGCTCGGTCCACGCCCGCTCGACCAGCAGCGGATAGCGGGCGTTGTGCAGCAGTCCCAGCGCGTCGAGGTCGTCGAAGTGGACGGTCACGGGGATCAGCCGGCCGTACGACAGGGCGGGGGCGAGCGGGGCTTCGGCGGTCACGGGTGGGACTCCTGGGAGGTACGGGACGGGTGCCGCCTCCATACAACAGCGGCGCGCCCTCATCCTAAGCAGACGCTCAGCCGGGCCGCCCCGCCCGCCCGCCTGTACGAAGCACCGCTGCTCAGCCCGCACAATGGTGCGGACACGCTGCACATACGACGAAAGCGACAGCCCATGGATCTCGGCGTCCGCTGGACACTGCACGGCGACGGACGCACCCCGGCCCCCGGCGCGGTGGTCCGCCCCGACGAACGGCTCTCCTGGCCCCGCACGGCGGGCCTGGGCGCCCAGCACGTCGTGGCGATGTTCGGGGCGTCCTTCGTCGCCCCGGTGCTCATGGGCCTGGACCCCAACCTGGCGATCATGATGTCGGGTGTCGCGACCGTCGTCTTCCTGCTGGCCACGCGCGGCCGGGTGCCGAGCTACCTCGGCTGCTCGCTCTCCTTCGTCGGCGTCGCCGCGGTCATCCGGGCCGACGGCGGCTCCAGCGCCACCGTCACCGGCGCGGTGTTCGTGGTCGGGGCCGCGCTGTTCCTGGTGGGCCTCGCGGTGCGGCGCTTCGGGGCGCGGATCATCCACGCCGCGATGCCGCCGATCGTGACCGGCGCGGTGGTGATGCTGATCGGCTTCAACCTGGCGCCGGTGACCGCCTCCACCTACTGGCCGCAGGACCAGTGGACCGCCCTGTCCGTGATGCTGTTCACCGGTCTGGCCGTGGTCTGCCTGCGCGGCTTCTGGTCCCGGATCGCGATCTTCCTCGGGCTGGTCTTCGGGTACGCCCTCTCCTGGGCGCTCGACCGGGTCTTCGGCAGGATCCACTCGGCGGACGCGAGCGGCCAGGTCACCGACCACTGGCGGCTGGACCTGTCCGGGGTGGGCCAGGCCGACTGGATCGGCCTGCCGACCCTGCACGGCCCGTCCTTCGAGTGGTCGGCGATCCTGGTCGCCCTGCCGGTGGTCATCGCGCTGATCGCCGAGAACGCGGGGCACGTCAAGGCGGTCGGCGAGATGACCGGCGACAACCTCGACGACAGGCTCGGCACGGCCATCTCCGCCGACGGTGTCGGCTCCATGCTGTCCACCGCGGTCGGCGGCCCGCCCAACACCACCTACTCCGAGAACATCGGCGTGATGGCCGCGACCCGCGTCTACTCCACGGCCGCGTACTGGGCCGCCGCCGGTTTCGCCCTGCTGTTCGGTCTCTGCCCGAAGTTCGGCGCGGTCGTGGCGGCCGTCCCGGGCGGTGTGCTCGGCGGGATCACCGTCATCCTGTACGGCATGATCGGCCTGCTCGGAGCCCAGATCTGGATCAACGCCAAGGTGGACCTGCGCAATCCGCTGAACCTGGTGCCGGCCGCGGCGGGCATCATCATCGGCGTCGGCAACGTCTCGGTCGAGTTCACCGACACCTTCTCGCTCAGCGGCATCGCGCTCGGCACGCTGGTCGTCATCACCGGCTACCACGCGCTGCGCGCCTTCGCGCCCGCCCACCTCAAGACGCAGGAGCCGCTGCTCGACGAGGGCACGTCCTCCTACGACACCGAGGGCACCGAGGGCGATCAGCGCGCCAGGTCGTAGGCGTACGACGGGCTGAAGGTGCCCGGCGTCCCCTTGCAGCCGTCGGACTCGCCCGGCAGCTTCACCCAGAGGTAGGCGTCGATGCCGGCCTCCCCGGTGCTCAGCGTCGGGGTCCGGCCGAGTGCGCGGCCCGCGGGATCGCACCATGCGCCGTCCGCCGGGGCACCGTTGCCGTTGCGGCTGGTGTCGATCACCGCGCCGAGGCCCGGCGGGCCGTCGAGCACGGCCCGGTCGTAGGCGACCTCGTCAGCGGTGGCGTGGAAGTTGGAGACGTTGCTGAAGACGCCGTCGGAGGAGGCGGCCGAGGCGGCCCCGGCCTGCCGCAGCAGGGCGGCCTGTTCGGCCGGGGCGTTCCAGCCGGAGTGCCCGGCGTCGAAGTAGACCCGCGCCCGGGGGCCGGCGTCCTTCAGCACCCGGCCGGCGCGGGCCAGTGAGGCGAAGCGGTCGGCGCGCTGCTTGGCGGAGAGGCACTCGGACTGGGCGATCGCGTCGGGCTCCAGGACCACGATGACCTCGCCGTCGCCCAGTCCGGCGGCGAACCGGTCGATCCAGACGTCGTAGGCGGCCAGATCGGGCGCCCCGCCCCGGGAGTGCCCGCCGCAGTCACGGTCGGGGACCGCGTACGGCACGAGCACGGGCACCCGGCCCTGCGCCGCACCGGCCGACGTGACGGCACGCACCCGGGAGGTGATCGTGTCCGGGGAGTAGTCCGCGAACCACACGGCCGCCGGCTGGTCGGCTATCCGGGACTCTATGACCGCGCGGCGCGGGTCGTCGGGGTGGGCCCGCACCCAGTCCAGGACCTGGGACTCGGGGTGGCGGTGGAGGCGGGTGGGGACGGGGGCGGCCTGCCGCTTCCTCACGGCCCCGGACGCGGACGTCTTCGGGCTCGCCTTCTCCTTCGGCCTCTCCTTCGGACCGGCCGTGGGAGAAGGGGACTTCGTCACCGACGGCGAGGGCGACGGCGCCGGCACGACGGGCAGCGGTTCCGGGCGGAGCGAGGAGGTCGCCCCGGGGCGCGCCCCGTCCGCGCCGCGTCCGTCGCCGGCCGCCGACATCATCCCCGTGGCGGTGCCGACCGCGACCACCACGGAGGCCGCCGCGACCATCGCGCCGCGCCGGGCGGCACGCCGGCGCTCGGCACGCCGCGCGGCCAGGCGCTGGGCACGCGAGCCTGACACAGTACTGCTCCCCCTCCCCCACGGCGGGCGTGTTCCCCCGTTCCGGGGAAGCGCCGGGCCCGCCGCCACTGACGCCACCCTAAAGGTGCGACTCTGCGCTCATGGCGCAATGCGAACAAGTCCTCACCGCCGTGGACGGGGTCGTCTCCCGTATGCGCGCCCTCGACGCGGCCCTGCCCGCGCGGGACGGGGTCGCGGTGTTCAACCGTGTCTACCTCGCCGTCACGGAGGCCGTGGACCGGCGGATCGACGCGGGCCGGTTCCCGGACGCGCGGGCGGCGATCACGCTGGACGTGCGGTTCGCGGAGCGCTATCTGGCGGCGGTGGACGCGGTGTCGCGGGAGCGCCGGCCACCGGCCTGCTGGCGTCCGCTGTTCCAGTTCCGCCGGCACCCCGGCGTACGTCCGCTGCAGTTCGCGCTCGCGGGCATCAACGCGCACATCGGCCACGACCTCGCGCTCGCCGTCGTGGACACCTGTCGTGCGCTCGCCTGCGGACCCGCCGACCTGGAGGACGAGTTCGACGAGGTGGGCGAGCTACTCCTCTCGCTGGAGGACCGGATCCGCGAGGAGCTGACCCCGGGTCCCGAACTGCTGCGGATCGCCGACCCGCTGACCCATCTGCTGGGCGCGTGGAGCCTGGAACGCGCCCGGGACGCGGCCTGGACGGCGGCCCGCGCCCTGTGGGCGCTGCGCGGACTGCCGGACGTCGCCGGGGAGTTCACCGAACGCCTGGACACGGCGGTGGGCTTCGCCGGCCGCATGCTGCTCACCCCGCTGCCGGACTGATCCGGAGCGGACGGCACGGCCCCCGGCGGGCCGTGTCCGGCGGGCTCAGTCCTCGGGGAGTTCGACCGGGGCGATCTCGTCGTAGAGGTCGCCGGGGCCCGGGTTGGTCGGGTCGGTCTCGCCGCCGAAGTGGTGCATGACGCCCCAGACCGCGTTCAGCGCGGTCTGGACGGCGCCCTCGGCCCAGCCGGCCGTCCAGGAGATGTCGTCGCCGGCGAGGAAGATGCCCCGCTTGTCCTCGGGCAGCTCCTCCTGCATGAAGTGGGTGAACAGGCGGCGCTGGTAGCGGTAGTGGCCGGGCAGGTTGGCCTTGAACGCGCCCATGAAGTAGGGCTCGTTCTCCCAGGAGACGGTCACCGGGTTGCCGATGACGTGCTTCCGGATGTCGACCTTGGGGTAGATCTCGCCGAGCGACTTCAGCATGACCTCCATCCGCTCGTTCGCGGACAGCGGCAGCCACTTCAGGCTGTCGTCGCACCAGGTGTAGGAGAGGCAGATGACGGCGGGCCGGTCGGGGCCGTCGTCCAGGAGGTACGTCCCCCGGGTCATCCGGTCGGTGAGCGTCATCGACATGACGTCACGGCCCGTCTCCTCGTCCTTGTCGAGCCAGAACGGCCGGTCCACGGGCACGAAGAGCTTGGAGCTCTCCATGTAGTGGGTGCGCTCGATGGCGGTCCAGTGGTCGATCGGGAAGAGCGAGTCGTCACAGGCGATCTTGGACAGCAGCATCCAGGACTGGGCGGTGAAGACCGCCGCCCGGTACGTGCGGATGTCGCCGTCGGCGTCCGTCACCGTGATGCGGTTGCCCGCGGTGCGGTTGAGCCGGGTGACCGCCGGGCGGGGTTCGCCGTCCGGGTGCAGGGACTTCAGCGAGGTGCCGTACGGCCAGTGGACGATCTTCTCCGGCTCGCGCTCCCACAGGCGCAGGGGCAGTTGCTGGGAGCCGCCGACGATGCCGCGGTGGTGGTCGTCGGCCTCGGTGTAGACGACGCGGAGGATCTCCAGGATGGAGTTGGGGAAGTCGGTGTCCCAGCCGCCGGTGCCGAAGCCGACCTGGCCGAAGATCTCGCGGTGGCGGAAGGACCTGAAGGCCTCGGAGTCGCAGAGGAAGCCGTAGAAGGTCTGGTTGTCGAGCTTCTCCACCAGCTTCGCCCAGATCTCGCGGATGCGCGGGACGTCGCGCTCGCGCAGGGCGCGGTTCATGTCGGAGAAGTCGGCGCCCTCCTCGAGGCACCGGGCCCAGGCGTCGGCCACGTCACGGTAGACCTGGGGCAGGTCGTCGAGGGTCTCGGCATAGTGCGTCTCGCCCTTCAGGTCGACGACGGTGGACGGCGTCGCCTCGGCGAGGGGATTGGGGAAGGGACGGGTCTCGAGACCCACCAGGTCGATGTAGTGCTGGAGCGCCGTGGAGGACGGCGGGAAGCGCATCGCGCCCATCTCGGCGGTCAGGGAGTCGTCGCAGCCGTCGAAGCCCACGGTGCGCAGCCGGCCGCCGATCCTGTCGGCCTCGTACACGACCGGCTTCAGACCCATCTTCATCAGCTCGTACGCGGCGACGATGCCGGACAGGCCGCCGCCGATCACCGCGACCTCGGTGCCGTGCTCGGTCGCCGGTATCTGTCCGAGGCCCGCCGGGTGGGCGAGGAAGTCGTCGTACGCGTACGGGAAGTCCGGGCCGAACATGGTGATCGGCGGCTGCTGCTCGTCGGCGTGCTCGATCGCGTTGGGCACGGTGGACGTCATGGGATACGGACTCCTTGTACAGGTGAAGTGGGGGGTGGGGTGTTCAGACGAGGGACCCGTAGAGGCCGGGGCGGCGGTCGGCCAGATACGGGTTCGCCTCGCGGGAGGCGGCGAGGAACACCGGGTCGGCGTCGGCGAGGAGCAGTTCCTCCCGGCGGCCGGCCCGGGTACGGGCCACTCCGTCGGGTCCGGCGAGCGTGGACAGCCCGACGAACTCGAACTCGCCCTCCCGGCCGACCCGGTTGACGTACGCCACGTACATCTGGTTCTCGAAGGCCCGCACCGGCACCATGTGCTCGGCGACGAACTGGAACGGGTGCATCTGCGCGGTCGGCACGAGCAGGAGGTCGGTGCCGGCGAGGGCGTGGGCGCGCACGTTCTCCGGGAACTCGACGTCGTAGCAGATCATCAGGCCGACGGTGAGGCCGTTCAGTTCGGCCTGGACGACGGGCTGCTCGCCCGGTGTGAAGTGGTCGCGTTCGAAGCAGCCGAAGAGGTGGGTCTTGCGGTGGTTCGCGAGGCGGGTGCCGTCGGCGGAGACCAGCTGCACGGAGTTGAAGACGCGCTCGCCGTCCCGCTCGGGGTAGCCGTAGGCGATCGCCAGGCCGTGCCGGACGGCGCTCTCCGCGATCGCGTCGGCCGCGTCGCCGTCGGCGGGCTCGGCGAGCCGGCCGATGTCGTCGCCGATCGCGTACCCCGTGAGGAACAGCTCCGAGGTGACGAGCAGCCCGGCGCCCGCGGCGGCGGCACGGCCGGCCGCCTCGTCGAGGACCTTCAGGTTCCCGGCGACGGATCCGGGCCGGCCGGAGCTCTGGAGCAGGGCGGTGCGCATGCGTGTTCCTCGTCGGTACGCGGGGGGTTCGGGGGCCAGATAGAAGGTACGGTCGGCCGGGTGGGGCGGACAAGGAGGAGCCGTTGCGCGCCGGTGAGCGGTTCGTTGCGTCCGGTCCGGGGTCGGCGGCGATTCGTTGCACGGCGCCTGTGGGGTGCCCCGTATTGATGTGGGCCGGGGGGGTGTTCGCGCGGCCCGGCGCCTTACCGGGTGCCCGGTGTCGGTGCGGGCCGGGGGTGTTCGCGCGGCCCGGCGCTTGCGGGGTGCCTCCCCCAGAGGGGGTACCCCCAGCGCCCACCCTCCCCCACTCTCGGCTCCTCCCCCACTCCCGGCTTCGCTCGAGCGGGGGGACCCCCATGAGCGGGGGGACCCCCATCGCCCTGGGGGCACCTCCCAGGCCTTTGAGGCACTGGGGGAGGCACGACTGCCCGCGGAAGCGGAGGCCGCGGCTGCCCGCGGGAGCGGCGGGGCGGCGGCGGGTGGCCGCGTACGGCGCGGAGGGGACGGGGCGGGGGTGGCCGCCCGCAGTGGCCGGCGCGTCCGCACCCCGCACCCCCTCCAGCAAGCCGATTCCGCGCCGGTCCGAGGACGGACACCCCCGACCCGGCCCCGACCCACCCACCGGACAGTGGGCGCTACGGCGACCCCGCCAAGGCCGCACCGTTCACGAGCGCGCCCTGGCAGCCCTGGCCCTGGCCCTGGCCCCGACCCCGGCCCCGGCCCCGGCCCCGGCCCCGGCCCCGACGATCAGCAGTACCGCCGCCGCCAGGTAAGGCACCGAGAACACCGCGAAAGCGGTGCCGTGCGCCCCGCCCGAGGCGATCAGCGCGTAACCGCCGTAGACCGCGACCGTCGCCAGCTCCGTGCCCAGCCCCGCCACCGAGGTGAGGGTGGCCCGGCCGGTGTCCTCGATGCGTCGCTGGAGACGGGCGTCGGCCAGCACGGTCGCCGCCTGGAAGCCACCGAAGGCGAGGGCGACGAGACCCAGCCCCCAGGGCGTGCCGTCGGCCGCGCCGACGGCCAGGGCGAGACCGGCGCCGGCCAGCAGCACGGCGAGCCCGCCCGTGCCGAGCCGCTCCCCCTCACCGGCCAGCAGGCTTCCCGCGGTGGCACCGGCCCAGATCAGCAGGAGCAGGTAGGGAACCGTCCCGTCCGCGACACCGGTCCCCCGCACCAGCAGCGGCGTGTACTCGTCGAGGGCTCCCCAGACGGCACTCACCGCCGGAACGAGCAGCAGCGCCCCGCGCACCGACCGGTCGGCGCGGGCCTCGGCGAGCCCGGCGCGCAGGGTCGCCGCCCAGCTCCCGGATCCGTCCTTCGGGGAGCGGTGCTCGGGGAACCGCAGTGCCGTGGCCGCCGCCAGCAGGCACACCGCCACGCTGGCGGCCCCGACGGCGGTGTGGCCGCCCCGGGCGAACACCGGACCGGCCAGTCCCATCGCCGCCATCACCGCGACCAGTCCGGCCGCGCGGGCACGGCCCATGGTCCGGGCGTAGCGGCCGGCCGCGTCGAGCCGTTCCAGTTCGTCGTGGACCAGGGCCTCGAGCGCACCGGAGCCGAGCGCTCCGCCGGCACCCCACAGCACGAAGCCGAGGGCGAAGGCACCGTACGACGGGACGAGCACCCACAGGGCGAAGCCGGCGGCGGTGAGCAGCGGGCCGAGCCACAGCAGCAGCCGGCGGGAGACGGCGTCGGCCCAGGCCCCGGAGGGGACCTCCAGCAGCACGCCGGTCACCGACCACAGGGCGAACAGGGAGGAGATCTGCCCGACGGACAGACCGGTGTCGCTGAACAGCAGCGCGTACACCGGGTAGAGCAGGACGAAGTCTTCGAGGAACGCGTAGGCGTACAGCGTGGTCGTCAGCCGTCGCACGCGGACGTCGCGGGCACGCGTGGGTGTGGGAGTCATGAGGCCTTCCCGTGGGGGCGGTTCGGACACCGGACGTGGAGGACGTACGGCGTCCGGGGCGGCCCTCGGGAGGCGCGGACGGTGGATCAATGTCGCCAGGTCATGACACCGATACTACGGGCCTGCGGCGTCTCGGGCGGGCGATCCCGACGAGAACCGCCGCAGCAGCGGGGAGAGCACCAGCACGGACTTCGTCCGCTCGACGAAGGGCTCGCCCGCGATGCGTTCCAGGACCCGCTCGAAGTGGCGCATGTCGGAGGCGAAGACCTGGGCGACCGCGTCCGCGTCACCGGTGACGGTGGAGGCGGCCACGACCTCCTGGTAACGCTCCAGGCCCCGCTGGATGGTCTCCGGGGAGGTGTTGCTGCGGCAGTAGATCTCGACGAACCCCTCCGTCTCCCAGCCGAGGGCGGCCGGGTCCACCCGTACGGTGAACCCGGTGATGGCCCCGGTCGCGCGCAGCCGGTCCACCCGCCGTTTCACGGCGGGCGCGGACAGGCCGACGAGCTGGCCGATGTCCGCGTAGGAGCGGCGGGCGTCCTCGGCGAGGGCGTGCACGATGCGTTCGTCGAGATCGTTCAGCACTGCGGGTCGTTCACTTCGCTTCCGGTGTGGCGGGGGCGGCGAGCCGGGAGCGGCGGTAGCCGTACAGGAAGTAGAACACGAGCCCGACGGCCATCCAGACACCGAAGACCACCCAGGTGACCGTGGACAGGCTGCCCATCATCCACAGGCAGAACGCGAAGCCGAGGGCGGGCAGGAGCGGGGACAGCGGCACCCGGAAGGTGCGGGGCATGCCGGGGCGGGTCCGGCGCAGCACCACGACGGCCACGTTGACCAGCGCGAAGGCGAACAGGGTGCCGATGCTGGTGGCGTCGGCGAGCCGGCCGAGCGGGACGGCGGCGGCCAGCACACCGCAGAACAGGGAGACGATCACGGTGTTGGTGCGGGGCGTGCCGGTCCTCGGGCTGACCCTGGCGAACGCCTTGGGCACCAGGCCGTCCCGGGCCATGGCGAACAGGATGCGGGTCTGGCCGTAGAGCACGGTCAGGACGACGCTCGCGATGGCGATGACGGCGCAGAACGCCAGCAGGGTGCTCCAGAAGCCCTGGCCGGTGACCTCGCGCATGATCTGGGCGAGCGCGGCCTCGGAGTCGGTGAAGTCCCGCCAGGGCTTGGCGCCCACGGCGACGGCGGCGACCAGGACGTACAGCGCGGTGATGACGACGAGCGACAGCAGGATCGCGCGGGGCAGGTCGCGCTGGGCGTTCCTGGCCTCCTCGCCGGCGGTGGAGGCGGCGTCGAAGCCGATGTAGGAGAAGAAGAGCGTCGCCCCGGCCGCGCTGACGCCTGCCATGCCGAGCGGCATGAAGTTCTCGTAGTTGCCGGAGCGGAAGCCCTGGACGCCGATGGCGCAGAACAGCACCAGGGCACCGATCTTCACGACGACCATGATCGTGTTGACGCGGGCGGACTCGCGGGCGCCGCCCATCAGGAAGGCCATGGCGAGCAGGACGACGATCAGCGCGGGCAGGTTGAAGACGCCGCCGTCGCCGGGCGGGGCGGACAGCGCCGCCGGGATGGTGACGCCGATGGTGCCGTCGAGCAGTTCGTTCAGGTACTCGCCCCAGCCGACGGCGACGGCGGCGACCGAGACGCCGTACTCCAGCATCAGGCACCAGCCGCAGACCCAGGCGATCAGCTCGCCCATCGTTGCGTACGCATACGAGTAGGAGGAGCCGGAGACCGGGATGGCGCCCGCCAGCTCGGCATAGGAGAGGGCGGAGAAGAGGGCCGTCAGCCCGGCTATGACGAAGGACAGCGTGACGGCCGGACCGGCCTTGGGGACGGCTTCGCCGAGGACGACGAAGATGCCGGTGCCGAGGGTGGCACCGATACTGATCATGGTCAGCTGCCACAGTCCGAGGGACCGCCGCAGCGAGCCGCCCTCACCTTGGCCACCCTCTGCGACCAGGCGTTCCACGGGCTTGCGGCGCATGAGACGCGCAGCGACGCCCGGGGACGGCGGGGCGGCGGGACTGCCGTTGTGCGGGGGTGCGCCTTGGTCGAGCACGCGCTGACTCCTTCGTCGCTGCCGGTCCTCCGCGGCAGGGACCGACGGGGCCCCGCGACAGCCGGGACCCCGTCGAGCGGGGTCCTCGCCGCACCACGTACAGCGCGTAACCCTACGAGGTTCTTCGTTGCTCCTGAAATGCAGCAACCTTGCGCGTACCCGCAAGATCATTGCGTTGCCGGCGGGGACCCGGGTGTTCGTTGCGCGGGGGCTTTCGACCGTTGCGCACCGGCCCCCGCCGGTCCCGGGACGGGTCGGCGGGGGCCGGGCGGGGAGACGAGTGGCCGTCAGTTCCAGCTGGCGTGCAGCGGCTTGCCCTCGGCGTAGCCGGCGGCGCTCTGGACGCCGACGACGGCCTTCTCGGCGAACTCCTCGAGCGATCCGGCCCCGGCGTAGGTGCAGGAGGAGCGGACGCCCGCGATGATCGAGTCGATCAGGTCCTCGACGCCGGGGCGGGCCGGGTCGAGGAACATGCGGGAGGTGGAGATGCCCTCCTCGAACAGCGCCTTGCGGGCGCGGTCGTACGCCGACTCCTCCGAGGTGCGGTTGCGCACGGCACGCGCGGAGGCCATGCCGAAGGACTCCTTGTAGGGGCGGCCGTTCGCGTCGTGCTGGAGGTCGCCCGGGGACTCGTGGGTCCCGGCGAACCAGGAGCCGATCATCACGTTGGACGCGCCGGCGGCGAGCGCCATCGCCACGTCGCGCGGGTGCCGGACACCGCCGTCGGCCCACACGTGCTTGCCGTACTTCCTCGCCTCGGCGGCGCACTCCAGGACGGCGGAGAACTGCGGCCGGCCGACGCCGGTCATCATGCGGGTGGTGCACATGGCGCCGGGGCCCACGCCGACCTTGACGATGTCGGCGCCGGCCTCGATCAGGTCGCGGACGCCCGCGGCGGCGACGACGTTGCCGGCAACGACCGGCACCCGCGGGCCGAGGTCGCGGACCAGCTTCAGCGCGCCGATCATCGACTCCTGGTGCCCGTGCGCGGTGTCGATGACGAGCGCGTCGACGCCGGCGTCCAGCAACTGCTGGGCCTTGCCCGCCACGTCGCCGTTGATGCCGACGGCGGCGGCTATGCGGAGCCTGCCCTGCGCGTCGGTGGCCGGGGTGTACAGGGTGGCGCGCAGGGCGCCCTTGCGGGTCAGGATGCCCGCCAGACGGCCGTCCCGGTCCACGGCGGGCGCGTAGCGGCGGTTGGCTGCGTCGAGGGTGTTGAAGGCCTCGCGCGGGTCCGTGTCCGCGTCGATGAGGATCAGGTCCTTGGACATGACCTCCTCGAGCTGGGTGAAGCGGTCCACTCCGGACAGGTCGGTGTCGGTGACCACGCCGACCGGCCGGTGTCCGTCGTCGACGACGACGCCCGCGTTGTGCGCGCGCTTGGGCAGCAGGGCGAGCGCGTCGGCGACGGTCTGGTGCGGGGCCAGCACGATCGGGGTGTCCAGGACGTGGTGGCGGCCCTTCACCCAGGAGACGACCTCGGTGACGACCTCGATCGGGATGTCCTGCGGGATGACGACGAGTCCCCCGCGACGGGCCACGGTCTCGGCCATGCGGCGGCCGGCGATGGCGGTCATGTTGGCGACGACGAGCGGGATGGTGGTGCCCGTGCCGTCCGGGGAGCTGAGGTCCACGCCCTGACGCGAGCCGACCGCGGAGCGGCTCGGCACCATGAAGACGTCGTCGTACGTCAGGTCGTACGCGGGCTGGATGTCGTTGAGGAAACGCACGTGCTGCACATCCCAGTCGATCAGAGGTGGCCCCCGGACAGGTCAGCCAGGGGGAAGAGCACGTACTTCATTGTCCCATGTCGACCGGAATGCCTGCCCCGGGAGGATCATCCAGGCTGGTCAAAGCCTTGTCTGGACGATCCTCCAAGAGCCGGGACCACGGTGGGCGACGGCGTCCGGCCGGCCGCCTCGGCGGACACGTCCCGGGCGGTCGCCCGCTCCGCGGGGCGCGCCGCCGCGTGCGCCCGCCGGCCGCGCACGACGATCGGCGATCCCCGTGCCACGGCGGCGCCGGACCGGACGGTGCGGCCGGTGCCGCCGGGCCCTCCCCCCCACCCGCCGTCAGGGGCCGTCCGGGTCCGCGCGGTTGAGGGCGGACCTCGGGGTGGCCCCCGCCGTCATCAGGTAGTCCGCGGCCGACGTGTCCGTCACCAGGCTGGTGACGAGACCGGAGCGCAGTACGGCGTCGATCGCGGGTCCCTTGCGCTGGCCGCCCGCGATCGCGACGACCTCGGGGACCCGGCGCAGCTGGTCGGTCTTGACCGTGATGCACCGCTCCCCCAGGTCCCGGCCGACCCGGCGCCCCTCCGCGTCGAAGAGGTGCGCGGACATCTCCGCGGCGACACCGAGGGAGGCGTAGTGCGCCCGCTCCTCGTCGCTGAGCATGTCGTGCACCGTGGAGATGCCCGGCTCCCAGGAACCGATGGAGACGCAGGCGACGGTGACCTTGTCGAAGTACTCGAAGGCCCGCGCGATGCCGGTCTGGTGGCGCAACGCCTCCGCGGTGGCCGCGTCCGGCAGCAGCATCGGCGCGTAGATGGGGTGGGCGTCGCCGCCCGACACCTGCGCGGCGCGCCGCACGGCCTCCACCGAGCCGCGCTCGGCGGTCCCGGCGTCGTACACGCCCGTCAGCTGCACGACCGTGCAGGGCGGCAGCCGGTCCAGGGCCGCCGCCATGTGGATGGTGGACCGGCCCCAGGCCAGGCCCAGCACGTCCCCTTCGTTGACCAGCTCGCCGAGCAGGTCGGCGGCCACCTCTCCCAGGTTCTCGGGGTCGGGTGTCTCCTCGGCCTCGGCCGGGGACTCGACCACGACGGCGTGCCTCAGGCCGTAGCGGGCGCGGAGCGCGTCGGAGCGCTCGGCGTCCAGCTCGGCCGGCACACGGATCTCGATCCGTACGAGATCCCGTTCGAGGGCGGTCTCCAGGACCCGGGCCACCTTGAAGCGGCTGACGCCGAACTCCTCGGCGATCTGGATCTTGGATTTCCCCTCGAGGTAGAAGCGGCGGGCCATGGCCGCCGCCTGCACCAGCTCAGCGGGTCCCATCCGCATGGCTGACCGGCCCGCCGACATACCCGACACGGCGATCTCCTCACTGCTGTTCACACTCTGGATTCGCCGTTCATCCTTGCAGATCCGGCGCGGTCGATCAGCCCTGCCGGGCGCCGTTCACGTTCCTGATGCTCAGTGGTCGCATGCCCAGGACGCCCCGGCCGTCGCGGCCTGCGCCCGGTTGCGCAGTGCACGTACCGCCTCGGCCGGATCCGCCGCCCCGTACACGGCGGAACCCGCGACGAAGACATCGGCGCCGGCGTCGGCGCACCGCTCGATGGTGGACGCCGAGACCCCGCCGTCGACCTGGAGCCAGAGCTCGAGGCCGTGCTTGCTGATCAACTCGCGGGTGCGGCGAATCTTCGGAAGCATGATGTCGAGGAAGGCCTGGCCCCCGAATCCCGGCTCGACCGTCATGATCAGCAGCATGTCGAGTTCGGGGAGCAGGTCTTCGTACGGCTCGACGGGGGTCGCCGGCCTCAGCGCCATGGAGGCACGGGCGCCCTTGGCGCGGATCTCCCGGGCGAGCCGCACGGGCGCGGTGGCCGCTTCGACGTGGAAGGTGACCGAACCGGCCCCCGCCTCCACGTACTGGGGCGCCCATCGGTCGGGGGCCTCGATCATCAGATGGCAGTCCAGCGGAGTGTCCGTCGCACGGGCGAGCGACTCCACGACCGGCACGCCGAGCGTGAGGTTCGGAACGAAATGGTTGTCCATGACGTCGACGTGGAGCCAGTCGGCTCCTTCCACCGCTTTCGCCTCGTCCGCGAGGCGGGCGAAGTCGGCGGACAGGATACTGGGGGCGATCTGCGGGGCCATGCACCAAGACTGCCATGCCCTCCGGGGGGTGCGTGCGCGGGTCCCGCGCGCAGCCGGTGGTGCGTGGGCCGCGGCCGGCCGCGCCCACCCGGGGGAGCCGCGCGCGCTGCCGCCCCGCGCCGCCGGCCGGCGTTGCCGCGGAGGCGGCCATGACGGCCGGCCGAGGTGTCGCGCGGCTGGTGTGCGGACGGCGGTCCAAGTGGCTGGTCCTGGCGCTGTGGCTGGTGATCCTCTTCCTGATGGCGCCGTTCGCGCAGAAGCTCACCGGCGCCCAGGACAATGACGCCGCGTCCTGGCTTCCGGGCTCCGCCGAGTCGACCCGGGTCCTGGAGATCTCCAGGGACTTCCGGCCCGAGCAGATCCCGGCGGTCGTGATCTACGCCCGCGACGGCGGCCTGACCGCCGGGGACCGGGCGCAGATCGCCGAGGACGTCCGGCGGCTGAAGCAACTGGACGACCACGGCATCCGGGGCGCGGAGACCCAGGGCCCGGTGTTCGACCGCGAACCCGATCCGCGGGCGGCCCAGGTGTTCGTCCCGGTCACGATGGACGAGAAGGGCTGGGAGCGCATCTCACCGGCGGTCGGCGACATCCGGGACGAGGTCGGCACGGGCGGCGGCGGACTGTCCGTGCACATCACGGGCCCGGGCGGCACCTCCGCGGACTTCGCCGAGGTGTTCGAGGGCATCGACTCCACGCTGCTGTTCGCCGCCATGGGCGTGGTCATCGTGATGCTGCTCATCACCTACCGCAGCCCGACCCTGATCCTGGTGCCGGTGCTCAGCGTGATCGCGGCCCTGTTCACCGCCCAGGCGCTGATCTACTTCCTGGCCGAGTACGGCGGCCTGACCGTCAACGGCCAGAGCGCGGGCATCCTGACCGTGCTGGTCTTCGGCGCGGGCACGGACTACGCCCTGCTGCTGGTCGCCCGCTACCGGGAGGAGCTGCGCCGGCACGAGGACCGGCACGAGGCGATGGCGCTGGCGCTGCACCGCGCGGGACCGGCCGTGGTCGCCTCCGGTGCGACGGTCGTCCTGAGCATGCTGGTGCTGCTGGCCGCCGAGATGAACTCCACCAGCGGCCTCGGCCCGGTGGCGGCGATCGGCGTCGCGGTCGGTCTGCTGGCCATGCTGACGCTGTTCCCGGCCCTGCTGGTGGTCTTCGGCCGGTGGATCTTCTGGCCGGTGATCCCGCGCTTCGGCGCGTCCGATCCCACCGAACGCGGCGTCTGGGCGCGCACGGGGCGGCGGATCGCCCGCGCGCCGCGGACGGTCTGGGGCGTCACCGCCGCGGTGCTGGCGGTCTGCTCCCTGGGGCTGGCGCAGATGCGCGCCGAAGGCATCAGCAACGCGGAGGCCTTCACCGACAAGCCGGACTCGATCGTGGGCCAGGAGCTGTCCGCGCGCTACTTCCCGGCGGGCAGCGGCGATCCGCTCGTCGTCGTCAGCGACCGCGCGCGGGCCGAGGAGGTGGGCCGCACGGTCGCCGGGACCGAGGGCGTCGTCCCCGCCTCACTGCGTCTGCCACCGGGATCCGCGCCGGAGGCCGACGGCCGGGTCCTGTTCGAGGCGACCCTCACCGACCCGGCGGACAGCGAGGCCGCGAAGCAGACCGTGGAGCGGGTGCGCGACGCCGTGCACGCGGTGCCGGACGCCGACGCCATGGTCGGCGGCGGGTCGGCGGCCCTGCTCGACATGGACCGGGCGACCAGACACGACAACCTGCTGATCATCCCGCTGGTGCTGCTGGTCGTGACGCTGATCCTGTGCGCCCTGCTCCGGGCTCTGGTCGCGCCGCTGCTGCTGATCGCGACGGTGATCCTGTCCTTCGCGGCGGCGCTCGGCCTCAGCGCGCTCGCCTTCCGGCATCTCTTCGACTACGCGGGCGAGACCACCGACTTCCCGCTGTTCGTCTTCGTCTTCCTGGTGGCCCTGGGCATCGACTACAACATCTTCCTCACCACACGGATCCGCGAGGAGGCGGTCCGCCGGGGCACCCGGCCCGGCGTCGTCACCGGCCTCGCCACCACCGGCGCGGTCATCACCTCGGCCGGCCTGGTGCTGGCCGGAACCTTCGCCGCGCTGGGCACGCTGCCCAGCGTCGCCTTCGCCGAGATCGGCTTCGCGGTGGCCCTGGGCATCCTGCTGGACACGTTCGTGGTCCGGTCGGTGCTGGTGACGTCCCTCTTCCTGGACATCGGCGCCAAGGTCTGGTGGCCGCACCGGCTGGCCCGCGAGGACGGCGGCGAGGTGAGGGAGCCCGAGGGGAGCGTCAGCCGGTCCGGCGGATGAGGGCCAGGTACATCGCGTCGGTGCCGTGCAGGTGCGGCCACAGCTGCACGTCGGGGCCGTCGCCCAGATCCGGTACGCCGGGCAGCAGCGGCCGGGCGTCGATCGGTTCGGCGTCCGGGAACTGCTTGAGGAGGTCGGCGACCACGGCCCGGGTCTCCGCGAGGTGCGGGGAGCAGGTGGCGTAGCCGACGACACCGCCGACCCGTACGGACTCCAGGGCGGTGCGCAGCAGCCCGCGCTGGAGCGGGGCGAAACCGTCCAGGTCCTCCGGGCGGCGCCGCCAGCGCGCCTCGGGGCGGCGGCGCAGGGCGCCCAGCCCGGTGCAGGGCACGTCGACCAGCACCCGGTCGAAGCTTCCGGGGCGCCACGGCGGGCGCGTCCCGTCGGCGGCGACGACCTGGTACGGCCCCGGGTTCCCGGCGAGCGCCTTCGCCACCAGCCCGGCCCGGTGCGGCTGCTTCTCGGAGGCCAGCAGCACGGCGCCCCGCTCGGCGGCGAGCGCGCCGAGCAGCGCGGCCTTCCCGCCCGGTCCGGCGCACCCGTCCAGCCACATCCGGTCGGGTCCCTCGACGGGCGCGTGGGCGAGCGCCAGCGCCACCAGCTGGCTGCCCTCGTCCTGCACCCCGGCCCGGCCCTCCGCGACCGCCGTGACGGCGCCCGGCTCCCCGCCCTCGGTGAGCCGCACCGCGTACGGCGACCAGCGGCCGGCGACGGCGGCCTCCTCGTCGAGCAGTTCGGCGGTCGTCGCCCGCCCGGGACGGGCGACCAGGGTCACCTCGGGCCGCTCGTTGTCGGCCCGCAGCAGCTCCTCGATGCCGGCGCGTCCGCCGCCGAGGGAGTCCCACAGCGCGGAGACGACCCAGCGCGGGTGCGAGTGCACGACGGCGAGGTGGTCCTCGGGGTCCTCGTCGTAGGGCGGCGCGACCCGCTCCAGCCAGCCGTCGAGGTCGTCCTGCGCGATCTTGCGCAGCACGGCGTTGACGAACTTGGCGCGCCCGTCGCCGAGCACCACCCGGGCCAGTTCGACCGTGGCGGACACGGCGGCGTGCGTCGGGATGCGTGTGCCGAGCAGCTGGTGCGCGCCGAGGTTCAGCACGTCCAGCACCGGCGGGTCCACCTCGCGCAGCGGCCGGTCGACGCAGGCGGCGACGACCGCGTCGTACGTCCCCTGGCGGCGCAGCGTGCCGTACACCAGCTCGGTGGCCAGCGCCGCGTCGCGCGCGTCGAACTTCTCGGGTCCCTCGTTCTCGCGCGCCTTGCGCAGCAGCGGGGGCAGGACGAGGTTGGCGTACGCGTCCCGCTCGTCCACGGCCCGCAGGGCCTCGAAGGCGAGGATGCGGACGGGGTCCTTCTTGGGCCGGCGGTAGGGTTTGGCGGGCCTGCGGGGCCGACGTGGCTGGTCGTTCACGAAAAAGGTGCTCCGGATGGGGGGTGAGGTGCGCGGTCCAGCCTACGTCGTGCGGGTCCCGGGGCGTCAGGCGCCGACGGTCTCCCCGGCGGCGATGCGCACCCCGCGCGCCCAGTCCGCCGCCCGCATCGGCTTCTTGCCCTGGGCCTGCACCCACAGCAGCTCCACGGCGTACGAACCGGTGCCCACGTACACGTTGTTCTTGCCGGCGGACAGCTGCCCGGGCGCGAGGTCGGTCAGGTCCGGTACGGGGACGGCCTGCACGATCTTGAGTCGCTCGCCCCGGAAGGTGGTCCAGGCGCCGGGCGCGGGGGTGCAGCCGCGCACCACGCGGTCGACGCGCAGAGCCGGGGTGCCCCAGTCGACGCGGGCGTCCTCGACGGTGACTTTGGGGGCGAGGCTGATGCCGTCGGCGGGCTGCGGCACGGCCTTCACGGTGCCGTCCTCGATGCCGTCCATGGTGGCGGCGAGCAGCCCGGCGCCGGCGAAGGCGAGCCGGGTCAGCAGGTCGCCGCTGGTGTCGGTGGGGCGGATCTCCTCGGTGACGGTGCCGTAGACGGGCCCGGAGTCGAGGCCCTCCTCGATGAGGAAGGTGGCGGCGCCGGTGATCTCGTCGCCGGCCATGATGGCGTGCTGCACGGGGGCGGCGCCGCGCCAGGCGGGCAGCAGCGAGAAGTGCAGGTTGACCCAGCCCCGGGCGGGGATGTCGAGGGCGGCCCTGGGGAGGAGGGCGCCGTAGGCGACGACGGGGCAGCAGTCCGGCGCGATCTCCCCGAGCCGCTCCAGGAACTCGGGGTCCCCGGGCCTGACCGGCTTCAGCACCTCGATCCCGGCCTCCTCCGCCCGCTCGGCGACGGGGGAGGCGACGAGCCTGCGCCCCCGCCCGGCGGGCGCGTCGGGCCGCGTGACGACGGCGGCCACCTCGTGCCGCCCGGAGGCGAGAAGAGCGTCCAGTGCGGGAACGGCGACCTCGGGGGTACCGGCGAAGACGAGCTTCATGGAGTGCTTGGGGCCTCTCGGGCGAGGACGGACACGGGCGGCGCACCAGTCTATGGGGCGCGCGTCACAGGGGCGCACGGAGGGAAAGCCGCCGACGGCGGAGCGGCCCCGCGGAGGACGCCCACCGGAGACGGGTGGTGCGCGGGCAGGCGGAACCCGCCCGGCCGGAGGCCGAGGCGCACACCTCCCACAGGGGCGTACGCATATGCCGCCACGCCCCCACCCCGTGACCCGTGGAGCGCTCCCGCGTTGGTCAGCAAAGAGTTGACCACGGGCCCCGACACGGGCTCGATCCCCTTCACGCCGGTTCGAGAGGCTTGTTCATGGCCGACCACGCAACCCACGACGCCCAGGCTCGGGCCAGCCTGCACTTGCTGGTGCGGGACATCGAGCGGGTCCGCCGGCAGGTGGACGCGTTGCGCACGCTCACCGCCCAGCTGGGCAACGTCTACCGCCCGCGCCGCTCCGGCCCCTCCACGGGCTTCGTCGTCTACGGACGCGCCCCCGCCCCCACGGTCCGGCTCGCCCAGGAGCTGCGGGACAGTGTCGAGACCCTGGTCACGGCGGCCGTGGACTTCGACCGCTCCCTGGGCTTCTCGTGGGACGCCGTGGGCTCGGCGCTCGGGGTCACCAAGCAGGCGGTCCACCGCCGTTACGGCGCCCGCCGTGCCGCCGCCCAGGCGGCGGCCGCCGAGGCCGCCGCGGAGGCACCGGGCACGCGCACGGTGAACGCGGTCGCCGGCGTCACCACGGCGCCGGCGGTCCCCGCGTCCCACTCCATGCCGACCCAGCCCACGGCCGGCAGTCCGTCCCTCCGCGACGACCCACGCCCGACGGCCTTACCCTCCCCCCGCAACGGCTGAGCCCCGCTCGCCGCGCCGCACCGCGCCCTCCCGGACGGACCGCCCCGGGAGGGCGCGGTCCGTCCGGGTGGGTTCAGCCGATGTCCGGGGGGTCGACGCGGACCCACACGGGGGTGTTCCCGCCCCGGGCCATGCGTGCCGCCTGGGCGGACTTCAGCGCGGCGGTCAGTGCGGCGCCGTTGCCGGGAGGCACCCGGACCAGTGCCCGGTCCCAGTGCTCGCCGGGGGGCGGTGCGCCCGGCCGGCGCGGGCGGCCCGCCGGGGTGACCGGCAGCGGCACCGGGCCCAGGACCTCCGCCCGCGCGGGCAGCTCCACCGCGTGGAGGAACTCGGCCACCGCCTCGCCGGGCCCCGACACCGCCGCCATCCGGGAGACCGGCGGGAACCCCAGTTCGGCCCGCTCGGCCAGTTCCCGCACGGCGTGCCCGACCGGGTCCCACCGGACCAGCGCCTGCACGGGCCGCAGGGTCGGCTCGGCGACCACGACCACCGTGCCGCCCGCCGACTGCGGCCGGACCAGCGCCGCCGCGCCGATCCAGCGGCGCAGCGCGTCCTCCCCGGCCCGCAGGTCGGGCCGGCTCAGCATGGCCCACCCGTCCAGCAGCAGCGCCGCCGCGTATCCGCCCTCGGCCACCGGCTCCGCGCCGGGTGTGCTCACCACCAGCGCGGGCGTCCCCGGCACCGTGTCCAGGACGTGCTCGCGCCCCGAGGTCCGCACCGGGACCGCGGGGAAGGCCCGGCCCAGCTCCTCGGCGGTGCGCCGCGCCCCGACCACCCGGGCCCGCAACCGGAACCCGCCGCACTCGGGGCAGTGCCAGCCGCTCTCCTCGCGCCCGCACCACTCGCACCGCAGGTCGTCGGCCCCCTGCGCCTGCAGCGGCCCGGAACAGTGCCGGCACCGGGCGGGGGCCCGGCAGCCGGCGCACGCCATCCGCGGCACATAACCTCGGCGGGGCACCTGCACGAGCACCGGCCCGTGCCGCAGCCCCTCCCTGGCCGCCTGCCAGGCGAGGCTCGGCAGCCGCGCCGCGCGGGCGGCCTCGTCACGCGCGAGGTCCCCGTCCCCCACCGTCCGCACCAGCGGCGCGGCGGCCCGCACCCGCTCCCTGCCGGCGACCAGCGGCCGGGCCCAGCCGGTCTCCACCAGCTGGGCGGCCTCCACCGTGCAGTGCCGGCCGCCCAGCAGGAAGCCGCACCCGTCCTGCGCCGCCCGCAGCAGCAGCACCTCACGGGCGTGCGGCTGCGGGGCGTGCGGCTCGCTGTGGCTGTCGTCGCCGTCGTCCCAGACGGCGACCAGCCCGAGGTCCCGCACCGGCGCGAACATCGCCGCCCGCGTCCCGACGACGGCCCGTACGGAGCCCCGCCGCACGGCGAGCCACCGCGCGTACCGCTTCTCCGGCCCGGCGTCGGCGGTGAGGACCGCGTGCCGTCCCTCCCCCAGCAGTCCGGTGAGCGCCGCGTCGACGCGGGCCACGGCCCTTCCGTCGGGCAGGACGACCAGCGCGCCGCGCCCGGAGGCCAGGGTCGCGGCGACGGCCCGGGCCAGTTCCTCGCTCCACCCCGGCCCCGGCAGCGCGTTCCACACGGCCCGTGGGGCGCCTCCCGAGGCCAGTGAATCCAGGAACGCGGGCCCCTGCTCGTACCGCTCCCAGGAGCCGGGCGCGGGTGCCGGGGGCGGCGGCAGCGGGTCGGGCGAGGGCCGTCGCTCCGCGCGGGCGCTGCGCGGCGGCACGGCGAGCTGGAGGACGTCGGCGAGGCTGCCCGCGTACCGGTCGGCGACCGCGCGGGCGAGGCCCAGCAGCTCCTCGTCGAGCACCGGCTCGGGCGAGACCACCTGCGCCAGCGCCGCGAGGGGCCCCGAGTAGTCGGACTCGGCGAGGCGCTCGACGAGGAACCCGTCGATCAGCCCGCCGCCCTCGCGCCGTCCCTCCCGCACCCGGTGCCGTCCGGCTCCGAACCGCACCCGCACCCGCACCCCCGGCTGCGCGTCGGCGTCCAGCTCCTCGGGCACGGCGTAGTCGAAGTAGCGGTCGAGATGGAGCACGCCCTTGTCGACGAGGACCCGGGCGACGGGCAGCTCCCCGGCGAGCGCGGCGCCGCGCCAGGTGCGCGGTTTGGCCCGGGGCGCCCTGGTCGTGCGCACGCTCTCCCGGATGAGCGCGAGCTGCTCGGGCGGCGCGCCCTGCGCGCCGTCCTCCGGCCGTCCGTTCTCGCTGCTCACGCCTGCATTCTTACCAAACACGACTGACAGCGGCGCCGGGCCCGGGATCGGCCCCGGGTGGGGACGGACGCCCGAAGGCGCTTCCGTCCCGGGCCGCTCGGCCACGCCGGTCCAGGGCCGGCGGCGGGATGCGAACCCGCCGGGGGCACCCGGACCTGTCCGTGCCCTTCGCACCGGGCGGTGGCGCCGCCGCCACTGCGGGCGTGGGACTCGCTCGTGCGGCGTGCACGGGCGCGTACGGCATCCTGTACGCGCCGGGGCCCGGCAGCCCCTCGGAAGGGGCCGCCGGGCCTCGGGGAGACGCGGGGTGGGGCTTACAGCCCCGCCGCCTTGCGCAGGGCGTCCACGCGGTCGGTGCGCTCCCAGGTGAAGTCGGGCAGCTCCCGGCCGAAGTGGCCGTAGGCGGCGGTCTGGGCGTAGATCGGGCGCAGCAGGTCGAGGTCGCGGATGATCGCGGCCGGGCGGAGGTCGAAGACCTCGTCGATGGCCTGTTCGATCCTCTCGGTCTCCACCTTGGCGGTGCCGAAGGTCTCGACGAACAGGCCGACCGGCTCCGCCTTGCCGATGGCGTACGCGACCTGGACCTCGCAGCGGGCGGCGAGGCCGGCCGCCACCACGTTCTTGGCGACCCAGCGCATCGCGTACGCCGCCGAGCGGTCCACCTTGGACGGGTCCTTGCCGGAGAAGGCGCCGCCGCCGTGGCGGGCCATGCCGCCGTAGGTGTCGATGATGATCTTGCGGCCGGTGAGGCCGGCGTCGCCCATCGGGCCGCCGATCTCGAAGCGGCCGGTCGGGTTCACCAGCAGCCGGTACTTCTCGGTGTCGAGCTTGATGCCCTCGTCCAGGAGCGCCTTCAGCTCCGGCTCCACGACGAACTCGCGGATGTCGGGGGCGAGCAGCGACTCCAGGTCGATGTCGGAGGCGTGCTGGGAGGAGACGACCACGGTGTCCAGACGGACCGCCTTGTCGCCGTCGTACTCGATGGTGACCTGGGTCTTGCCGTCCGGGCGCAGGTAGGGGATGGTGCCGTTCTTGCGCACGTCGGACAGGCGCTTGGACAGGCGGTGCGCGAGGAAGACCGGCAGCGGCATCAGCGTCGGCGTCTCGTCCGTCGCGTAGCCGAACATCAGGCCCTGGTCGCCGGCGCCCTGCCGGTCGAGCTCGTCGTCGTCACCCTCGACGCGGGCCTCGTAGGCGGCGTCGACGCCCTGCGCGATGTCCGGGGACTGCGCGCCGATCGACACCGAGACGCCGCAGGAGGCGCCGTCGAAGCCCTTCTTCGAGGAGTCGTACCCGATCTCCAGGATCTTGTTGCGCACCAGCGTCGCGATGTCCGCGTACGTCTTGGTGGTGACCTCGCCGGCCACGTGCACCAGGCCGGTGGTGATCAGGGTCTCGACGGCGACCCGGGAGGTCGGGTCCTCACGGAGGAGCGCGTCGAGGATGGTGTCGCTGATCTGGTCAGCGATCTTGTCGGGGTGACCCTCGGTCACGGACTCCGAGGTGAACAGACGACGGGACACAACGCTCCCTGGGGTTGCAGCGGCTGCTGGCTGATCATTGGCGGACGGCGGGGGCTGCACCCGACGCCGTCCGTGGAACAGTTTATCGGTCGCGCTTCACCGCGGGACCCCCTGTCTCGTCTCGCGAGAGCGCTGTGACCTGCGGCACGGGCATTCTGCCCATGCGGGGCGAGGTTGGCCAGAGGCGCCACGCCCCGAACGGGCCTGTTTCGAGAAACCGGACGACGGACGGATCACTCATCCGAGGCGTTCGGCCACCAGGTCCCACACGGTTTCGGCCAGGGCTTCCTTCGGACCGTGCGCGACGGGGGTCTCGCTGCCGTCGGCGCCCAGCACCACGGCCTCGTTCTCCTCGGAACCGAAGGTCTTGTGCTCCCCCACCTCGTTCACCACCAGCAGGTCACAGCCCTTGCGCTTCAGCTTGGCGCGGCCGTTGGCGAGCACGTCGTCGGTCTCGGCGGCGAAGCCGACGATCACCTGTCCGGCGCGCACCCGGTCGCCGGAGATCTCGGCGAGGATGTCCGGATTCCGCACCAGGGCGACGGGCTCGGGTTCCTGGCCGTCCTTCTTCTTGATCTTGCCGGTGGCGTAGACGGCCGGCCGGAAGTCGGCGACGGCCGCGGCCATGACCACGGCGTCCGCGTCGGCGGCGGCGCCGAGGACGGCCTCGCGCAGCTCCACGGCGGTCCCGACCCGGACGAGGTCCACGCCCGCCGGGTCGGGCAGGGCGGTGTTGGCCGCGATCAGCGTGACGCGGGCGCCGCGGGCGGCGGCGGCGCGGGCGAGGGCGTAGCCCTGCTTTCCGGAGGAGCGGTTGCCGAGGAAGCGGACGGGGTCGAGGGGCTCGCGGGTGCCTCCGGCGCTGACGACGACGTGCCGGCCCTCGAGGTCGGGCCCGGTGACGCCGCGGGCCAGCACCCGGCGGCAGACCTCGAAGATCTCCCCCGGGTCGGGCAGCCGGCCCTTGCCGGTGTCGGCGCCGGTGAGGCGGCCGACGGCCGGTTCGATCACGACGGCGCCGCGGCGGCGCAGGGTGGCCACGTTCTCCTGGGTGGCCGGGTGCTCCCACATCTCGGTGTGCATGGCGGGGGCGAAGACCACCGGGCAGCGGGCGGTGAGCAGGGTGTTGGTGAGCAGGTCGCCGGCCAGGCCGTGGGCCGCCTTGGCCAGCGTGTCCGCGGTGGCGGGGGCGACGACCACCAGGTCGGCGTGCTGCCCGATGCGGACGTGCGGCACCTCGTGGACGTCGTCCCAGACCTCGGTGGAGACCGGGTTGCCGGAGAGCGCGGACCACGTGGCGGCGCCGACGAAGTGCAGCGCGGAGGCGGTGGGGACGACCCGGACGTCGTGTCCCGACTCCGTCAGCCGTCTGAGCAGCTCACAGGCCTTGTACGCGGCGATGCCGCCGCTGACCCCCAGAACGACCTTCGGCTTGTCCACCGTCTCTCCCCGGACCTCGGAAATGTGCGACCACCCCCATGAGACACCACAGGCCCGGCAGACGTGCTGCCGGGCCTGTGGAGAAGTCAGCTGCAAACAGCTGGTACGACGTACCGACCGGATTACTGACCGGGGCCTTCGACGGCCTCGGAGGTCAGCAGTCCCGCGTTGATCTCGCGCAGGGCGATCGAGAGCGGCTTCTCGTGGACGTGGGTGTCGACGAGGGGACCGACGTACTCGAGCAGGCCCTCGCCGAGCTGCGAGTAGTACGCGTTGATCTGACGGGCCCGCTTGGCCGCGTAGATCACGAGGCTGTACTTCGAGTCCGTGGCCTCGAGGAGCTCGTCGATCGGCGGGTTGATGATGCCCTCGGGCGCGGAGATGGAAGAGGACACGCTCTACCTTCCGATGGATGGGAAAGATTCAGTCGGCGTGACCGGTGAACGATTGCTCACGATCACACGACGTTCATCAAGGCTAGCAGCTCGCGGGCGACGTCCTCGACGGAGGTGTTGACCAGGGTGGTGTCGAACTCCGGCTCGGCCGCCAGTTCGGTCTTCGCGGCCTCCAGCCGGCGCTCGATGACCTCGGCCGACTCGGTGCCCCGGCCCGTGAGCCTGCGCACGAGCTCCTCCCAGGAGGGAGGAGCCAGGAACACCAGCTGGGCCTCGGCCATGGACTCGCGCACCTGCCGCGCGCCCTGGAGGTCGATCTCCAGCAGTACGGGCACGCCCGCCTCCAGGTGCTCCAGCACCGCCGCGCGGGGGGTGCCGTAGCGATTGCCGGCGAACTCGGCCCACTCCAGCAGCTCGCCGTTGGCGATCAGCTTGTCCATCTCCTCGTCGGTGACGAAGAAGTAGTGGACTCCGTGCTGCTCCCCGGGGCGGGGCGTGCGGGTCGTCGCCGACACCGAGAGCCAGACCTCGGGGTGTTCCTTGCGCATATGGGCGACGACCGTGCTCTTGCCGACCCCGGAGGGGCCGGAGAGCACGGTCAGCCGCGGACGTTCAGTCATGCAGCGATTATTCCAGCAATCACGGGACGTCCGGGACGCCGGTCCCGGACTGGCCCGTGTTCAGGAACCGGTGCTGCCGAACTCGCGCTCCAGGGAGGCGATCTGGTTGGAACCGAGACCGCGTACGCGGCGGCTCTCGGAGATGCCCAGTCGCTCCATGATCTGCTTGGCGCGGACCTTGCCCACGCCCGGCAGGGACTCGAGCAGGGCGGAGACCTTCATCTTTCCGATGACGTCGTTCTCCTGGCCCTGCTTGATGACCTCGTGAAGGGAGGCGCCGGAGTGCTTGAGTCGATTCTTGACCTCGGCCCGCTCCCGGCGAGCCGCGGCGGCCTTTTCGAGCGCGGCTGCGCGCTGTTCAGGGGTAAGGGGCGGAAGAGCCACGCCTACGTCACCTCGGATGTCGAACTGTCGGATACGGACCGGTGAGGAACCTAGTCGCCCCACACCAGGGGAGCCACGAGCCACACACTCGCCCGTTCACTCTCCGTCGGAGACTAGCGGCCAACTCCGCCGGAGTCAGCGAGAACTGCGGAAAAGTCCTGGTCAGCCTCCGCCAGGCCGGACATTTAAGACATATTCCCCTGGATTTGAGGATGTATCCAGAGTCCGGCGACCACGGATTCCCTCGTCGGCCGGTTCAGGTCGGCGTCACGGCGGCCCTGATCTCCTCCGCGAACCGCTCCGCGGCGTCACGCAGAGCGACCGCGTCGGGACCGTGGCGCAACACTCCCCGGCTGACGTTCGGCACGACGTTGCGCACCGCGCCGCCGAAGACCGCCGGAAGATCGGCCGCCGTGGCGCCCTGCGCGCCGATACCGGGCGCGAGGATCGGCCCGCCCATGTCCAGGTCGTACGAGGAGAGGTCGCCGAGCGTCGCGCCGACCACCGCGCCGAAGGACCC
Source organism: Streptomyces sp. NPDC000348 (assembly GCF_042898795.1). Lineage (NCBI taxonomy): Bacteria > Bacillati > Actinomycetota > Actinomycetes > Kitasatosporales > Streptomycetaceae > Streptomyces > Streptomyces sp. NPDC000348. The sequence goes on from NZ_JBIAZD010000010.1 coordinate 104,200, forward strand.
GAGCGGCTCCTCGCCGGCGTTCTCGACGGCCAGGTGCCCGAGCACGGTCGCCCCGACGGTGCGCCCGTCGGCGCGGATCGCGTGCTGGACCTCGCCGCCCTCCGGGTTGGACGTCAGCGCCAGTACGAACAGCCCGGTGCCGCTCTCCCGGGCCAGCGCCACGGCCGGGCTCAGCGAGCCGTAGCCGAGGTACGGCGAGACGGTGAGCGCGTCGGAGAACAGGGGGGCGTCCCGGTGCAGGAAGGCCTCGGCGTAGGCGGCCATGGTGGAGCCGATGTCGCCGCGCTTGGCGTCCATGACGACCAGCGCCCCGGCCTCCCGCGCCTCGCGCACCGTCGCCTCCAGCACGGCGACCCCGCGCGAGCCGAAGCGCTCGAAGAAGGCGCTCTGCGGCTTGAGCACGGCGACCCGGTCGGCGACCGCCTCGACGACCGTGCGGCTGAACCGCTCCAGGCCCGTGACGTCGTCGTTCAGGCCCCACTCGGCGAGCAGGGAGGCGTGCGGGTCGATGCCCACGCACAGCGGGCCCCGCTCGTCCATCGCGCGGCGCAGCCGCGCGCCGAAGGGTTCCGGACCGGTCATGCCGTCGTCCTCACGTCGGCGCCCACCGCGTCGGCGAGCGTGGCGTACGGGCTGGTGCGCAGCCGCGCGGCGAGCCCCTTGTGCATGGCGCGGCCCCAGAAGGGGCCTTCGTAGATGAGGGCGCTGTACCCCTGGACCAGCGTGGCACCGGCCAGGATGCGCTGCCAGGCGTCCTCGGCGTTCTCGATGCCGCCGACGCCGACCAGGGTGATCCGGTCGCCCACGCGCGCGTAGAGGCGGCGCAGCACCTCCAGGGAGCGTGCCTTGAGGGGGGCGCCGGACAGACCGCCGGTCTCCTGGACGAGGGCGGGCGGGGACGTCAGGCCGAGTCCCTCGCGTGCGATGGTGGTGTTGGTGGCGATGATCCCGTCCAGGCCGAGTTCCACGGCGAGGTCGGCGACCGCGTCGACGTCCTCGTCGGCGAGGTCGGGGGCGATCTTCACCAGCAGCGGCACCCGGCGGGCCGGCACGGTCCGGTCGGCGGCCTCGCGGACGGCGGAGAGCAGCGGGCGCAGGTGGTCCACGGCCTGGAGGTCGCGCAGTCCGGGCGTGTTCGGGGAGGAGACGTTGACGACCAGGTAGTCGGCGTACGGCGCCAGCCGCTCGGCGGACTTCACGTAGTCGGCGACGGCCTCGGCCTCCGGTACGGCCTTGGTCTTGCCGATGTTGACGCCGACGACCGTCCTGAAGACGGGCGTGCGGGAGGCCAGGCGGGCCGCGACGGCGAGCGAGCCCTCGTTGTTGAAGCCCATGCGGTTGATCAGGGCCCGGTCGGCGACCAGACGGAACAGCCGCTTCCTGGGGTTGCCGGGCTGCGGCTCCCCGGTCACCGTGCCGATCTCGACGTGGTCGAAGCCGAGCATCGCCATGCCGTCGATGCCGACGGCGTTCTTGTCGAAGCCGGCGGCGAGGCCGAAGGGGCTGTGCAGGCGCAGCCCGAGGGCCTCGGTGCGCAGCTCCTCGTGGCGGGGGGCGAGCACGGCGGCGACGAAGGTGCGCAGGCCGGGGACGCGCGCGACCAGACGGATCCAGCGGAAGGCCAGGTGGTGGGCCTGCTCCGGGTCCATCCGCCGGAAGAGCAGAGTGAAGAGAATCTTGTACATGGTGTCCTCATGAAGAGGGGGACACCGTTTCCGGTGTCCCCCTGGGGGCTGTCAGGGCCGGCCCGGCGGATCATGCCGGAGACGCGGGGCCCGATCCGCCGGACAGGCCCTAGTCGCGGGCCGCGGTCAGGTGTTCCGCGTGTTCCTGCAGTGAGCGCACGCCCACGTCGCCGCGGTTGAGCGCGTCGATGCCCTGGACCGCGGCGGCGAGCGCCTGGACCGTCGTCAGGCACGGCACGGACCGGGCCACGGCGGCCGTGCGGATGTCGTAGCCGTCGAGGCGGCCGCCGGTGCCGTACGGGGTGTTGACGATGAGGTCGACCTCGCCGTCGTGGATGAGCTGGACGATGGTCTTCTCGCCGTTCGGTCCCGTGCCCTCGGACTGCTTGCGCACGACGGTGGCGTTGATGCCGTTGCGCCTGAGGACCTCGGCGGTGCCGGAGGTGGCGAGCAGCTCGAAGCCGTGCGCCACCAGCTCCCGCGCGGGGAAGATCATCGAACGCTTGTCGCGGTTGGCGACCGAGATGAACGCGCGTCCCTTGGTCGGCAGCGGGCCGTAGGCGCCGGACTGCGACTTGGCGTACGCCGTGCCGAAGACCGAGTCGATGCCCATGACCTCGCCGGTGGAGCGCATCTCCGGGCCGAGCACGGTGTCGACGCCGCGGCCGTGGATGTCCCGGAAGCGGGACCACGGCATCACGGCCTCCTTGACGGAGATCGGCGCGTCCAGCGGCAGCTCGCCGCCGTCGCCGTTCGCCGGGAGCAGGCCCTCGGCGCGCAGCTCGGCGACGGTGGCGCCCAGCGAGATCCGCGCGGCGGCCTTCGCCAGCGGCACCGCGGTCGCCTTCGAGGTGAAGGGGACGGTGCGCGAGGCGCGCGGGTTGGCCTCCAGGACGTACAGGATGTCCCCGGCCAGCGCGAACTGGATGTTGATCAGACCGCGCACGCCGACACCGCGCGCGATGGCCTCCGTGGAGGCGCGCAGCCGCTTGATGTCGAAGCCGCCCAGGGTGATCGGGGGCAGGGCGCACGCCGAGTCGCCGGAGTGGATGCCGGCCTCCTCGATGTGCTCCATGACGCCGCCGAGGTAGAGCTCCTCGCCGTCGTACAGGGCGTCCACGTCGATCTCTATGGCGTCGTCGAGGAAGCGGTCGACGAGCACCGGCCGGGAGGGGCTGATCTCGGTCGACTCGGCGATGTAGGACTCCAGCCGGGTCTCGTCGTAGACGATCTCCATGCCGCGTCCGCCGAGCACGTAGGACGGGCGGACGAGGACCGGGTAGCCGATCTCGTCGGCGATGGCCTTGGCCTCGGCGAAGGTGGTGGCGGTGCCGTGCTTGGGGGCCGGCAGTCCGGCCTCCTTGAGGACCCGGCCGAAGGCGCCGCGGTCCTCGGCGGCGTGGATGGCCTCCGGGGAGGTGCCGACGATCGGCACGCCGTTGTCCTTCAGCGCCTGCGACAGGCCGAGCGGGGTCTGCCCGCCGAGCTGGACGACGACGCCCGCGACCGGTCCGGCCTGCTGCTCGGCGTGGACGATCTCCAGGACGTCCTCCAGGGTGAGCGGCTCGAAGTACAGCCGGTCGGAGGTGTCGTAGTCGGTGGAGACGGTCTCCGGGTTGCAGTTGACCATCACGGTCTCGTAGCCGGCGTCGCTCAGCGCGAAGGAGGCGTGGACGCAGGAGTAGTCGAACTCGATGCCCTGGCCGATGCGGTTCGGGCCGGAGCCCAGGATGATGACGGCCGGCTTGGTCCGGGGCGCGACCTCGGTCTCCTCGTCGTAGGAGGAGTAGAAGTACGGCGTCTTCGCGGCGAACTCGGCGGCGCAGGTGTCGACCGTCTTGTAGACCGGGCGGATGCCCAGCGCGTGCCGGACCTCGCGGACGACGTCCTCGCGCAGACCGCGGATCTCGGCGATCTGCTGGTCGGAGAAGCCGTGCCGCTTGGCCTCGGAGAGCAGGTCGACGGTCAGCTCGGGGGCGGCGGCCAGGTCGTCGGCGATCTCCTTGATGAGGAAGAGCTGGTCGACGAACCAGGGGTCGATCTTCGTGGCGTCGAAGACCTCCTCGGGGGTGGCGCCCGCGCGGATGGCCCCCATGACCGCGTTGATCCGGCCGTCGGTCGGGCGCACCGCCTCGCGCAGCAACTCCTCCTTGTCGCCGGGGTCGCCGACGAAGGTGAACTGGCTGCCCTTCTTCTCCAGCGAGCGCAGCGCCTTCTGGAAGGCCTCGGTGAAGTTGCGCCCGATGGCCATGGCCTCGCCGACCGACTTCATGGTGGTCGTCAGCGTCGAGTCCGCCGAGGGGAACTTCTCGAAGGCGAACCGGGGGGCCTTCACGACGACGTAGTCGAGCGTCGGCTCGAAGGAGGCCGGGGTCTCCTGGGTGATGTCGTTCGGGATCTCGTCGAGGGTGTAGCCGACGGCGAGCTTGGCGGCGATCTTGGCGATCGGGAAACCGGTCGCCTTGGAGGCGAGCGCCGAGGAACGCGACACGCGCGGGTTCATCTCGATGACGATGACCCGGCCGTCCTCGGGGTCGACCGCGAACTGGATGTTGCAGCCGCCGGTGTCGACGCCGACCTCGCGGATGATCGCGATGCCGACGTCGCGCAGCACCTGGTACTCGCGGTCGGTCAGCGTCATCGCGGGCGCGACGGTGATCGAGTCGCCGGTGTGCACGCCCATGGGGTCGAAGTTCTCGATGGAGCAGACGACCACGACGTTGTCGTTCTTGTCGCGCATCAGCTCCAGCTCGTACTCCTTCCAGCCGAGGATGGACTCCTCCAGGAGCACCTCGGTGGTCGGCGAGAGGGTGAGGCCCTGCCCGGCGATGCGGCGCAGCTCCTCCTCGTCGTGCGCGAAGCCGGAGCCGGCGCCGCCCATGGTGAAGGACGGGCGGACGACGACCGGGTAGCCGCCGAGCTCCTCGACGCCCTTGAGGACGTCGTCCATGGAGTGGCAGATGTAGGACCGGGCGGACTCGCCGTGGCCGATCTTCCTGCGGACCTCCTCGACGACCTCCTTGAACAGGTCGCGGTCCTCGCCCTTGTGGATCGCCTGCACATTGGCGCCGATCAGCTCGACGCCGTACTTCTCCAGGACGCCGTTCTCGTGCAGCGAGATGGCCGTGTTCAGGGCCGTCTGACCACCCAGGGTGGGCAGCAGCGCGTCGGGCCGCTCCTTGGCGATGATCTTCTCGACGAACTCGGGGGTGATCGGCTCGACGTAGGTGGCGTCGGCGATCTCCGGGTCGGTCATGATCGTCGCCGGGTTGGAGTTGACGAGGACGACGCGCAGGCCCTCGGCCTTGAGGACGCGGCACGCCTGGGTGCCGGAGTAGTCGAACTCGGCGGCCTGGCCGATGACGATCGGGCCGGAGCCGATGACCAGGACGGACTGGATATCGGTGCGCTTAGGCACGCTGGCCCTCCATCAGGGAAACGAAGCGGTCGAACAGGTAGGCGGCGTCGTGCGGGCCCGCTGCCGCTTCGGGGTGGTACTGGACGCTGAAGGCCGGGCGGTCGAGCAGCTGGAGGCCCTCCACCACGTTGTCGTTCAGGCAGACGTGGGACACCTCGGCACGGCCGAACGGGGTGTCGGAGACCTTGTCGAGCGGGGCGTCGACGGCGAAGCCGTGGTTGTGCGCGGTGACCTCGACCTTGCCGGTCGTACGGTCCTGCACCGGCTGGTTGATGCCGCGGTGGCCGTACTTCAGCTTGAAGGTGCCGAAGCCGAGGGCGCGGCCCAGGATCTGGTTGCCGAAGCAGATGCCGAACAGCGGGGTGCCGCGCTCCAGGACGCCCCGCATCACGGAGACGGGGTGGTCGGCGGTGGCGGGGTCGCCGGGGCCGTTGGAGAAGAACACGCCGTCCGGGTTGACGGCGTAGACGTCGTCCACGGTCGCCGTGGCCGGCAGGACGTGCACCTCGATGCCGCGCTCGGCCATGCGCTGCGGAGTCATGCCCTTGATGCCGAGGTCGACGGCGGCGACGGTGTACTTCTTCTCGCCGATCGCGGGGACCACGTACGGCTCGGTGGTGGCGACCTCGGCGGACAGGTCGGCGCCCTTCATCTGCGGCGCCTCCTGGACGCGGGCCAGCAGCGCGGCGTCGTCGCGCACGGCGTCGCCGCTGAAGATGCCGACGCGCATGGCGCCGCGCTCGCGCAGGTGCCGGGTGAGCGCGCGGGTGTCGATGCCGCTGATGCCGACGACGCCCTGCGCGGCGAGCTCCTCGTCCAGCGGGCGCCGGGAGCGCCAGCTGGACGGCGTGCGCGCGGGGTCGCGCACGACGTAGCCGGAGACCCAGATCCGCTTGGACTCGGCGTCCTCGTCGTTGACGCCGGTGTTGCCGACGTGCGGGGCGGTCATCACCACGACCTGGCGGTGGTACGACGGGTCGGTGAGGGTCTCCTGGTATCCGGTCATGCCGGTGGAGAACACCGCTTCGCCGAAGGTCTCCCCCACCGCCCCGTAGGCACGGCCGCGGAAGATCCGGCCGTCCTCCAGGACGAGCACGGCGGGAACCTTGGTGGCTCCCCTGGTGGAGGTTGTCATCGTGCGCCTTCCGTCTTGTTGATCATCTGGTTCAGGGCCTCGACCCATTCGTTGTGTTCGGCCGCGTGGTCGGAGCGGAAGCCCGAGTCGATCTGCCGCTCGCCGTGCGCCCAGGTGACGACGAGCAGGCCGCCCTCGGTGAGCACCTTGCCGGCGATGCCCTTGTCGAGCCGGGCCCCGCGCAGCGCGTCCGCCGGGACGAAGAAGTCGTTCGCCCCGGGGCGTACGACGTCCAGTCCGGCGTCCGTCAGCGTGAGCTCGGCCCGGCTGCGGGTGCCCAGGCCGTGCGCGACGATGCGGTCGAGCCACTGACCGGCGGTGGTGGAGCCGTGGTAGCGGCCGCTCATCGTCAGTCTCGCCGGGCCGGGCTCGTCCGGCATTCCAGGCAGCGGCGGCTTGCCGCCTCCGTCGAGGGTGGTGGCGGGCGACGGGCGGGAAGGCAGCTCGGGCAGGTCGCCCTGGAGCGTGCCGCGCCACTTCCAGCCCTCGCGCATCAGCCAGTAGACGAGCGCCACGAAGAGGGCGAGTCCGACGACCCAGCCGATCCGGGCGGCCCAGTCGGTCACTTCCGCCGATTCCTTCTCGGCGGCCAGCAGGAGTACAGGTGGTGTCACGTGAGCTTCCCGTCGACGAGCGTGGCCTTGCCCCGGAGCCACGTGTGCGTGACACGGCCCGGCAGCTCGCGGCCCTCGTACGGGGTGTTGCGGCTGCGCGAGGCGAAGCCCGCGGGGTCCACAGGGCCACGGTATGCCGAGTCGACGAGGGTGAGGTTGGCGGGCTCACCTGCCGAGACGGGACGGCCGTGGCCCTCGGCCCGTCCGATGCGCGCGGGCGTGAAGGACATGCGGTCGGCGACGCCGGCCCAGTCCAGCAGACCCGTGTCGACCATGGTCTCCTGCACCACCGACAACGCGGTCTCCAGGCCGACCATGCCCATGGCGGCGGCGGCCCACTCGCAGTCCTTGTCCTCGTGCGGGTGCGGGGCGTGGTCGGTGGCGACGATGTCGATCGTGCCGTCGGCGAGCGCCTCGCGCAGGGCCAGGACGTCCCGCTCGGTGCGCAGCGGCGGGTTGACCTTGTAGACCGGGTTGTACGACCGGACCAGCTCGTCGGTGAGGAGCAGGTGGTGCGGGGTGACCTCGGCGGTGACGCGGATGCCGCGGGACTTGGCCCAGCGGACGATCTCGACGCTGCCCGCCGTCGACAGGTGGCAGATGTGGACGCGGGAGCCGACGTGCTCGGCGAGCAGCACGTCCCGCGCGATGATCGACTCCTCCGCGACGGCCGGCCAGCCGCCGAGCCCCAGCTCGGCGGAGACGACGCCCTCGTTCATCTGGGCGCCCTCGGTCAGCCGCGGCTCCTGCGCGTGCTGGGCGACGACCCCGTCGAAGGCCTTCACGTACTCCAGCGCGCGGCGCATGATCACGGCGTCGTGGACGCACTTGCCGTCGTCGGAGAAGACGGTGACGCCGGCCGCGGACTCGTGCATGGCGCCCAGTTCGGCGAGCTTGGCGCCCTCCAGGCCGACGGTGACGGCGCCGACGGGCTGCACGTCGCAGTAGCCGGACTCCTGGCCGAGCCGCCAGACCTGCTCGACGACGCCGGCGGTGTCGGCGACCGGGAAGGTGTTGGCCATGGCGAAGACGTTGGTGTAGCCGCCGCTCGCCGCCGCGCGGGTGCCGGTCAGCACGGTCTCGGAGTCCTCGCGGCCGGGCTCGCGCAGGTGGGTGTGCAGGTCGACCAGGCCGGGCAGCAGGACCTTGCCGGCGGCCTCGACGACCTCGGCGCCCTCGGCGGACAGCCCGGTGCCGACCTGGGTGATCGTTTCGCCGTCGATCAGGACGTCCTGCGGCTCGCCGCCGAGCACCTTCGCACCGCGGATAAGGATCTTGCTCATGGTTCTTACTTCTCCTCGGTGGTACGGAGTTCAGAGGTGGGCGCGGAGCGCCTCGTTGCAAGGGCGGTGGTGGGCGAGGGGTGGGTGACGGCGGGTTCGTTGCCGCCCAGCAGCAGGTAGAGGACGGCCATCCGGATGGAGACCCCGTTGGCGACCTGTTCGATCACGGTGCAGCGGTCGGAGTCCGCGACCTCGGCGGTGATCTCCATGCCGCGGACCATCGGGCCGGGGTGCATCACGATGGCGTGCTCGGGCATCCGCGCCATGCGGTCGCCGTCGAGGCCGTAGCGGCGCGAGTACTCCCGCTCGGTGGGGAAGAACGCGGCGTTCATCCGCTCGCGCTGGACGCGCAGCATCATCACCGCGTCGGACTTGGTCAGCGTCGAGTCGAGGTCGTAGGAGACCTCGCAGGGCCAGGTGCCGACGCCGACCGGCAGCAGGGTCGGCGGGGCGACGAGGGTGACCTCGGCGCCGAGCGTGTGCAGCAGGTCGACGTTGGAGCGGGCGACCCGGCTGTGCAGGACGTCGCCGACGATGGTGATGCGCCGGCCGGAGAGGTCCTGGCCGAGTCCGGCGTCCCGGCCGACGAGGCGGCGCCGCATGGTGAAGGCGTCGAGCAGGGCCTGGGTGGGGTGCTGGTGGGTCCCGTCGCCGGCGTTGATGACGGCGGCGTCGATCCAGCCGGAGGTGGCCAGGCGGTACGGAGCTCCGGAGGCACCGTGCCGGATGACCACGGCGTCGACGCCCATGGCCTCCAGGGTCTGGGCGGTGTCCTTCAGGGACTCGCCCTTGGAGACGCTGGAGCCCTTGGCGGTGAAGTTGATGACGTCCGCGGAGAGCCGCTTCTCGGCGGCCTCGAAGGAGATCCGGGTGCGGGTGGAGTCCTCGAAGAAGAGGTTCACGACCGTGCGGCCGCGCAGGGTCGGCAGTTTCTTGATCGGCCGGTCGGCGACCCGGGCCATCTCCTCGGCGGTGTCGAGGATGAGGACGGCGTCGTCGCGGGTGAGGTCGGCGGCCGAGATGAGATGACGCTGCATCTGTCAGGCTCCGTAAGGCAGTTCAATGAGGCGGAATCGGGCAGACGGGTACGCGCGTGGGCGTGCCGGGCCGGCGTGCGCCGTCGGCGTGCGCTCCGCGGTGCTACTGGGCGGTCTGCTTGGCGCCGAGCAGCACGGTGTCGCGACCGTCCTCCTCGGCGAGCAGGACCTTGACCGTCTCCCGCAGCGACGTGGGGAGGTTCTTGCCGACGTAGTCGGCGCGGATGGGCAGTTCGCGGTGGCCGCGGTCGACGAGGACGGCGAGCTGCACCGCGCGGGGGCGCCCGATGTCGTTCAGCGCGTCGAGGGCGGCGCGGATGGTGCGGCCGGAGAAGAGCACGTCGTCGACGAGGACGACCAGCCGGCCGTCGATGCCGTCACCGGGGATCTCGGTGCGGGCCAGCGCACGCGGCGGGTGCATGCGCAGGTCGTCGCGGTACATGGTGATGTCCAGCGAGCCGACCGGGACCTTGCGCTCGGTGATCTGCTCGAGCTTGGCGGCGAGCCGCTGGGCGAGGAAGACGCCTCGCGTCGGGATGCCGAGGAGCACCACGTCGTCGGCGCCCTTGGCGCGTTCGACGATCTCGTGGGCGATGCGGGTCAGCACCCGCGCGATGTCGGGGCCTTCGAGAACGGGCCGCGCATCGGACTGCGTGTCCTGCTTGTCCATGTGAAACGGACCTCCTTCTCCGCCTCACGGGACGGACCTTAAAGGACGTCGGATTGCGTCGCCCAGACTATCAGCCCGGGATCGGCGCGGAGCGACACCCCCGATCACCCCGATGGCGCAACCGATCTTCGCTACCACGGAAGAGTCGGTGTGGACCATTCGGCTTGACGCACGAGAGTAACGCTGCGTAACCTCACAGTGAGTTACCAGCCGCGCGGCATGGAAACCAGCCAGAACCGCGTCGACCCAGTGCCGGGGAGCTATATGTCCAGCGAATACGCCAAACAGCTCGGGGCCAAGCTCCGGGCGATCCGCACCCAGCAGGGCCTTTCCCTCCACGGTGTCGAGGAGAAGTCCCAGGGCCGCTGGAAGGCGGTCGTGGTCGGTTCGTACGAGCGCGGCGACCGTGCCGTGACCGTGCAGCGCCTCGCGGAGCTGGCGGACTTCTACGGTGTCCCGGTGCAGGAGCTGCTGCCGGGCACGACCCCGGGCGGCGCCGCCGAGCCGCCGCCGAAGCTGGTCCTGGACCTGGAGCGGCTGGCCACGGTGCCGGCCGAGAAGGCGGGCCCGCTGCAGCGGTACGCGGCGACGATCCAGTCGCAGCGCGGTGACTACAACGGCAAGGTGCTCTCGATCCGCCAGGACGACCTGCGCACCCTCGCCGTCATCTACGACCAGTCGCCCTCGGTCCTCACCGAGCAGCTGATCAGCTGGGGCGTCCTGGACGCGGACGCCCGCCGCGCGGTGGCCACGCACGAGGAGGCGTAACCGCTCCGCGGGTACGCAGAAACGTGCCGCCGGGGGGGGGGGGGGGGCCCGGGGGGGGGGGCCCCCCCCCCCCCCGGGGGGGGGGGGGGCCCGGCCCCCGCCCCCCCCCCGGCCCCCCCCGGGCGCGGGGGGCGGGGCCCGCCCGGCCGGGGCCCCCCCCCCCCCGGGCCCCCCCCCCCCCCCCCCGGCCCGGGGGGGCCCCCCCCCGGGGGGGCCCCCCCCCCCCCGGCGGTTTTTCGTGAGCCGGCCGCGGTCCCTTGCCGGCCGCGGGCCGTCGCGGGCCGGGCGCGCGGTTCCCCGCACGCCCCCGCCGGACGCTTCTACTCCCGGCGCAAGGACGGCTTGAGCTCCTTGAGCCGACCGAGCAGCCCGTTCACGAACGAGGGGGACTCGTCCGTCGAGAACTCCTTCGCCAGCTGCACCATCTCGTCGAGGACCACGGCGTCCGGGGTCTCGTCGACCCAGATCAGCTCATAGGCGCCCAGCCGCAGAATGCTGCGGTCGACGACCGGCATCCGGTCGAGCGTCCAGCCGACCGAGTACTGGGAGATCAGCTCGTCGATGCGCTTCGCGTGCTCCGCGTAGCCCTCGACGAGCTGCATCGTGTACTCGCTCACCGGCGGCTGCCGGGTGTCGGACCGGGCGTGCCGGATCCAGTCGGCGAGGACCGTCAGGACCTCGGCGCCGCGCTGGTCGCCCTCGAAGATGATCTGGAAGGCGCGTTTGCGGGCCGTGTTGCGGGCAGCCACGGTTAGCTGTTCACCCGGCCGAGGTAGTCGCTGGTGCGGGTGTCGACCTTGATCTTCTCACCGGTGGTGATGAAGAGCGGGACCTGGATCTGGTGGCCGGTCTCCAGGGTGGCGGGCTTGGTGCCGCCGGTGGAGCGGTCGCCCTGGACGCCCGGCTCGGTCTCCTGGATCGTCAGCTCGACGGCGGCCGGGAGCTCGACGAAGAGCACCTCGCCCTCGTGCTGGGCGACGGTGGCGGTGAAGCCCTCGATGAGGAAGTTGGCGGCGTCGCCGACGGCCTTGCGGTCGACCATGAGCTGGTCGTAGGTCTCCATGTCCATGAAGACGAAGTAGTCGCCGTCCATGTAGGAGAACTGCATGTCGCGCTTGTCGACGGTGGCCGTTTCGACCTTGACGCCGGCGTTGAAGGTCTTGTCGACGACCTTGCCGGAGAGCACGTTCTTGAGCTTGGTGCGCACGAAGGCCGGGCCCTTGCCGGGCTTGACGTGCTGGAACTCGACGACGGACCAGAGCTGGCCGCCTTCGAGCTTGAGCACCATGCCGTTCTTGAGGTCGTTCGTGGAAGCCACGGTTGCGGAATCTCCTGGACTGGACTGACGTGGACGACGGCCGGGGCAGGCGCACAGCACGGGGCTAGAGCGCGAGCAGCTCCTTGGTCGTGATGGTGAGTAGCTCGGGTCCGCCGTCCGCCTCGGGGCGTACGACGAGCGTGTCATCGATCCGGACTCCGCCCCGGCCCGGGAGGTGGACCCCCGGTTCGACGGTGACCGGCACGCAAGCGTCCAGTTTACCCATGGCCGCAGGGGTCAATTGAGGGTCCTCGTCGATTTCGAGTCCGACACCGTGACCGGTGAGCTCGGGGAGGGCTTCGCCGTACCCGGCGGAGTCCAGCACGTGGCGTGCCGCGCGGTCCACGTCACGGCAGGCGGCACCGGGGACCAGGGACTCCCGGCCGGCGCGCTGGGCGGAGAAGACGAGGTCGTACAGCTCGATCTGCCAGTCCGCGGGGGCCGTGCCGATGACGAACGTGCGGCCGATCTCGCAGCGGTAGCCGCGGTAGGTGGCGCCCAGGCAGACGGAGAGGAAGTCGCCCTCCTCGACGCGGCGGTCGGTGGGGCGGTGTCCGGGGCGGCCGGCGTTCGGGCCGGTGGCCACGGAGGTGGGGAAGGCGGGGCCGTCGGCGCCGTGGTCGACCAGGCGGCGCTCGAGTTCGAGGGCGAGGTGGCGTTCGGTGCGGCCCACCAGGATGGACTCCAGGAGTTCACCGAGGGCCTGGTCGGTGATCTCCGCGCCGATGCGGAGGCAGGAGATCTCTTCCTCGTCCTTGACGACGCGGAGCTGTTCGACCGCGCAGCCGAGGCCGGCGAGGCGGAGGCGGGGGGCGGCGTCGCGGATCGCGCGGTGGCGGGTGACGGTGAGGTGGTGCTCCTCGACGGCGAGGGAGTCGACGCCCTGGCCGACGGCGAGGTCGGCGGCCAGGGCGGCGGTGTCGCCGCCGGTGCCGGGTACGACGTGCACGCGCAGCGAGTCGTCGGGGCGGCTCTGGGGCGCGCGGTCGTCGGGTGGGCCGGCGCACACCAGCAGGTCCTCGGTCCTGCCCAGCAGCAGCACGGCGCCCTCGGGGGCGGCGCCGGCGAGGTAGCGCACGTTTGCGGGCCGGGACACCAGCGCCGCCGCGCTGCCGCCCGCATTGCAGCATTCCCGTAGCCGCGTCCGGCGGACCGCGTAGACCTCTGACATTCTTCGAGCTTAGGAGCGGTGGCCGGATGTCGCCGGTCGAGCGGGGCCGAGTGGGGACGCCGCGGGGGCGCTGCGGGGCGCGAGCGGTTGCGCCGCGGGGCCGGGGGTGTGGTGGTGCGGCGAGTCCGCCGCAGCCGGGCCCGTCCGGTGCTGTCACAGTGCCGCACGCGCGGACCGGGGGAGCGGCGGCCTCCGCCCCACCACCACACCCCGCTCCCGTGCATCGGCATCTGCGGGAGCGTCCGGGCCGGCTGGGGGCAGTCGCGCCGGGCCGCCCCGGCTGCGGGCAAGTGACACCGCGGCCCGGTCGGCGCCGGCTGCGGGGGCCGCTGCGGCAAGGGGGCGGCTACGGGGGCCCCGCGTTCACCACTGCGGAGGGCTGGCTATCGCGCGGGCCAGGACGTCGTCCAGGATGCGGGCCGTTTCCGGTATGTCCAGCTGGGAGTTGTCGATGATGGGGAGACCCGAGCCGTACCAGCCGGCCATCCGGCCGTGGATACGGGCCACCTCCTCGTCGGTGAGACGGCGGTTGCCGGAACGTTCCGCGTTGCGTTCCAGGACGATGTCCAGGCCGGGGAGGAGGACGACCGGCAGCAGGCCGGGGCCCACGTGCCGCTTCCAGCCGCCGAGGCCGACGACCGGACGGTCGGGGAAGACCGCGTCGTCGAGGATGCACGAGATGCCGTTGGCGAGGAAGTTCCGCGCGGCGAAGCCGCAGGTGCGGCGGGCCAGGCGGTACTGAGCCTCGGAGTTGTCGTTCCAGCCGGACTGCGGGTCGGCGAACCCGGAGCGGACCCACTCGCGTACGTCGTCGAGGCTGATGTGGGCCGTGGGGACCCGGCGGTGGTCCGCCCAGTACTTGGCCACGCTCGTCTTGCCGGCGCCCGCGGGGCCTATCAGCAGCACCGCGATGATCGTCCCGGCCGGGTCGGGTGCGGTGGGGGCCTGCGGCGGGCTGGGCATGGCGACCGGGGCGCCGGGCGGCAGCGGTACGTGGCCGGTGGTGTCCGGCGGCGGTGGCATCGAGGCGTGCCGCGGCCCCGCGAGGGGCGGGGTGGGGCCGGGCGGGGGCGCGGGATGGCCCGGTACCGCAGGAGGCACGGGCGCTGGGGCGGAGCCCGGGTGGTGGCCCGGGTGGTGTGCGGCCGGTGACCAGCCGACGGCCGGTCCGTGCCCCGGCTGGTGGGGCGGCGGCAGCGGAGAACCCACTGCGTGCTGCATCCGGTGCCACTCCGTCTCGTACAGGCGATGGGGCGCTGACAGCGGGGGTGACCCGCGTGCTACCGAACGGTACCGCCCCCTGCCGTCGTTGTGTGAACGGCCGGGGGCGGTGATGAGTGCCCGGGGCTACTCCCCGACCTCGCCGTACGCGGCGAGCAGCACGGCCGGGTCCGGGCCCTCCAACACCGTGGGCTTGGCGAGGCCGTCGAGGACGATGAAGCGCAGCAGGTCGCCACGGGACTTCTTGTCGATCCTCATGTTCTCCAGCAGCTTGGGCCACTGGTCGTAGCGGTAGTGCAGGGGGAGGCCGACCGATTCGAGGACCGTGCGGTGGCGGTCCGCGGTGGCGTCGTCCAAGCGGCCCGCGAGACGGCCCAGTTCGGCGGCGAAGTGCATGCCGACGGAGACCGCCGCGCCGTGGCGCCACTTGTAGCGCTCGTTCTTCTCGATGGCGTGGCCGAGGGTGTGGCCGTAGTTCAGGATCTCGCGGAGACCCGATTCCCTCAGGTCGGACGAGACGACGTCCGCCTTGACCCGGATCGAGCGCTCGATCAGTTCCGCGGTGTGCGGGCCCGACGGGGTGCGGGCGGCCTGCGGGTCGGACTCGATGAGGTCCAGGATCACCGGGTCGGCGATGAAGCCGGCCTTGATGACCTCGGCGAGTCCGGAGACGTAGTCGTTGACCGGGAGGGAGTCCAGGGCCGCCAGGTCGCACAGCACGCCGGCGGGCGGGTGGAAGGCGCCCACCAGGTTCTTGCCCTCGGCCGTGTTGATGCCGGTCTTGCCGCCCACGGCCGCGTCCACCATGGCGAGCACCGTGGTCGGGACGGCGATCCAGCGGACCCCGCGCAGCCAGGTCGCGGCCACGAAGCCGGCCAGGTCCGTGGTGGCGCCGCCGCCCACGCCGACGATGACGTCGGTGCGGGTGAAGCCGGACTGGCCCAGCGCCTTCCAGCAGTAGGCGGCGACCTCGGCGGTCTTGGACTCCTCCGCGTTGGGCACCTGGATGGCGATCGCCTCGTACCCCTGGCCGGCCAGGTCGGCGCGGAGCGCGTCGCCGGTCTCGGCGAGCGCCTCGGGGTGCACGACCGCGACCCGCTTGGCCCGGTCGCCGATCAGTCCGGCCAGCTCTCCGAGGAGCCGGCGGCCCACCAGGACGTCGTAGGGGTCGGTGCCCGCCGTGCCGCCGATGTGGATCCGCGTCACTGCCTCGCTCATGCTTCCTTCAACTCCAGTGCGTTCAGGGCGGCTTCCGTGACCTCTTCGGGGGTGCGGCCGTCCGTGGGCACGACGGCCGTGGCGGCCTCCTCGTACAGGTGACGGCGGGCCTCCATCAGTTCGCGCCACTGCTTGCGCGGGTTGACCGCCAGGAGCGGGCGGGCGGCGTTGAGACCGGTCCGCTTGACCGCTTCCTCGACGTCCATCGACAGGTAGACGACCCGCAGGCCCGTGAGCAGCGCGCGCGTGTCGGGATCGAGGACCGCGCCGCCGCCGAGCGCCAGGACGCCCCCGTGCTCGGTGAGCGCGGTGCGCACCGCGCGCTTCTCGATGGCGCGGAAGGCGGGCTCGCCCTCGTCGACGAAGATGTCGGCGATGGTCCTGCCCTCGGCGGCGACGATGTCGTCGTCGGTGTCCCGGTAGCCCACGCCCAGGCGCTCGGCCAGGAGCCGGCCCACGGTGGACTTGCCCACGCCCATCGGGCCGACCAGCACGATGACCGGCGAGCTCATCGGATGGCCAGGTTCTCGAGGTACGACGTCACGTTGCGGCGGGTCTCGGTGACGCTGTCGCCGCCGAACTTCTCCGCCACCGCGTCCGCGAGCACCAGGGCGACCATGGCCTCGGCGACGATGCCGGCGGCCGGCACGGCGCACACGTCGGAGCGCTGGTGGTGGGCGGCCGCCTCCTCGCCGGTGACGACGTCCACGGTCTTCAGCGCCCGCGGCACGGTGGCGATGGGCTTCATCGCCGCGCGTACGCGCAGCAGCTCACCGGTGGTGAGTCCGCCCTCGGTGCCGCCGGAGCGGCCGGAGGCGCGCTTGATGCCCTCGTCGGTGGCGACGATCTCGTCGTGCGCCTTGGAACCGGGCACGCGGGCCAGGTCGAAGCCGTCGCCGACCTCGACGCCCTTGATCGCCTGGATGCCCATGAGGGCGGCGGCCAGACGGGCGTCCAGTCGGCGGTCCCAGTGGACGTGGGAGCCGAGGCCGACCGGCACCCCGTACGCCAGCACCTCGACCACGCCGCCGAGGGTGTCGCCGTCCTTGTGGGCCTGGTCGATCTCGGCGACCATCGCCTTCGAGGTGTCCGCGTCCAGGCAGCGCACCGGGTCCTCGTCCAGCCGCTGCACGTCGGCGGGGGTCGGGTGGACGCCGTACGGCGCCTTGGCCGCGGCCAGCTCGACGACGTGGCTGACGATCTCGATGCCGGCCGTCTCCTTCAGGTACGACCGTGCCACCGCGCCCAGCGCCACGCGGGCGGCGGTCTCGCGGGCCGAGGCGCGCTCCAGGATCGGCCGGGCCTCGTCGAAGCCGTACTTCTGCATGCCGGCCAGGTCGGCGTGGCCGGGGCGGGGGCGGGTCAGCGGGGCGTTGCGCGCCAGGCCGGCCAGCACCTCCGGGTCGACCGGGTCGGCCGCCATGACCTGCTCCCACTTCGGCCATTCGGTGTTGCCCACCATGACCGCGACCGGGGAGCCGAGGGTCAGGCCGTGCCGGACGCCGCCGAGGAAGGTGACCTCGTCGCGCTCGAACTTCATCCGGGCGCCGCGACCGTAGCCCAGCCGCCGCCTCGCGAGGTGGTCCGCCACCATGTCCGTGGTGATCGGCACACCGGCGGGAAGCCCCTCCAGCGTCGCGACGAGTGCGGGACCGTGCGACTCCCCCGCGGTCAGCCAGCGCAACCTGCTCAACGGTGCTCCTCCATGCTCGCGCCCCGGTACTGCCCTGCGTACACGTGTCCTCGTGTACGACTGTGGCGTGACGGGGTGCGCGGCCCCGGTCCGCCATCTCCGATCCTCCCACGTCCGGACCGGGCGTCCGGCCGCCGGTCCATCAGGCGGACGGGCGGGATCGCGGGCCGGGCGGTGGGGGAATCAGGCGGGATCGTCGCCCTGGCGGGGTCTGGGCGCGTAGGCGCCGAGGAAGTCGGCGCCGCTCTGCGGCCGGGTGGCCCGCGGCGCGTAGGCGCCCGGCTGGTCCGCGCCGGTGCCCCGGCCGTGCCGGGCGGCGGCGTGGACCGGCTGCCCGTCGCGAACGGCGCGGCGGTACGCGATCCTGCGCTTGATCCCGACGGCCCAGGACGCGGCGACGGCGAGCACGATCAGGGCCGGCACCGTGATCTGCGCCCAGTCGGGCAGAAAGCCCAGCACGGACCCGAACATCTGGGACTTCACCGACGCCGACGGCATGCCTGCGGACACGGAACGCCCTCCCCTCCCCCGCTCCGCCCCCTGCGGAACCGAGGGTGGATCCTATCGGGCCGCGAGAGCCCGCTCGCCCGCTTTTCGCATGGCGTCCAGCGGGGCCGGTGAACGCCCCGTCATCTGCTCCACCTGGAGCACCGCCTGGTGCACCAGCAGGTCCAGCCCGCTGACCACGGCGCCCCCGTACGCCGACCAGCGGGCGGCGAGAACGGTCGGCCACGGGTCGTAGAGCACGTCGAAGAGGGTCGTCGGACGCTCCGGAACGGCCCTGGCGAGGGTGTCGGTGACACCGGCCGGGGTGGTGCTGACGACCAGCGGGGCGTGCAGGGCCTGCTCGGCGTCGTCCCAGGGGGCGATGCGCACCGCGACGTCGAGCCGTTCCGCCCACTGCCGCATCTCCGCCGCCCGGGCCTCGCTGCGGACGTAGACCGTGACCTCGCCCGAGCAGATCCGGGCCAGCGCGGCCAGCGCGGAGGAGGCGGTGGCGCCGGCGCCGAGGACGGCGGCCGTCTCCACCTTGTCGATGCCGTGCTCGCGCAGGGCGGCGACCATTCCGGGGATGTCGGTGTTGTCGCCGGTCCGGCGGCCGTCCGGCGTGAGGACGACCGTGTTGACCGCCTCGACGGACATCGCGGTCCCGCTGACCGAGTCGAGCAGCGGGATCACCGCCCGCTTCAGCGGCATGGTCAGGGACAGACCCGCCCACTCGGTCCCGAGCGTGTCGAAGAAGCCGGGCAGGGACTCCTCGTCGACCTCGAAACGGTCGTACGTCCAGCCTTCCAGGCCCAGCTCGGCATAGGCGGTGCGGTGCAGTACCGGGGAGAGCGAGTGGGCGATCGGTGAGCCGAGCACGGCGGCCCTGCGGGCGGCGGACATCAGTTGTCCCTCGATGCGTTGAACTTGTCGACGAGCTTCTGGTGCTCCGCCATGGTCTTGGCGAACTCGGTCTTGTCCATGCCGTCCGTGGCGACGAAGTACATCCAGCCGTCGCTCGTCGGATTCAGCGCGGCCTGCAGGGCCTCCTCGCCCGGGTTGCCGATCGGACCGGGCGGCAGGCCCGTGTTGGTGTACGTGTTGTACGGGTCGGGGTTGCTGTTGATCTCCGACTCGGAGATGTCGATCTCGCTCTGCCCCAGGAGGTAGTTGAAGGTCGAGTCGAACTGGAGTTTCTGGTTCGTCTCGGTGTTGGTGGTCTTGAGCCGGTTGTAGATGACCTCGGACATCTTGCGGAAGTCGTCGTGGGTCTTGCCCTCCGCCTGGACCAGGCTCGCGACCGTCACCAGTTCCCACGGCCCTTCGAGGCCGAGGCTCTCGGCCTTGCCCTCGAAGTCCAGCTCCTCGTACTTCTCGGTGGCCCGGGCCACCATCTGCTTCAGCACGGCCTCGGGCTTCTGGCCCTTGGCGACGGAGTAGCTGGACGGATAGAGGAAGCCCTCCAGCGGATCCTTGACGTCCTCGTGGTTCACGGCCCAGTCGGGCAGGCCCAGCGTCTTCCACTTGGTCTCGGCCACCTCGGCCGTGGTGCCCGTCTTCACCCCGAGGCGCTTGTCGATCGCCTCGTAGATGGCGACGTTGCGCCGGCCTTCCGCGATGATCAGACTGTTGCGGCTCTTCGGGCTGAGCATCAGTTCGACCGCGCTCGCGGCCGACATCTCCTTCTCCAGCGTGTAGACGCCGTCCTGGATGCTCTTGCCCTGCGGGTTGGCGGCCTGGGCCGCGACGAAGGCGTCGACGCTCTTGACCACGCCCATCTTCTTGAGCTCCTGGCCGATGGCGTACCCGAGGGAGCCCTTGGGGATCGTGACGGTCACCTGCTCGCCGTTGCCGGACCCCGCGAAGTCCGGGGCGCTGCCGAAACGATCCTGGTAGAACTGATAACCGAAGTAGCCGACACCGGCGATGCCGCCGCCGAAGACCACGACCACGACGAGACAGGCCAGGCCGTTGCGTCGTTTCTTCTCCTTGCCGCCCCGGCCCCGGCGTTCGCCGCGTCCGCTCCGGTCACCCGGCTCGTCGGCGCCGGCGTCGTCCTCGTCGCCGCCGCCCGCGAAGAAGGCGTGTTCGCCCTGGTCGGGGCCCGGGTCCCAGTCCGTCTGCGGCTCGGGCTCGGCGCGGCGGCGGCCGGGCGGTTCGGGCGGCGGGTAGGCGTCGGGGGTGCTGTAGTGGTCGGGCTGCTCCCCGCCGTAGGCCCCGGTCTGCGGCGCGTACGGGTCCGTCGGGTCGGCGGCGTAGGGGTCCTGGGGGTAGGAGCCCGTGGGCCAGCCGTTCTGGTCGTACTGCGGCTGTTGCTGCTGAGGGGGGTGCTGCTGAGGGGGGTGCTGCTGGTCGTACTGAGGCTGTTGCTGCTGGTCGTACTGCGGGTACTGCTGTCCGCCGTACCCGTGCTGCTCGCCGGTGCCCCAGTCGCCGTACTGCTGCTGCGGCTGCTGCGGATAGTGCTGTGGCTGGCCGCCGTAGGGGGACTGCTGACCCTGCTGGGTCTGCTGTCCGCCCCATCCGCCGTCCCCGTACAACGGGTCGTCCGGATGCCACGGTTCGGAGCCCTGGCCCCGGCCATACTCAGTCATCGATCCCCTAGAGCCGCGAGGCGGCGGGCGCGCGGCCACCTGAAGACCACGGCTCCCGTCCCGCCTCTCTCTGTGCGGCGGCTGTTCGAACACCGTCCGCATCGCGCGGAACGTTACCGTACCGCGATCAGATGACCACTTCGACGCCCTCACCGGGTGGCCTGCCTGACACCCGTTCGGATTCCAGTGCCTGCTGGAGGATGATCACAGCGGCGGCCTGGTCGATGACCGAGCGGCCCTTCTTGGACCTGACGCCGGAGGCGCGCAGTCCCTGGCTCGCCGTGACCGTGGTCATCCGCTCGTCGACCAGGCGCACCGGGACGGGTGCGATGCCGCGGGCCAGCTCCTGCGCGAAGCCCCTGACCTTGGCCGCGGCCGGGCCCTCGCCCCCCTTGAGGGAGCGGGGGAGACCGACGACGACCTCGATCGGCTCGTACTCCTCGACCAGTTGCCGCAACCTGCGGTGTGCGGCGGGGACGTCCCGGCCGGGGACGGTCTCGACCGGCGTGGCGAGGATCCCGTCGGGGTCGCACGAGGCGACCCCGATGCGGGCGTCCCCGACGTCGATCGCGAGGCGGCGGCCGCGGCGCATCACCGGGCCGTCCGCCTGCTCGTTCGCCGGTCCGTTCACTTGGCGGTGTCCGCCACGAGCCGCTCGACGGCGTCGACGGCCTCACCGACGGCGGCCGGGTTCTGGCCGCCGCCCTGGGCGACGTCCGGCTTGCCGCCACCGCCGCCGCCGAGGGTCTTGGCGGCGGTGCGGACCAGGTCACCGGCCTTGAGGCCGCGCTCGCGGGCGGCCTCGTTGGTGGCGATGACCGTCAGCGGCTTGCCGTTGTTCACGGTGAACAGGGCGACCACGGCGGCCCGGCCGCCCTGGATGCGGCCGCGCACGTCCAGGACCAGCTTGCGCAGGTCGTCCGGTGTGGTGCCGTCGGGGACCTGACCGGTGACCAGGGCGATGCCGCGGACGTCCTTGGCGGACTCGGCGAGCCCCGCGGCGGCCTGCAGCACCTTCTCGGCGCGGAACTTCTCGATCTCCTTCTCGGCGTCCTTGAGCTTGCCGAGCATGGCGGAGACCTTCTCCGGGAGCTCCTCCGGACGGCCCTTGATCAGCTCCTGGAGCTGGGCGACGACCGTGTGCTCACGGGCGAGGAAGTTGTAGGCGTCCACGCCGACCAGGGCCTCGATGCGGCGCACTCCGGAGCCGATGGAGGACTCGCCGAGCAGCTTCACCAGACCGAGCTGGGCGGTGTTGTGCACGTGGGTGCCGCCGCACAGCTCCTTGGAGAAGTCGCCGATGGTGACGACGCGCACGCGCTCGCCGTACTTCTCGCCGAACTCGGCGATGGCGCCCTGCTTCTTGGCCTCGTCGATGCCCATGACGTCGGCGCGCACGTCGAGGTCGCGGGCGAGCACCTCGTTGATCTTCTGCTCGACGTCGGTCATCACGGCCGTCGGTACGGCGGACGGGGAGCCGAAGTCGAAGCGGAAGCGGCCGGGCTGGTTCTCGGAGCCGGCCTGGGCGGCCGTCGGGCCGAGGGCGTCGCGCAGCGCCTGGTGGGTGAGGTGGGTGGCCGAGTGGGCGCGGGCGATGGCCGTACGGCGGCGGCCGTCGATGGCGGCGTGGGCCCTGGCGCCGACGGTGACCTCGCCGACCTGGACGACGCCCTTGTGGACGTACACGCCCGGGACCGGCTTCTGGCAGTCGCGGATCTCGATGACGGCGCCGGTGTCGACCCTGATGCGGCCGGTGTCGCCGATCTGGCCGCCGCCCTCGGCGTAGAACGGGGTGCGGTCGAGGACGATCTCGACCTCGTCGCCCTCGGTGGCGGCCGGCGAGGAGAGGCCGTCGACGAGGATGCCGACGACCGTCGACTCGCCCTCGGTGTCGGTGTAGCCGATGAAGTCGGTGGCCCCGGCCCGGTCGGCGATCTCGCGGTAGGCGCCGAGGTCGGCGTGGCCGGTCTTCTTGGCCTGGGCGTCGGCCTTGGCGCGCTCCCGCTGCTCCTTCATCAGGCGGCGGAAGCCCTCCTCGTCCACGGAGAGCCCCTGTTCGGCGGCCATCTCCAGGGTGAGGTCGATCGGGAAGCCCCAGGTGTCGTGGAGCAGGAAGGCCTTGTCGCCGGCGAGGACGGTGCCGCCGGCGGCCTTGGTGTCGCTGACGGCGGTGTCGAGGATGTTGGTGCCGGCCTTCAGCGTCTTGAGGAAGGCGTTCTCCTCGGCGAGGGCGACCTTCTCGATGCGCTCGCGGTCGGTGACCAGCTCCGGGTACTGCTGCCCCATCATGCCGATGACGACGTCGACGAGGTCCTTGACGACCGGGCCGGTGGCGCCGAGCAGGCGCATGTTGCGGATGGCGCGGCGCATGATGCGGCGCAGCACGTAGCCGCGGCCCTCGTTGCCGGGGCTGACGCCGTCGCCGATGAGCATCACGGAGGTGCGCATGTGGTCGGTGACCACGCGGAGCGAGACGTCGGAGGCGTGGGCGTCGCCGTAGGCCACGCCGGTCAGCTCGGTGGCCTTGTCGATGACGGCCATGGAGGTGTCGATCTCGTACATGTTCTGCACGCCCTGCAGAATCATGGCGAGCCGCTCGAGACCGAGGCCGGTGTCGATGTTCTTGCTCGGCAGGTCCCCGAGGATCGGGTAGTCCTTGCCCGGACCCTCGCCCCGCTCGTACTGCATGAAGACGAGGTTCCAGATCTCCACGTACCGCTCGTCGTTGACGGCGGGGCCGCCCTCGGCGCCGAACTCGGGGCCGCGGTCGTAGTTGATCTCGGAGCAGGGGCCGCAGGGGCCGGGGACGCCCATGTCCCAGAAGTTGTCCTTCTTGCCCAGGCGCTGGATGCGCTCGGCGGGCACGCCGACGACGTCGCGCCAGATCTGCTCGGCCTCGTCGTCGTCCTGGTAGACGGTGATCCACAGGCGCTCGGGGTCGAGGCCGTAACCGCCCTTGTCCCGGTCGCCGGTGAGCAGCTCCCAGGCGAGCTTGATGGCGCCTTCCTTGAAGTAGTCGCCGAAGGAGAAGTTGCCGCACATCTGGAAGAACGTGCCGTGGCGGGTGGTCTTGCCGACCTCTTCGATGTCGGGCGTGCGCACGCACTTCTGCACGCTGGTGGCGCGGTCGAAGGGCGGCTTCACCTCACCGAGGAAGTAGGGCTTGAAGGGCACCATGCCGGCCGGGACGAGCAGCAGAGTCGGGTCGTCCGCGATGAGCGACGCCGAAGGGACGACGGTGTGCCCGCGCTCCTCGAAGAAGCTCAGCCAGCGGCGGCGGATCTCGGCCGACTCCATCAGTGGTCCTCATTCCGGTTGTACGGGTACGTCGGGTACGTCTGGTGCGTCGGCTTCCGCGCCGGGCCCTCGACGTACTCGGTGCTGTTGCGGTTCTCGATGACGGCGTAGCCCCGGGGCGCGGGGAGTTCGCGGTCGACGGGGGCGTTGAGCCCCAGCGCGTCGCCCAGTTCGGCCTCGCGCCGGGCCATGTTGTCGCGGACCTCGAGCGCGAAGTCGACCGCGCGGTCCCTGAGCCGGCCGCCGGCCTCGATCGCCTTGTTCGCCGCGGTGACGGCGAGGTGCTCGGGCGTCAGCTGCTTGATCTTGCGGTTGACCTTGGTGGTGGCCCACACTCCGGCGGCGACGCCGGTGGTGAACCAGAACGTTCGGCGGAACATCGCTGGGTCAGTCCTTCTTTCCCCGGGTCCGCTTCTCCCGCCGCGCTCCCGGGACGGTGCGGCCCACGATCACGTTGCGCCTCGGCTCCTTGGCCGGGGCGTCGTCCTTGCGGCCGCTGACGGCGCGGCGCACGCCGTAGCCGAAGGCGGCGACCTTGACCAGGGGGCCGCCGAAGGTGGAGGCCACGGTGGTCGACAGCGCGGAGGCGTTGGAGGTGACCTCCTGGACGTCGGAGGCGATCGCGTCGACCCGTTCGATCTGGGTCTGCGCGGAACGCACCGCCGCCGAGGCGTCCGCCAGCAGGGGGACGGCCTGGTCGGTCACGTCCGCCACGAGCCTGGTGGTCGCCCGGAGCGTCTGGGCCAGCCTCGCCAGCGCGACGGCGAGGAAGGAGACCAGGATCGCCCAGAACACGGCCACCAGGATTCCGGCCACCTCGCCACCGGACACTGTGTGCACCCGCTCCCTTGAAACGCGCCTGAACATCGAGAAAGTCGTGGGGCCGAGCCTATCGCGCCGTTGACGGGACTCCGTACCGGATTACCGTCCGCCCCCGGTGGAGTCGCGGGGCGGAGCGAGTCGAGCCCGCCGTCCCCCCGCCGGGAAGGGCGGGGGGACGGCGGGCTCGGGGTACCGCGTGCCTGCCGGGGTCAGCGGGCGTAGTACTCGACGACGAGCTGCTCGTCGCAGATCACCGGGATCTCCTTGCGGTTCGGCTCACGGTCCAGGCGGAACGCCAGGGACTTGAGGTTCACCTGGAGGTAGCGCGGGGTCTCGCCGTCGGGGGCGAAGCCGCCTTCACGGGCGATCGTGAAGAGGGTCTTCTCCTTGCTGCGGTCACGGACCTGCACCACGTCGTCCGGGCGGACACGGAAGGAGGGCTTGTCGACCTTCTTGCCGTTGACCTGGATGTGGCCGTGGACGACCATCTGCCGGGCCTGGTAGATCGTGCGGGCGATGCCCGAACGCAGGACCAGCGCGTCGAGACGGCGCTCGAGCTCGATGATCAGGGCCTCACCGGTCTTGCCCTGGACCTTGGAGGCACGCTCGTAGGCGCGGACGAGCTGGCGCTCGGACACGTCGTACTGCGCGCGCAGACGCTGCTTCTCCAGCAGACGGACCTTGTAGTCCGAGTTCTGCTTGCGGCCACGGCCGTGCTCACCCGGCGGGTAGGGACGGGCCTCGAAGTACTTGACGGCCTTCGGGGTCAGCGCGATGCCGAGGGCACGCGACTTCTTGACCTTGGGGCGGGACTGGTTCGCCACTTCTCTTCCTTCTCCTCTTCGGCTGCCTCAGGGTTACGGGAGGTCGCATCCGCAGCCGGGGGAATTCCCATCAGGCCCGCGAGGGACTTGGTGGGCAGCCGCTCCCCTGGTCTGGGCACATACGTGCAGCACACGAACGGCCCACCGACCGGTCCCGGGACTGACGGGGGGTGGTGGGCTGCCCGCGACACCTACGACGGTGCGCGACGCTCCTGGATCGAAGGATCCGGCTGGATGTCCCGCCTGAGGCGCCGACCGGAGCCGGACACGGGACTCAGCACTCCGCACGAGTCTACAGGGTGGTCAGGGCCGTTTCCGACCGAGGTGCTTCCTGGTCCACTCCACCGCGTCCGCGTAGCGGGCCTCCGCGCCGTGCCGGGTGGGCTCGTAGTACTCGCGGTCCTTCAGGGCGTCCGGTGCGTACTGCTGTGCGGCGATGCCCTCGGGCAGGTCGTGCGGGTAGGTGTAGCCCTTCCCGTGCCCGAGCTTCGTCGCGCCCTTGTAGTGGCTGTCCCGCAGGTGGGACGGCACGGGACCGGCCAGTCCCTTGCGCACGTCGTCCAGGGCGGCGCCGATCGCGGTGGTCGCCGCGTTGGACTTCGGGGCGAGGGCGAGGGCGATGGTGGCGTGGCTGAGGGTGAGGGCGGCCTCGGGGAAACCGATCATGGCGACGGCCTGGGCGGCGGCGACGGCGATCGGCAGGGCGCCCGGGTCGGCCAGGCCGATGTCCTCGCTGGCGGAGATCATCAGCCGGCGGGCGATGAAGCGGGGGTCCTCACCGGCCTCGATCATGCGGGCCAGGTAGTGCAGGGCGGCGTCCACGTCGGAGCCGCGGATGGACTTGATCAGGGCGCTGGCGACGTCGTAGTGCTGGTCGCCGTCGCGGTCGTACTTCACCGCGGCCCGGTCGACCGTCTCCTCCAGCGTGGCCAGCGTTATCTCCGCCTCGCCCTTGTCCAGCGCGGCCCCGGCGGCGGCCTCCAGGGCGGTGAGCGCGCGGCGGGCGTCGCCGCCGGCGATGCGCAGGAAGTGGTCCTCGGTGTCCCCGGGAAGCGTGACGGCGCTCTTCAGGCCCCGCTCGTCGGTGAGGGCGCGCTTCAGCAGGCCCCTGATGTCGTCGTCGGTGAGCGGTTCGAGCGTGAGCAGGAGGGACCGGGACAGCAGCGGGGAGATGACCGAGAAGTAGGGGTTCTCGGTGGTCGCGGCGATCAGGGTGACCCAGCGGTTCTCCACGGCCGGGAGGAGGGAGTCCTGCTGGGCCTTGCTGAAGCGGTGGATCTCGTCGAGGAAGAGGACGGTCTCCTGGCCGTACCCGCCGGAGGCGCGGCGGGCGCCGTCGATGACCGCGCGGACCTCCTTGACGCCCGCGGTGATCGCCGACAGCTCGACGAAGCGCTTGTTGGTGGCCTTGGAGACGACGTAGGCCAGGGTGGTCTTGCCGGTGCCGGGCGGCCCCCACAGGATCACCGAGGAGGGTCCCGCGGGGCCCGACGCGCCCTCGCCGACCAGTCTGCGCAGGGGGGAGCCCGGCTTCAGCAGGTGCTGCTGGCCCACCACCTCGTCGAGGGTCCGCGGGCGCATCCGGACCGCCAGGGGGCTGCCGGCCGGGTCCTTCTCCTGGCGTTCTTCTGCTGCGGCGGTGAACAGGTCGGGCTCCACGCTGAA
Source organism: Streptomyces sp. NPDC000348 (assembly GCF_042898795.1). NCBI lineage: Bacteria > Bacillati > Actinomycetota > Actinomycetes > Kitasatosporales > Streptomycetaceae > Streptomyces > Streptomyces sp. NPDC000348. Next base: position 131,119 of record NZ_JBIAZD010000010.1, read on the forward strand.
ACCCTAAAGCACCGCACCGACAGTCCGGGCGGGCGGTCAGCCGGTCCAGAAGTCCCACCAGCGGGTCAGGATCAGCATGCCGATGATCCCGATGTGCAGGACCGGCATGACCCAGGTGAACTCGTCGAAGAAGCCCTTCAGCCAGCCCGGGGCGGGCAGGAAGCCCTGACGGACGTTGAACGACGTCACGTACCAGAACATGATGATCGTGGCGACCCAGGCCAGGCAGCACCACAGGCACAGGGCGTTGATCCGGTACAGGGACTGGAACATCAGCCAGGCGCAGAAGACGACGCCGAAGAGGGTGCCCGCGTTGAAGGCGAGCCAGTACCAGCGCGGGAAGCGGGCCCGGGCGAGCAGGCTCATGCCGACGCAGACGACGATGCCGTAGGCAACGAGACCGAGCATCGGGTTGGGGAAGCCGAACACGGAGGCCTGGTCGCTCTCCATGACGCTGCCGCAGGAGACGACGGGGTTGAGGCTGCACCCGGGGACGAACGTCTCGCCCTTGACCTTGGCCTCGAGCAGCTTGAACTTGTCGAGGGTGATCACCCACGCGGCGAGCACGCCGGCGGCGCCGGTGATCACCAGGAGCAGGGCGAACGCCCGGCTCGCGCCTTCCGTGCGCGTCGCGGGGGCGGTGCGCCGGGGGCCGGCCGAGGGTTCGGGCTCCCTGTCGACGTCCCTGACTGTCGTCTTGCTCATCACGCCGATTCCGTCACTGGAGAGTGGGTCCTGCTTCGGGCAGGGGCCATTGTGCCGTACGGAGCTGTGGTCCGCCGTCGGGCGGACACGGGAAGACGCCGGCGTTCGCCCGTGAGCGTACGGTTTCGGCCGCTGTCCGCGGGACGGCCGCACGGACGCTCCGCTCCCGGGTCATCCGGTGGGGTGAAGCCGCCCGTACGCGTTGACGACGAAGGCGCCGGTGCCCCGCGCGGGCATCCGGCGCCTTCCTCCGTACGCGTACGAGGGGGTCAGCCGAGCCGTGACTCCAGCTCCGCCACGATCTCGTTGACGCCGACCGCCGTCTGCTCGCCGGACTCCATGTCCTTGAGCTGGACGACGCCCTCGGCGAGGTCGCGTTCGCCCAGCACCAGGGCGTAGCGGGCGCCCGAGCGGTTGGCGGCCTTCATCGCGGCCTTCAGCCCCTTGCCTCCGTACGAGAAGTCGGCGGCCACGCCGTTCTTCCGCAGTTCGGTGACCTTGGCGAACAGCACCCGGCGGGCCTCCTCGCCGAGCGGGACGGCGAACACGCTGGTGGTGGCGGGGAGTTCGAGCGCGACGCCCTCCGCCTCCAGGGCCAGCACCGTGCGGTCGACTCCCAGGGCCCAGCCGACGGACGGCAGCGCGGGGCCGCCGATCATCTCGGACAGGCCGTCGTAGCGGCCGCCGCCGCCCACCGCGGACTGGGAGCCCAGGCCGTCGTGGACGAACTCGAAGGTGGTGCGCGTGTAGTAGTCCAGGCCGCGCACCAGCTTGGGATCGTCCTCGAAGGAGACGCCCGCCGCCGTGATCAGCTCGCGGACCTCCTCGTGGTAGGCCTTGCAGGCGTCGCACAGGTAGTCGCGCAGCAGCGGGGCGCCGGTCAGCTGCTTCTGCACCGACTCCCGCTTGTCGTCCAGGACGCGCAGCGGGTTGATCTCCGCGCGGCGCAGCGTGTCCTCGTCCAGGTCGAGGCCGCGCAGGAAGTCCTGCAGCGCGGCCCGGTAGACCGGGCGGCACTCCTTGTCGCCGAGGCTGTTGAGCAGGATGCGGAAGTCGCGCAGGCCCAGCGAGCGGTACGCCTGGTCGGCGAGGATGATCAGCTCGGCGTCCAGCGCCGGGTCCTCCGCCCCGATCGCCTCGGCGCCGACCTGGGAGAAGTGGCGGTAACGGCCCTTCTGGGGACGCTCGTAGCGGTAGTAGGAGCCGGAGTACCAGAGCTTGACCGGGAGGTTGCCCGCCTTGTGCAGGTTGGCCTCCAGGGCCGCGCGCAGCACGGAGGCGGTGCCCTCGGGGCGCAGGGCGAGCCGGTCGCCGCCCTTGGTCTCGAAGGCGTACATCTCCTTGGTCACGATGTCGGTGGACTCCCCGACACCGCGCGCGAACAGCTCGACGTTCTCGAAGCCGGGCGTCTCGATGTAGCCGTAGCCGGAGCCCCGCAGCGGGGCGGCGATGGCCTCGCGGACGGCGAGGTACTTGGCGCTGTCCGGCGGGATCAGGTCGTACGTGCCCTTGGGGGCCTTGAAGGTGCTCACGGAAGTCTCTCGTCACATTCCTCGTCGGGGAGCCTCGCCGGCGCCGCGTCCTTGGCGGTCCGCCGCCACCTGCCGCAGATAGGGGTTGGTGGCGCGCTCCTGGCCGATGGTCGTCTGGGGGCCGTGGCCGGACAGCACCACGGTCGAGTCGTCGAGCGGCAGGCACACGCGGGCCAGGGACTCGAGCATGTCGTCCATGGAGCCGCCCGGCAGGTCGGTGCGTCCGATGGAGCCGGCGAACAGCAGGTCGCCCGAGAACATGACCGGCGGGACGTCCGCCGCCTCGGGCAGGCCGAAGGTCACCGACCCCCTGGTATGGCCCGGCGCGTGCGCGACGGAGAACTCCAGGCCCGCCAGCTCCAGCCGCGTGCCGTCGGTCAGCTCCTTGACGTCGTCCGGCTCCCCCACCGTCAGCTCGCCCATCAGCGGCATGCCGATGGCGCGGCCGATGCCCTTCTCGGGGTCGCTCATCATGTACCGGTCCTCGGGGTGGATCCAGGCCGGCACGTCGTGCGCTCCGCACACCGGGACGACCGAGGCGACGTGGTCGATGTGACCGTGGGTGAGAACGACGGCGACGGGCTTGAGCCGGTGCTTGCGGACCGCCTCCTCGACTCCGGCGGCGGCCTGGTGGCCGGGGTCGATGATCACGCACTCCTCACCGGCGGCGGGGGCGACGAGATAACAGTTCGTCCCCCAGGCCCCGGCGGGGAACCCGGCAATGAGCACGATCGTCCTTCGTTGTGTCGGTACGGGAGGCTTGCGACGGGGCTGCGCCCGCCGTCAGAGCCTACCGGCGCTGCCGATTCCTCAGCGAACCCATATACGGTACGGGGCACACGCAGGCGGTCGGCTCACCGCACGCACGCACGCGTACCGGCCGGCACACGAGACGCATGAGGAGAGAATCCGGTGGTCAGCCAGGAACAGCGGCGGCGTCAGCTCGCCCGGGAGAAGTTCTTGCGGCAGCAGCAGCGGCGCACCGAAGCGCGGCGCAAGTCGCGGGTCCGCAACTCGGTGGTCGCGTCCGTGCTCGGTGTGGTCCTCGTGGGCAGCCTCGCGCTGTACACGACCGGGACGCTCAAGCAGGACGACGACAAGACCAACGCGAACGCGGAGGTCACGCCGAGCGCCGCACCGACCAGCAAGGCTCCGGACCCGTGCGACGAGCCCGCCGGGGGCAAGGTCAAGTCGAAGACCTGGAAGAAGGAGCCGGCGCTCACCGTCGACAAGTCGGCGGAGTACACCCTGAAGCTGGACACGACCTGTGGCGGGATAGACGTGGCGCTGAAGGCGTCGGCGGCCCCGCACACGGTCAACTCCTTCGACTTCCTGGCGAAGGAGGGCTACTTCGACCACAGCAAGTGCCACCGGCTCACCACGAACGGCATCTACGTGCTGCAGTGCGGTGACCCGACGGGCACCGGCACCGGCGGTCCCGGCTACACGATCCCGGACGAGAACCTGAAGGACAAAAGCCTGAAGGACAACATCTACCCGGCGGGCACGGTCGCGATGGCCAACACCGGGCAGAAGGACAGTGGCGGCAGCCAGTTCTTCCTGGTCTACCAGGACAGCCAGCTTCCGCCCAGCTACACACCGTTCGGCACCGTCTCGGACGCCGGCATGAAGGTGCTGAAGAAGATCGCCGACGCCGGGGAGAACACCGGAGCGGGTGACGGGGCACCCAACGCGACGGTCGTGATCGACAAGGCGACCGTCACCAAATCCTGACCCCCAACTGCGGAATTTCGGTCGCGCGGGATGCGGACAGGCATCCCGTCGGTCGCCTATGTTGGCCGTGACGAAACTGTGGACGATGCCCGGGGGAGCTTCGAGGCCCCCCCGACGGCATCATGTGGAGGAGGCGCTGTGAGCAGCGACCCGTGGGGCCGCGTCGACGAGACGGGGACCGTGTACGTGCGTACGGCCGACGGCGAGCAGGTCGTCGGTTCCTGGCAGGCCGGCTCCCCCGAGGAGGCGCTGGCCTACTTCGAGCGCAAGTACGAGGGCCTGGTTGTCGAGATCGGCCTCCTCGAGAAGCGGGTGAGGACCACCGACCTGTCGTCCAAGGACGCCCAGACCGCGATCGGGCACCTGCGCGAGCAGGTGGACGCGCACCACGCGGTCGGCGACCTGGACGCGCTCAGGGCCCGGCTGGACAAGCTCGTGGAGCTGGTGGAGGCGCGCCGCGAGGAGCGCAAGGCACAGCGGGCCAAGCAGTCCGACGAGGCGCGTCACGCCAAGGAGGCGCTGGTCGTCGAGGCGGAGGAGCTGGCGCAGTCCGACCAGTGGCGGGCCGCGGGTGAGCGGCTGCGGGCGCTGGTGGACACCTGGAAGGGCCTGCCGCGGCTGGACCGGAAGTCCGACGACGAGCTGTGGCACCGGTTCTCGCACGCGCGGTCGGCGTTCTCCAAGCGGCGCAAGCAGCACTTCGCGCAGCTGGACGCGCAGCGCGAGGACGCCCGCCAGGCCAAGGAGCGGCTGGTCGCGGAGGCCGAGTCGCTGTCGAATTCGACGGACTGGGGCCCGACGGCCGCCCGCTACCGCGAGCTGATGACGGAGTGGAAGGCCGCGGGACGCGCCCAGCGCGAGCACGAGGACGATCTGTGGAACCGCTTCCGCGGCGCCCAGGACGTCTTCTTCGCCGCCCGCAGCTCGGTCTTCGCCGAGCGTGACGCGGAGCAAGCCGAGAACCTCAAGCTCAAGGAGGAGCTGGCCGAGGAGGCCGAGAAGCTCCTGCCGATCACGGACCTGAAGGCCGCGCGGGCCGCGTTCCGCGGGATCAACGAGCGCTGGGAGGCCATCGGCCACGTGCCGCGGGACGCCCGCCCGAGGGTCGAGGGCCGGATGCACACCGTGGAGCGGGCCCTGCAGGAGGCCGAGGAGACCGAGTGGCGCCGGACGAACCCGGAGGCACGCGCGCGTGCCGCGGGTCTGACCGGTCAGCTCCAGGCCGCCGTGGACAAGCTGAAGGGCCAGATCGAGCAGGCCAGGGCGCAGGGCAACACCGCCAAGGCGGAGAAGCTCGAGCGGGAGCTGGAGGGCCGCCAGGCCCTGCTGGACCAGGCGCTGAAGGGTCTGCAGGAGTTCGGCGGCTGAGAACTTCCGCACGACACCCGAAAGGGGGGCTCCCGTACCTCGGGTACGGGAGCCCCCCTTTCGGGTGTCTGTCGCCCGCTAGGTGCGGTTGCGGGCCGAGGTGACCCGGTAGACGTCGTAGACGCCCTCCACGCCGCGCACGGCCTTCAGGACGTGGCCGAGGTGCTTCGGGTCGCCCATCTCGAAGGTGAAGCGTGAGGTGGCGACACGGTCGCGGGAGGTCTGGACGGCCGCCGAGAGGATGTTGACGTGCTGGTCGGACAGCACGCGCGTGACGTCCGACAGCAGCCGGGACCGGTCGAGGGCCTCGACCTGGATGGCGACCAGGAAGACCGAGGACTGGGTGGGCGCCCACTCGACGTCGAGGATCCGCTCGGGCTCCCGGGACAGCGAGTCGACGTTGACGCAGTCGCTGCGGTGCACCGACACGCCGCTGCCCCGGGTCACGAATCCGATGATCGGGTCGCCGGGTACCGGCGTACAGCAGCGGGCCAGCTTCACCCAGACGTCCTCGACGCCCTTGACGACGACACCGGGGTCGGCGCTGGAGCGGCGCTTGCGGCCGCGGCCGCGGGCCGGCGGGACCGACTCGTCGATCTCCTCGGTGGCGGCCTCCTCGCCGCCGAGGGCCTGGACGAGCTTCTGCACGATGTTCTGCGCGGAGACATGACCCTCGCCGATCGCCGCGTACAGCGCGGAGATGTCCGAGTAGCGCATCTCGTGCGCCAGCGTGACCAGCGAGTCGCCGGTGAGGATGCGCTGGATCGGCAGGTTCTGCTTGCGCATCGCGCGGACGATGGAGTCCTTGCCGTGCTCGATGGCCTCGTCGCGGCGCTCCTTGGAGAACCAGGCGCGGATCTTGTTGCGGGCGCGCGGCGACTTGACGAAGCCGAGCCAGTCGCGGGAGGGGCCGGCGCCGGCCGCCTTGGAGGTGAAGACCTCCACCAGGTCGCCGTTGTCGAGGGTCGACTCCAGCGGTACGAGGCGGCCGTTGACCCGCGCCCCGATGGTGCGGTGGCCGACCTCGGTGTGGACGGCGTACGCGAAGTCCACCGGCGTGGCACCGGCGGGGAGCGCTATGACGTCGCCCTTGGGGGTGAAGACGAAGACCTCGTTGCGGGACAGATCGAAGCGCAGCGACTCCAGGAACTCGCCGGGGTCCTCGGTCTCCTTCTGCCAGTCCAGGAGCTGCCGCAGCCACGCCATGTCGTTGATGGCGGCCGAATCCTTGCCGGCCCTGCCGGCCGGCTTGGGCGCGTCGGTGCGGATCTTGGAGGCGCCGGCGACGGCCTCCTGCTTGTACTTCCAGTGCGCGGCGATGCCGTACTCGGCGCGGCGGTGCATGTCGAAGGTGCGGATCTGCAGCTCGACGGGCTTGCCGCCGGGACCGATGACCGTCGTGTGCAGCGACTGGTACATGTTGAACTTGGGCATCGCGATGTAGTCCTTGAACCGGCCGGGGACCGGGTTCCATCGCGCGTGCACGGTGCCGAGGGCCGCGTAGCAGTCGCGGACCGTGTCCACGAGGACGCGGATGCCCACCAGGTCGTAGATCTCCGCGAAGTCACGGCCGCGGACGATCATCTTCTGGTAGACGCTGTAGTAGTGCTTGGGGCGGCCGGTGACGGTCGCCTTGATGCGGGCGGCGCGCAGGTCCTGCTGCACCTCGTCGGTGACGATGGCGAGGTACTCGTCGCGCTTGGGCGCCCGCTCGGCGACCAGGCGGACGATCTCGTCGTACATCTTGGGGTAGAGGATCGCGAAGGCGAGGTCCTCCAGCTCCCACTTGATGGTGTTCATGCCCAGGCGGTGGGCGAGCGGCGCGTAGATCTCCAGGGTCTCGCGCGCCTTCTTCTCCTGCTTCTCGCGCTTGAGGTAGCGCATGGTGCGCATGTTGTGCAGGCGGTCGGCGAGCTTGATGACCAGGACGCGCGGGTCCTTGGCCATGGCGACGACCATCTTGCGCACGGTCTCGGCCTGCGCGGCCTCACCGAACTTGACCTTGTCCAGCTTGGTGACGCCGTCGACGAGCAGGGTGACCACGTCGCCGAAGTCGCGGCGCAGGTCCTCCAGGCCGTACTCGGTGTCCTCGACGGTGTCGTGCAGCAGTCCGGCCATCAGCGTGGCCGGGTCCATGCCGAGCTCGGCGAGGATGGTGGTGACGGCGAGCGGGTGGGTGATGTACGGGTCGCCGCTCTTGCGCTTCTGGCCGCGGTGCCAGCGCTCGGCGACCTGGTAGGCGCGCTCGATCTGGCGGAGGGTGGCGTTCTCGATCTTGGGGTCGTTGCTGCGCACGATCCGCAGCAGCGGCTCGAGGACCGGGTTGTACGGGTTGGCGCGCTGGACGCCGAGCCGGGCGAGGCGGGCGCGGACGCGGTTGGAGGAGCCGGAGCGCGGCTGGCCGGTGTTGGGGCGGGCCAGGGGGGCGGAGCGCTCGGGCGGCGCCGGCTTGGGGCGCGACTGCTCGGGCTTGTCGACGGGCGCCGACTGGGCGTGCTGAACCGGCCCGCGCGTGTCGTTCTTCGCGTGGGGCGCGCTCGGCGCGGGCTTGGCCGCGGCCGCCGAGGCGGACTCGGGCTTGGCGGCGGTCAGGTGCTGGGCCTCGTCTGGCAAGAGGGCTCCTCGTGCGCGATCCGGGTCCTCCGGTCAGGCTCCGGACACCCCATGGTAGCCATCCCGTGCCCCTGGATCGCCTGCGGGCGGGTGTGAGGACGGCCTACTCCCGAAACACCCGAGGCGGGCACCGGATTCCTCCGGGCCCGCCCGAGCGGTGTTCCCTGTGCGCGGTTCGCGTGCGACACCGCTGGTCAGACCGTGAGCAGCGCCTCCAGCGGGGCGCCGGCCAGGGCCGGTTCCAGCCGGGCGCGGCCGCCGAGGAAGCCGAGCTCCATCAGTACGGCCAGGCCCGCGACCTCGGCGCCCGCCCTGCGGATGAGCTGGACCGACGCCTCGGCGGTGCCGCCGGTGGCGAGGACGTCGTCGACCACCAGGACGCGGTCGGCGGTGCTCAGGTCCTCGGCGTGCACCTCGATCTCGGCGGAGCCGTACTCCAGGTCGTAGGCCTGGCTGAGGGTGGCTCCGGGGAGCTTGCCCGCCTTGCGCACGGGGATGAAGCCGAGGCCCGCGCGGACGGCGACCGGGGCGCCGAGGATGAACCCGCGGGCCTCCAGGCCGACGACCTTGGTGGCGCCGGTGGCGCGGGCGATGTCGGCCAGGGCGTCGCTGAGCGCGGCGAACGCCTCGGGGTCCGCCAGGAGCGGGGTGATGTCCTTGAACATCACGCCCGGCTCCGGGTAGTCCGCCACGTCCCGGATGCGGCTGAGCAGCAGCGTCGAGATGTCGGTGAGCCCGGTCATCGGCGCTTCCCGGAGGGACGGCCGCGGCCGCGGGTGCGGGAGGGCGCCTGGTCGCGCGGGCCGACGACCGCGGGTGCGGCGTCCTCGGGCTCGTCGCCGTGGTCCTCGTCGGTGACCGGGCCCCCCTGCGGCTCACCGGCGGCCGCGTCCTGGGCGCGCTTGGCCAGGACGCGCTTCTTCAGCGCCTTCATCGCCGGCTCGCGCTCCTTGAGGTCGGCGACGAGCGGGGTGGCGATGAAGATCGAGGAGTACGCACCGGCGGCGAGGCCGACGAACAGCGACAGCGAGATGTCGTTCAGCATGCCGGCGCCGAGGACACCGCCGCCGATGAACAGCAGGCCGCCCACCGGCAGCAGCGCGACCACCGTGGTGTTGATGGAGCGGACCAGGGTGCTGTTGATGGAACGGTTGGCGATCTCGCTGTAGGTCCAGCGGGTCTGCTTGGTGATGTCCCTGGTCTGTTCCTTGAGGCTGTCGAAGACGACCACCGTGTCGTACAGCGAGTAACCGAGGATGGTGAGCAGACCGATCACCGTGCCCGGCGTGACCTCGAAGCCGACGAGGGCGTAGATGCCGACGGTGATGGTGATGTCGTGGATCAGGGCGACGAACGCGGCGAGTGCCATGCGCCACTCGAAGGCGATCGCCAGGTAGATCACGACCAGGATGAGGAAGATGCCGAGGCCCTGCCAGGCCTTGTTGGCGATCTGCTCGCCCCAGCTGGGACCGACCAGTTCGGCGTTGATCTGCTCGGCGTCGACCTCGAGGTCCCCGGCGAGCGTGTCCTTGATCTTGTCCGACGTGCCGGTGTCGATGCCCGCGACCTGGATGCGCAGGCTGCCGTCGCCGAGCTTCTGGACGATCGCGTCGTGGCCGGAGGCGTCCTCCGCGTACCCCTCGGCCGCGGCGACCGAGACGCTCATGTTCTTCGGGGTGGTGAAGACCGCTCCGCCCTGGAACTCGATGCCCATGTGCAGGCCGCGCACCGCCAGGCCGACGATGGCCGTGATGGTGATCAGGATGGAGATGCCGTACCAGATCTTGCGGTTCTTGACGAAGTCGTAGCCGACCTCGCCGTGGTGCAGTCGGGCGCCGAGGGTGCCGAGCTTCGACATCTCTCACGCCTCCTTCGTCTGGGCAGGGGCGGAGGGACGGCGGGTACGGCGCAGGGGCGGCTTCGCGCCCAGTGCCTTCGGGTCCAGGCCGGACCACTTGTGGCCGCTCGCGAAGAACTTCCGGCGGGCCATCAGCGTGAGCAGGGGCTTGGTGAAGAAGAACACCACCACGACGTCGAGCACGGTGGTCAGGCCGAGCGTGAACGCGAAGCCCTGGACCTTGCCGACCGTGACGATGAAGAGCACCGCGGCGGCGAGGAAGGACACGAAGTCGGAGACCAGGATGGTGCGCCGGGCGCGCGGCCAGGCCCGCTCCACGGAGGGGCGCAGGGTGCGGCCCTCGCGGATCTCGTCCCGGACCCGTTCGAAGAACACGATGAACGAGTCCGCCGTGATGCCGATGGCGACGATGGCGCCGCACACGGCCGGCAGGTTCAGCGCGAAATTGATGGTCGGGCCGAGCAGCGCCATGATCACGTAGGTGAGGGCCGCGGAGACCAGCAGGGAGGCGATGGCGATGAAGGACAGGCCGCGGTAGTAGACCAGCAGGTAGAGGACGACCAGGGCGAGGCCGATGGCGCCGGCGATCAGACCGGCCTTCAGCTGCTCGCCGCCGAGCGCGGCGGTGACGGTGGTGACGCTGTCCTCGCGGAAGGTCAGCGGCAGGGCGCCGTAGGACAGCATGTTGGCCAGTTCCTGCGCCGACTGCTGGGTGAAGTTGCCGGAGATCTCGGCGTTGCCGCCGGTCAGGGCCTGGCTGACGTACGGGTCGGAGACGACCTCGTTGTCCAGGACGATGGCGAACTGGTTCTGCGGGGACTGGTTCTGGGCGAGCTGGCCGGTGATGTCGGCGAACTTCTTGGCGCCCTTGCCGGTGAAGTCCATCGTCACGGTCCAGCCGGCGCCGGTCTGGGTGTTCAGGACGGCCTTGGCCTCGTCGACGTCGGTGCCGTCGACCGCGGCGGGGCCGAGGATGTACTTCTGCCACTGGCCCTGGGAGTTCTGGCCGCAGGCCACGGTCGAGTCGGTGGACTTTGAACCGTCACCGGCCTTGGCGCGGACGCTCTCCTTGGTGCAGTCGAGCGCGGCGTACTGCGCCTGGAGCTCGCTGTCCGCGTCGCCGGAGGTGCCGCCGGTCGCGGACGCGGAGGGACTGGCCGCGTCCTCGGCCGTGCCGCTCGGGGAGGCGGAGGGCGTCTCGTCGGCCTTCAGGGCGTCGGTGACGGCACGGCCCTGGGTGGTGGCGTCGGCCGACGGGGAGGAACCGTCGGTCGCCTTCTCCGTGGCCCCGTCGGTCGCCTTGTCGGTCGCCTTGTCGGTCGCCTTGTCCTTGCCGGAGTCCTGCTCCGAGCCGTTGCCGGTCGCGCTGGGCGTGGGAGCGGCGCCGCCGCCGGCGAGTTCGGTGGCGACGACGGGACGGAAGTAGAGCTTGGCGGTGGTGCCGACCTGTTCCCGGGCCTGCTTGGAGTTCGTGCCCTTGGGAATGTTGACGATGATGTTGCGGGTGCCCTGCGTCTGGACCTCGGCCTCGGAGACACCGAGACCGTTGACCCGCCGCTCCATGATGGAGACCGCGGTGTCCATGTTGGTCTTGTTGATCGCGGACTCCTGGCCGGCCTCGGGGACCGCCGCCAGCGTGATGCTCGTACCACCGGCCAGGTCGATGCCGAGACGCGGAGTGGTGTGCCCGGAGGCGAACATCCCTCCGGTGAGCGCCACGATGGCGATCAGGATCAGAGCGAGCGAGCGCCACGGCTTACTTGTGGCGCTCGCGTTCCGTCCCTTTTTGACTGCTGCCACCTTCTCGTACTCCCTCTCGGGCCGCCTCGCGCCGGATCGACGGGCGGGCGGCCATGACATGGTGTCGGGACTCCGTGCGAGTCGGGCGTGTCCCGGGGCGCGCGGGCGGCACCCGCGCGCCCCGGGACACGGCTACTTCGCGTCGGGGTCGCCGTCGGACTTCTTCGGCTGCGCGTCCGCCTTCGCCTCGTCGGCGGTGTCGGCGACGGCCGGCTCGTCGGCCGCGTCCTTCTTGCCGAGGTCGACAGGCGTGTCGTCGGAGGCGGCGGCAGCGTCGGAGGAGTCGTCGGTCTCGGTGAGGGAGGAGGCGTCGTCGGGGACGACGTCGGCGTCGGACTTCAGGTCGTGCTCGATGCCGTGGACGATGCGGTTGTACTCCTCGTCGCTGAGGACGGCACCGATCGAGTTCTTGGCGAACAGCAGTTCCACACCCGGGCCGGCGTCGAGAAGGACCGTGTCCTCGCTGACCTCCTTGACCGTGGCGTACATGCCCCCGATGGTGCGGACGCCGGAACCGGGCTGCATCTGGTTCCGCATGTCGATGGCCTGCTGCTGCTTCTTCTTGGCCGACCGGGTCATCAGGAACATGGCCCCGATGAGCACAATGAACGGGAGGAGGGTCACGAGACTCACGGGTCGGAACTTCCTTCACACGACCGCGATGGTGAACGGCCTGATGGTTGGGGGTGTGTACTGCCGCCGACAAGGGCGGCATCGGCGGAGTCTAAGCGAGTCCGCGCGCAGGGAACAACGCTCAGCATGGCACCGGGGTTCCTGCCCCGGCCATCGTCCTCGCCGTCACGCCCCGAACAGGTCCCCTTGTCCGTTTCCGGGGGCCCCCGAGCGGGGCGGCGTGAGGCCGAGATGCGCCCATGCCGCCGGGGTGGCCACCCTCCCGCGCGGGGTGCGGGCGAGCAACCCCTCCCGTACGAGGAAGGGTTCGGCCACCTCTTCCACGGTCTCACGCTCCTCCCCGACCGCGACGGAGAGCGTGGACAGGCCGACCGGTCCGCCGCCGAACAGCTTGAGCAGGGCCTCGAGGACGGCCCGGTCCAGCCGGTCCAGGCCCCGGGAGTCGACCTCGTAGACGGCGAGGGCGGCCGCGGCGATGTCCTCAGTGATCAGTCCGTCGGCCTTGACCTGCGCGTAGTCCCGGACGCGGCGCAGGAGGCGGTTGGCGATGCGGGGCGTGCCGCGGGAGCGGCCCGCGATCTCCGCGGCGCCCTGCGGGTCGATCTCCACGTCGAGGAGGCTCGCCGAGCGGTGGACGACCCGCTCCAGCTCGGTGGGCTCGTAGAACTCCATGTGCGCGGTGAAGCCGAAGCGGTCGCGCAGCGGGGGCGGCAGCAGGCCGGCCCGGGTGGTGGCGCCGACCAGGGTGAAGGGGGGCAGTTCCAGGGGGATGGCGGTGGCGCCGGGGCCCTTGCCGACGATCACGTCGACGCGGAAGTCCTCCATCGCCATGTAGAGCATCTCCTCGGCGGGCCGGGACATGCGGTGGATCTCGTCGAGGAAGAGCACCTCGCCCTCCTGGAGGGAGGAGAGGATCGCCGCGAGGTCGCCGGCGTGCTGGATGGCGGGGCCCGAGGTGATGCGGATGGGGGCTTCCATCTCGGCGGCGATGATCATCGAGAGGGTGGTCTTGCCGAGGCCGGGGGCTCCGGAGAGCAGCACGTGGTCGGCGGTGGCGCCCCGCGCGCGTGCGGCGCGCAGCACGAGGTCGAGCTGCTCGCGGACCTTCTCCTGGCCGATGAACTCGCCCAGGTCCTTGGGGCGCAGGGCGGCCTCGACGGCCTGGTCCTCGCGGTCGGCGGACGCCCCGACGAGCCGCTCCTCGGCGGAGGTGTCGGTGGTGTCGTCCCAGTTCATGTGCGTATGCCTCAGCTCTTCGTACGGGCCAGGGGGCGCGGGTTATCGGGCGCGGTTCAGCGTCTGCAGGGCCGCCTTCAGCAGCTGCCCCACCTGCGGGGCGCCCCCGGCGGCCTCCGCCTGGGGCGCCACGGCGGACACGGCCTCGTCGGCCTCGCGGGTCGCGTACCCGAGGCCGATCAGGGCGGCGTGCAGCTGGTCGCGCCAGCCGCTGGTGACCGGTGCGCCGACGGCGGGGGCGCCGAGTGGCTCGCCGAGGCGGTCCTTGAGCTCGAGGAGCAGTTTCTGGGCGCCCTTCCTGCCGATCCCGGGCACGGCGGTGAGCGCCTTCTCGTCGCCGGTGGAGACGGCTCTGCGCAGGGCGTCGGGGGTGTGCACGGCGAGCATCGCCTGGGCCAGCCGGGGGCCCACGCCGCTGGCGGTCTGGAGCAGCCCGAAGACCTGGCGCTCGTCGTCGTCGGCGAAGCCGTACAGGGTCAGCGAGTCCTCGCGGACGACGAGGGAGGTGGCGAGTTTCGCGGGCTGTCCGACACGGAGCGTGGAGAGCGTGTTCGGTGTGCACTGGACGGCCATGCCGACCCCGCCGACCTCGACCACCGCGGCGTCGGGAGCGAGGGCGGCGACCGTGCCGCTGACGAAGGCGATCATGCCGTACGGCCTTTCGATGTGTGCGGGGTTCGTGGTGCGCGGGGGGTTTTCGAGGCGTGCAGGGCGGCCGCCTGCCGGAGGCGGTTCTGCGCGGGGGCGCGCCAGATGTGGCAGATGGCGAGCGCGAGGGCGTCGGCGGCGTCCGCGGGCTTCGGCGGCGCGTCCAGCCGCAGCAGGCGGGTGACCATGGCGCCGACCTGGGCCTTGTCGGCGCGGCCGGATCCGGTGACGGCGGCCTTGACCTCGCTGGGCGTGTGCAGGGCGACGGGGATGCCGCGGCGGGAGGCGCACAGGATGGCCACCGCGCTGGCCTGGGCGGTGCCCATCACCGTGCGCACGTTGTGCTGGCTGAAGACGCGCTCCACGGCGACGAACTCGGGCCGGTGCTCGTCCAGCCACTGTTCGAGGCCCTGCTCGACGGCGACGAGGCGGTGGCCGAGGTCGGCGTCCGCCGGTGTGCGGACGACGCCCACGCCGAGCATGGTGAGCGGCCGCCCGGCGACGCCCTCGACGACACCGACACCGCACCGGGTCAGTCCCGGGTCCACCCCCAGTACGCGCACGTGCCGGCCCCTTCTCTCGATCACCTGTTTGTGCAGGCTATCGGGTGCCACTGACAAAGCGGCGGGCCGGCGGAAGTGTCCCGCCGGCCCGCCGAGCAGTGGACGCGTTACGCGTCGACCTTCTCCATGATCTCGTCGCTCACGTCGAAGTTGGCGAAGACGTTCTGCACGTCGTCGCTGTCCTCCAGCGCGTCGATGAGCTTGAAGATCTTCTTGGCGCCCTCCTCGTCCAGCTCGACCTGCATGGTCGGGACGAAGTTGGCCTCGGCGGAGTCGTAGTCGATCCCGGCGTCCTGCAGGGCGGTGCGCACGGCGACCAGGTCGGTGGCCTCGCTGAGCACCTCGAAGTTCTCGCCGAGGTCGTTGACCTCCTCGGCGCCCGCGTCGAGGACGGCGGCGAGGACGTCGTCCTCGGTCAGCTCCCCCTTGGGGACGATCACCACGCCCTTGCGGTTGAACAGGTAGGACACCGATCCCGGGTCGGCCATGGAGCCGCCGTTGCGGGTCATCGCGACGCGCACGTCGGAGGCGGCGCGGTTGCGGTTGTCGGTGAGGCACTCGATGAGCACCGCGACGCCGTTCGGACCGTAGCCCTCGTACATGATCGTCTCGTAGTCGGCGCCACCGGCCTCGAGGCCGCCACCGCGCTTGATGGCGGAGTCGATGTTCTTGTTCGGCACCGACTGCTTCTTGGCCTTCTGGACGGCGTCGTAGAGCGTGGGGTTGCCGTCCAGGTCGACGCCGCCCATACGCGCGGCGACCTCGATGTTCTTGATCAGCTTCGCGAAGAGCTTGCCGCGCTTGGCATCGATCACGGCCTTCTTGTGCTTCGTCGTGGCCCATTTAGAGTGGCCGGACATCTGCCTGTCTCCTTCGCGTAACCCATCTCTGCAACGAACGCAGGAATCCTACAAGGACTCGGCCGCCCGGTACGCGTGCACCATGTCGACGAAGAGGCCGTGCACGCGGTGGTCACCGGTCAGTTCCGGGTGGAACGACGTGGCCAGCGCGTTGCCCTGGCGGACGGCGACGATGTGGCCGCCGTGCTCGGCGAGCACCTCGGCCCCGGCGCCGACGGACTCCACCCAGGGGGCGCGGATGAAGACGCCCTCCACCGGACCGCCCTCGACGCCCGCGACGTCGACCGCGGCCTCGAAGGACTCGTTCTGCCGTCCGAAGGCGTTGCGGCGCACGATCATGTCGATGCCGCCGACGGTCTCCTGGCCCGAGCGCGGGTCGAGGATCTTGTCGGCCAGCATGATCATGCCGGCGCAGGTGCCGTAGACGGGCATGCCCTCGCGCACGCGTGCGCGGAGGGGCTCCATCAGGCCGAAGAGGACCGCCAGCTTGGAGATCGTGGTGGACTCCCCGCCGGGGACGACCAGGCCGTCGACCGCGGCGAGTTCCTCGGGGCGCCTGACCGGCCTGGCCACGGCGTCGGCCGCGGCCAGGGCGATCAGGTGCTCCCGCACGTCGCCCTGGAGGGCCAGGACGCCTATGACAAGGGCGTTGCTCATCAGGGACTACCAGCCGCGGTTGGCGTAGCGCTCGGTCTCGGGGAGGGTGTCGCAGTTGATGCCGACCATGGCCTCGCCGAGGTTGCGGGACGCGTCCGCGATGATCTTCGGGTCGTCGTAGAAGGTGGTCGCCTTGACGATGGCGGCGGCGCGCTTGGCCGGGTCGCCGGACTTGAAGATGCCGGAACCGACGAAGACGCCCTCGGCGCCGAGCTGGCGCATCAGCGCGGCGTCGGCCGGGGTGGCGACACCGCCGGCGGAGAAGAGGACCACGGGGAGCCTGCCCAGCTCGGCGACCTCCTTGACCAGCTCGTACGGGGCGCGCAGCTCCTTGGCGGCGGCGTACAGCTCGTGGTTGTCGTAGCCGCGCAGGCGGGCGATCTCGTTCTTGATCTGGCGCAGGTGGCGCACGGCCTCGACGACGTTGCCGGTGCCGGCCTCGCCCTTGGAGCGGATCATGGCGGCGCCCTCGGCGATCCGGCGCAGGGCCTCGCCCAGGTTGGTGGCACCGCAGACGAAGGGGGTGGTGAAGGCCCACTTGTCGGAGTGGTTGACCTCGTCGGCCGGGGTGAGGACCTCGGACTCGTCGATGTAGTCGACGCCGAGCGACTGCAGCACCTGGGCCTCGACGAAGTGGCCGATGCGGGACTTGGCCATCACGGGGATGGAGACCGCGTCGATGATGCCCTCGATCATGTCCGGGTCGGACATCCGGGCCACGCCGCCGTCCTTGCGGATGTCGGCCGGGACCCGCTCCAGGGCCATGACGGCGACGGCGCCCGCGTCCTCGGCGATCTTCGCCTGCTCCGGCGTGACGACGTCCATGATCACGCCGCCCTTGAGCTGCTCGGCCATGCCGCGCTTCACACGGGCGGTGCCGGTCTCGGGACCCTGGTTTTCGGAGAGCGTGCTGGACACGAATGACCTCACTGAGGGGAAGGAGGGGATTTCTGCAGCACTGAGGAAACGTGAACGGAGCAGTCCACAGCAAGGGCCAATGGGAACCCGGTGGATCCTTTTCGGTCGGCGGGGGTCGGGCGCGTGGCCGGATTCCGCCGTTACGCGGCCCGCTCGACGAGGGCGGCGGGCGGCTCGTCGTCCATCTCGAAGGCCATCGGGAAGGGCGCGTGCCCCGCCAGCCGGAACCAGCGCACCTTGCGGTGCCGTCGCAGCGCCCGTGCCGCCCGTACGGCGTCGTTGTGGAAGCGGCGGGCCATCGGCACCCTGCGCACCGCCTCGGCGAGCTCCAGGGCCGCCTCCTCTCCCCCGGGCGCCTCCCTGACCGCGTCCACCTGGTGCGTGTCGCCGAACACCGCGCGCAGTGCCTGGCTGAGCTCGCTCTCCGCGACCTCGCGCTGCTCCTCGACCGCCTGCCGCGCGGCGTGCGCGGCCTCGTAGAGCACGATCGACGCGGCGGGGTCGAGCACCCCCGAGGTGGCCAGTTCCTGGGCCACGGAGGCACGGCGCAGCAGTTGGGCGTCGAGCGCGGCCCGGGCGGCGTCGATACGGGTGTGCAGCCGGTCCAGGCGTCCCGCCGTCCAGCTCAGATAGAGGCCGACGGCGACGAGGGCGACGAGGATCCAGATGAGGGTTGCGGTCACGGGCGGCAAGGCTAGTACCGCCGGTGGCGGTCGCCGTTCCCGGGGCGGCGGCCGCGGCCGGGGCGTCAGTCCCGTGCGAGCCCCAGCCGGGCCCTCAGTCCCGTCGCGCGGTCGTCCGTCGCCACCGCCGCCGCGCCCGCCGTCACCGTCTCGTAGACCGACAGGATGTCCGCGCCGACCGTCGACCAGTCGAAGCGGCGGACGTGGGCGCTGCCGCGTTCGCGGAGCTCCGCGCGGCGTTCCGGGTCCCCCAGGAGCCGTACCGCCGCCCGCGCGAGCGCGTCCGGGTCCTCGTTGGCGAACAGCTCGCCCGCCGCCCCCCGGTCGAGGACCTGGGCGAACGCGTCCAGGTCGGAGGCGAGCACCGGCGCGCCCGCCGACATCGCCTCGACCAGGATGATGCCGAAGCTCTCCCCGCCGGTGTTGGGCGCCACGTACAGGTCGACGCTGCGCAGGAAGCGGGCCTTGTCCTCGTCGCTGACCATGCCGAGGAACTCCACGCGCGGGCGCAGCTCCCGGGGAAGCGACTCGACCGCCTCCTTCTCGTCACCGCGCCCGGCGACCAGCAGCCGCGTCTGCGGCCGGGCGGCGAGGATCTCCGGCAGGGCCCTCATCAGCACCGGCAGGCCCTTGCGGGGCTCGTCGATCCGGCCGATGAAGCCGATGGTGTCGCCCTGCCACTCGGGTCTGGGCTCGGCCCCGGCGAAGAAGTCGACGTCGACGCCGTTCGGGATGACCACCGCGTCGCCGCCCAGGTGCTCGACGAGGGTGCGGCGGGCGTACTCGCTCACCGCGATCCGCGCGCTGATCTTCTCCAGGGCGGCCTGGAGGATCGCGTACGCGGCGATCATCGCGCGGGAGCGCGGGTTGGAGGTGTGGAAGGTGGCGACGATCGGTCCCTCGGCCGCCCAGCAGGTCAGCAGGCCGAGCGAGGGCGAGGTCGGCTCGTGGATGTGGACGACGTCGAAGGCGCCCTCGTGCAGCCAGCGCCGCACCCGCGCGGCGGACAGGAAGCCGAAGTTGAGCCGGGCCACCGACCCGTTGTACGGCACCGGCACCGCGCGGCCGGCCGAGACGACGTACGGCGGCAGCGGGGTGTCGTCGTCGGCCGGGGCGAGAACCGACACCTCGTGGCCGAGCCGGATGAAGTACTCGGCCAGGTCGCGGATGTGGAACTGGACGCCTCCCGGCACGTCCCAGGAGTACGGGCAGACGATGCCGATCCTCACGGGGTTCCCTTCCGGTCCTGCTCGGGGGCGGTCGCGGGGTCCCGCGCGGGGTCGAGGTCCCTCAGCCACAAGCGCTGGAGCATGTGCCAGTCCTCCGGATGGTCGGCGATCCCCGTGGCGAAGGCGTCGGCCAGCGCCTGTGTCATGACGGACGCCCGCTCGGGGCGCGTGCCCGACCCGGGGACCTCGACCGGCGGATGGACGCGGCCCCGCATCACCGGCGAGTCGTCGTACCAGAGGGTCACCGGCAGCAGCCGGGCCCCGGTCTGCTGGGCGAGCAGGGCGGGTCCGGCCGGCATCCGGGCCCTCTCGCCGAAGAAGTCGACCTCGACACCGGAGGCGGACAGGTCGCGGTCGGCGACCAGGCAGACCAGTCCGCCGTCGCGCAGCCGCCGGGCCAGGGCGCCGAAGGCGGAGCCGCCGTTGTGCGGCAGCACCTCCATGCCGAGGCCCTCGCGGTAGGCGACGAACCGGTCGTACAGCGTCTCCGGTCTCAGCCGCTCGGCGACGGTGGTGAACGGGATGCCGAGCTTCGTGGTGACCCAGGCGCCGGCCAGGTCCCAGTTGGCGAGGTGCGGCAGCGCGAGGACGACGCCCTTGCCGGCCGCCATGCCGTCGGTCAGGTGGTGGAGGTCCTTGACGTCGAGGCCGTCCGCGATGCGCTCGGGACTCCAGGCGGGCAGCCGGAAGGACTCCATCCAGTAGCGCAGGTACGACCGCATCCCCGCGCGGGAGAGTTCGGCCAGCCGCTCCGGGCCCGCGTCCGGCACGACGCGGGCGTAGTTGCTCTCCAGCCGGAGCACGCCCTTGCCGCGCCGCTTCCACGCGAGGTCGGCGACGGTCCTGCCGAGGCGCGCGGCGGCGGGCTCGGGGAGTTTCCTGACGGTGGCCCAGCCGGCGCCGTACAGGGCGTCGGCCAGCCTCTCCCGGGCGCTCACTTCGCGGCCTCGCTCCCCCGGGTCTCCTGCCGCTCCGCGGCCTCCACCTCGGCGGACTCGCGGCGCACGGTGACCACCCGCTGGATCAGCGTGACCAGACTGCCGACGGCGACGATCCACAGGGCGACCGGCAGCAGGTACTGGATGCCGGGCACACCGAACGCGTGCAGGCCCGCGAAACCGGCCGCGACCAGCGAGACCACCAGCCGTTCGGCCCGCTCGACCAGCCCGTTGACGGCGACCGGCAGGCCGATCGACTCGCCGCGCGCCTTGGTGTACGACACCACCTGGCCGCTGGCCAGGCAGAAGATCGACACCGCGCACAGCACGTTGTCGTCGCCGCCGCCCGCGTACCACAGGGCGAAGCCGCCGAAGATCGCTCCGTCGGCGACCCGGTCCAGGGTGGAGTCCAGGAAGGCCCCCCAGCGGCTGGAGCGGCCCAGCTGGCGGGCCATGTTGCCGTCGACGAGGTCGGAGAAGACGAACAGCGTGATCACGACCGTGCCCCAGAAGAACTCGCCCCTGGGGTAGAAGACCAGCGCGCCCGCGACCACTCCCGCGGTGCCGATGAGCGTGACCGTGTCGGGGCTGACCCCCCGCCGGATGAGAAACGCGGCGAACGGTGTGAGGACACGCGTGAAGAATGCACGCGCGTACTTGTTCAGCATGGCCTTCCCGACGGTCGGTGGGGCCGCGCGGCCCCTGCTGGCCACCCGGCGGGCCCAATCGTAGCCAGGCGCACGCGCGGGCGGCGGCGGGGCACCCGTACGCCCGCGCGGGGGCGGGACCCCGCGCGGCGGATCGTGCCGGGGACGCGGCGCCCGGCCCACGCTCCCCGGCGGTCCGGGGGCGTGGGCGGTGTCCCGGCCGCGTCGTCGTCCCTCGCCGGCCCCCGTGCCCGGCCCCGCTCGGGCCGTGGGCCCCCGGGCGGGGCCGCTCCCCGTCGCCCTTGCTCACCCGGGCCGCGAGGCGCCGCCGTGAACGGGACCGGAGGCCGGGATCACGTCCTTCGTATGGACGCACCGTGACGGGAGTGGAAAGCTCGAAGGACCGCGGGCGTCGCCGGAGCCGCACCGCACGCGGATTCCGCGGGTCCGCGCCCACAGTGACCTCACCGTGCACGGGAGGCAGGACCATGGGCGACAAGGCGCACACACACTCCGGAGCCGCCGGCAGGGCGCAGGCGGCCGATCACCCCACGTCCGTACGGAATGTGGTGCTGGTCGGCCACTCCGGATCGGGCAAGACGACTCTGGTGGAGGCCCTCGCGCTGACCGCGGGGGCGGTGAACCGGGCGGGCCGCGTGGAGGACGGCGGCACCGTCTCCGACTACGACGACATCGAACACCGGCAGCAGCGCTCCGTACAGCTCTCCCTGGTGCCCCTCGAATGGGACGGCATCAAGGTCAACCTGCTGGACACCCCCGGGTACGCCGACTTCGTCGGGGAACTCAGGGCCGGTCTGCGGGCGGCGGACGCGGCCCTCTTCGTCGTCTCGGCCTCGGACGGCGTGGACGGCTCGACCCGCATGGTGTGGGACGAGTGCGCGGCGGTCGGCATGCCGCGCGCCATCGTCGTCACGCACCTGGAGGCGGCCCGCGCGGACTTCGGGGAGATGACCCGCGTCTGCGCGGAGACGTTCGGCGGCGACGACCCCGACGCCGTGCTGCCGCTGTACCTGCCGCTGCACGGCCCGGAGGGGCCCGACGGGCACGCGCCCGTGACGGGGCTGACCGGACTGCTGTCGCAGAAGCTGTTCGACTACTCCACCGGCGAACGCAAGGAGTCCGAGCCCGGCGAGGACCAGCTGCCGCTGATCGAGGAGGCCCGCGGCCGGCTCATCGAGGGGATCATCGCCGAGAGCGAGGACGAGACCCTGATGGACCGCTATCTCGGCGGTGAGCGGGTCGACGTCGAGACGCTCGTCGAGGACCTGGAACGGGCGGTCGCGCGCGGGGCGTTCTTCCCCGTCCTGGCCGCCGCGCCCGCCGCCGACGGCGCCCGTCAGGGACTCGGCACGGTCGAACTCCTCGAGCTGGTCACCGGCGGCTTCCCGACCCCGCTGGAGCACGGCACCCCGAGCGTGACCACCGTCGACGGCAGGCCGCGCGAGCTGACACCGTGCGACCCGGACGCCCCGCTGGTCGCGGAGGTCGTGAAGACCTCCTCCGACCCGTACGTCGGCCGGCTCTCCCTGGTCCGGCTCTTCTCCGGCACCCTGCGCGCCGACCAGACCGTGCACGTCTCCGGACACGGGCTCGCCGACCGCGGCCACGAGGACCACGACGTCGACGAGCGGATCGGCGCCCTGTCCACACCGTTCGGCAAACAGCAGCGGCCCGTCTCCCACGTCATCGCGGGCGATCTCGCGTGCGTGGCGAAGCTCAGCCGCGCGGAGACCGGGGACACCCTCTCCGCCAAGGACGACCCGCTGCTCGTGGAGCCGTGGGACATGCCCGATCCGCTGCTGCCGCTGGCCATCCAGGCGCACAGCAAACCCGACGAGGACAAGCTCTCGCAGGGTCTGTCCCGGCTCGTGGCCGAGGACCCGACGATGCGGCTGGAACAGAACCAGGACACCCGCCAGGTGGTGCTGTGGTGCCTGGGCGAGGCGCACGCGGACGTGGCCCTGGAGCGGCTGCGCAGCCGCTACGGCGTCCAGGTCGACGTCGTACCGCACCGGGTGTCGCTGCGCGAGACGTTCGGCGGCAGGGCCGCCGGGCGCGGCCGGCACGTCAAACAGTCCGGCGGGCACGGGCAGTTCGCCATCTGCGAGATCGAGGTGGAGCCGCTGCCGAACGGCTCGGGCATCGAGTTCGTCGACAAGGTGGTCGGCGGCGCGGTGCCGCGCCAGTTCATCCCCTCCGTCGAGAAGGGCGTACGGGCCCAGGCCGCCAGGGGAGTCGCCGCAGGGCATCCGCTCGTCGACGTGCGGGTGACCCTGCTGGACGGCAAGGCGCACTCCGTGGACTCCTCCGACGCCGCCTTCCAGACGGCCGGCGCGCTGGCCCTGCGGGAGGCGGCCGCGGACGCGAGGATCCATCTGCTGGAGCCGGTGGCCGAGGTGAGCGTCCTGGTCGGCGACGACTACGTCGGCCCCGTGATGAGCGACCTGTCCGGCCGGCGCGGCCGGGTGCTCGGCACCGAGCAGTCGCCGGGCGGACGCACCCTCGTCAAGGCCGAGGTCCCGGAGATCGAGATCGGCCGGTACGCCGTCGACCTGCGCTCCCTCTCGCACGGCACCGGCCGGTTCAGCCGCCGGTACGCACGGCACGAACCGATGCCCCCGCACGTGGCGGAACGGGTCAAGGAGGAGGCGCGTGCCGCCTCGTAGCCGGTGACGGGCGCCCCCGGGAAGACCCGGCGGGCGCCCGCGTACGCGCCGGGCACCGGGGCTGCTCCGGAACGCCTCACTTCGTGGCGGCGGACGGCTTCGGCCGTCCGCCGACGGACGACCGTGGGTACGGATACGCTGAATACCTGATCAACAGGTGTGCACAGCAGGGAAGTCGGGAAGGCCGCAAGACGACAGTCGCGGCGATCGGGGGCGGGAATGACCGTTGAGAGCGGTTACGCGGACTTCTTCGGTCCGCAGGTGCCGCGCACGGGCGACGAGGGGCAGACGCCGACGTTCGCGCTGGCCTCGGCGGCCTATCGGGACAACGAGGCCGAGGAGATACTCAAGGCCAACGGCGAGTGGCACAAGTCGGCCGTCAGCAAGCCCAGGGTGAAGCTGTTCCGGCCGAATCTGGGCGAGGCGTTCTCCAGGGCGGTCATCGACCGGATGCTCGGCTCCGGCCGCGCGGCGCTCATCCAGTCCTTCGGCACCCAGCCCCAGGTGGTGGTCGAGCACGCGCTGGCGGCGCACCGCATCCGCCGTGAGCGGGACAACTGGCTGAGCGCCGTCATGGTCCTGTGCGGGCTGCTCTTCCTGCCCGGTCTGCTCGTGTGGCTGCTGGTCTTCCAGATCCGCACGACGATGGCCAAGCGGGAGGACAAGCGGGCCGGCGCGCTGGCCACCACGCTGCTGGTCGCGGTGGGCGCCCTCGCCGTGCTCTTCTTGATCAAGATGCCGTTCGGCGGGTTCTGGGGCTGGTACGCGCGCGCGTCGGTGGTCGCCCCGGTGGTGGGCTGGTTCTGGGCCAAGCACATCTGCGAACGCACCGCGAGGGACCTCAGGGAGCGCTGGAGCAGCCTGCTCTCCGGCGGCAGCGTCGGCGCCAAGGTGCCCGAGGCGGTGCCGAGCAGCCCCGGCGAGACGGCGGCCGAGCAGCTGCGCCAGTCCCTGGCCCGGCTCAGCGCCGAGCAGCAGTCCAACTCCGTGTTCTACGCGGGCCCCAAGGGCATACTCGGCATGGGCACGCGCTGGGGCAGCTGGCAGCTCGCCGAGGACCTGGTGCCGGCCGACCCGGACCGGGAGATCAACCCGTTCCGCAGCTGGGACGTCATCAAGGCCATCCACGACCGGCTGCGGATGCTGGAGCGCGGTCCCCTGCACACCGGGGGCTTCCCCACGCCGTCGGTACGGCACTGGATCGTCACCCCGATCGGCGAGAACGCCGACGCGGTGTCCCGGCCCGAGGGCACGGACGTCGAGGCCTACCAGGTCAAACCGCACGCCATCCAGGACATCTGCAACAAGCAGCAGTTCGGCGCGGGCGACCGGCACTACCTGGGCGTCCAGTGGACCCTGTGGGACGGCCAGCTGGTCCTCACCATGCTGATCACGGTGACCGTGCTGCACGAGACGCTGCGCATCGAGGTGACCGGACACGCGCTGGGACCGGTGCACTCCCTGTTCACCAGCAAGCCGGCCGCCAAGGAGAAGACGGTCCAGAAGTCGGTCAGGTTCTGGGAGACCCGGACGGTGAAGCTCCCCCTGGTCGACACCGACGAGGTGGTACGACTGGCCGCCCGGGCACCGCTGACCTGGTACCCGCCGCTGCTGTACTGGCTGGGCGGCAAGCTGAGCCTGCCCGAGCCGTTCGGTCTGCGGCACGCCTGGGCCGACAGGCCGTGGCGGCACCGCTTCATGGCCGACGACGCGCTGCGCGCGGCGACCCCGGTGCTGCGCGTGGTGCACGCGGCGGCGATCAAGGTGCTGGAGGAGAACGGCGTGGACACCACGAAGTTCGGTGCGCGGTCGTCGTCCCTCAGCGCCGCGGTGCAGGAGGCCACGCCCAAGAAGGCCGACGTGTACGACGCGTGAACCGGTGGTGGGTCCGCCGCCCGTACCGGGTACGGGCGGCGGGCCCACCGGACTCACGCCGTCGGCCACGCCTCCGCGAGCATCTTCCGGGTGTCGGCCAGCAGCTGCGGCAGCACCTTCGTGTGGCCGACCACCGGCATGAAGTTCGTGTCGCCGCCCCAGCGCGGCACGACGTGCTGGTGCAGGTGCGCGGCGATGCCCGCGCCCGCGACCGTGCCCTGGTTCATGCCGATGTTGAAGCCGTGCGCGCCCGACGCCGTGCGCAGTGCCGTCATCGCCTGCTTGGTGAGCTCGGCGAGCTCCGCCGTCTCCTGCGCGGTGAGGTCCGTGTAGTCGGCCACGTGCCGGTACGGCACGGTCATCAGATGGCCGCCCGTGTACGGGTAGAGGTTGAGCACCGTGTAGACCCGCTCGCCGCGCCGCAGGATCAGCCCGTCCTCGTCGGACTTGGCCGGGATGGAGCAGAAGGGACAGCCGTCGTCGGCGCCCGGGCCGCTCGGCTTGTTCTCGCCCTGGATGTACGCCATCCGGTGGGGCGTCCACAGACGCTGGAACGCGTCCTGCGTGCCCACTCCCCACTGCTGCTCCGGCTCACTCGTCATGCGTGCAGCATATGGCGTCGCCGGAGGAGCGCGGAGAAGGCCCCCGGGATCGCTCCCGGGGGCCTCGCGGTCATCCGCGCGGTCAGACCTGCGTCCGCTCCTCGACGACCTTCGCGATCTTGGCGATGGCCTCGTCGACGGGGATGCCGTTCTCCTGCGAGCCGTCGCGGTAGCGGAAGGAGACCGCGCCGTTCGCCATGTCCTCGTCGCCCGCGATGACCATGAAGGGCACCTTCTGCTTCTGGGCGTTCCTGATCTTCTTCTGCATCCGGTCCGAGGAGGAGTCGACCTCGACGCGCAGCCCCTGCCTGCGGGCCGTGTCCGCGAACTTCTCCAGGTAATCGACGTGCGCGTCGCCGATCGGGATGCCGATCGCCTGGACCGGGGCGAGCCACGCCGGGAACGCGCCCGCGTAGTGCTCCAGGAGCACGGCGAAGAACCGCTCGATCGAGCCGAACAGCGCGCGGTGGATCATGACCGGGCGGGTCTTGGAGCCGTCCGCGGCGGTGTACTCCAGGTCGAAGCGCTCCGGCAGGTTGAAGTCGAGCTGGATGGTCGACATCTGCCAGGTGCGGCCGATGGCGTCCTTGGCCTGGACGGAGATCTTCGGGCCGTAGAAGGCGGCGCCGCCCGGGTCCGGGACCAGGGGCAGGCCCTGCTTCTCGGCGACCTGGCGCAGCGTCTCGGTGGCCTCCTCCCAGGCCTCGTCGGAGCCGACGAACTTCTCCGGGTCCTTGGTGGACAGCTCCAGGTAGAAGTCGGTCAGACCGTAGTCGCGCAGCAGGTTCAGGACGAAGGTGAGCGTCTTGTCGAGCTCCTCCGACATCTGCTCGCGGGTGCAGTAGATGTGCGCGTCGTCCTGGGTGAAGCCGCGGGCCCGGGTCAGGCCGTGCACGACGCCCGACTTCTCGTACCGGTACACGGTGCCGAACTCGAACAGGCGCAGCGGCAGTTCACGGTAGGACCGGCCGCGCGCGTCGAAGATCAGGTTGTGCATCGGGCAGTTCATGGGCTTGAGGTAGTAGTCCACGCCCTCGTCGAGCTGCATGGGCGGGTACATGCCGTCGGCGTACCAGTCCAGGTGGCCCGAGGTCTCGAAGAGCTTCCCCTTCGTCGCGTGCGGGGTGTAGACGAACTCGTAGCCCTCCTCCTCGTGGCGGCGGCGCGAGTAGTCCTCCATGACCCGGCGGATGATGCCGCCCTTGGGGTGGAAGACGGCGAGGCCGGAGCCGATCTGCTCCGGGATGGAGAACAGGTCCAGCTCGGAGCCGAGCTTGCGGTGGTCGCGCTTCTCGGCCTCGGCGAGGAACTCCAGGTGCGCCTTCAGCTCGTCCTTGGACGGCCAGGCGGTGCCGTAGATGCGCTGGAGCATCGGGTTCTTCTCGCTGCCGCGCCAGTAGGCGGCCGCGTTGCGCATCAGCTTGAAGGCCGGGATGTTCCGGGTGGTGGGCAGGTGGGGGCCCCGGCAGAGGTCCTTCCAGCACAGGTCACCGGTCTTGGCGTCCAGGTTGTCGTAGATCGTCAGCTCGCCGGCGCCGACCTCGACGTCCGCGCCGTCGTCGCTGGAGGCCGAGCCCTTGAGTCCGATCAGCTCCAGCTTGTACGGCTCGTCGGCGAGCTCCTCGCGGGCGGCCGCGTCGGACACCACGCGGCGGGAGAAACGCTGGCCGCGCTTCTGGATCTCCTGCATCTTCTTCTCGATGGCCTTGAGGTCCTCGGGCGTGAACGGCTTCTCCACGTCGAAGTCGTAGTAGAAGCCGTCCCGCACCGGCGGGCCGATGCCCAGCTTGGCCTCGGGGAACAGCTCCTGCACGGCCTGGGCCATGACGTGCGCGGTGGAGTGGCGCAGGATGTTCAGGCCGTCCTCGGAGGAGATCTCCACGCCCTCGACGGTCTCGCCGTCCCCGACCTCGTAGGAGAGGTCCTTGAGCTCGCCGGCCACGCGCGCGGCGATGACCGAGCGCTCGCCGGCGAAGAGCTCGGCGGCCGTGGTGCCCGTCGTCACCACGCGTTCTTCCCGCTCGGAATCGCGCTGGATGATCACACGGACGTCTGACACCGGTCTCTCCTGACTGAAGGCTGGGGTCGCGGCGCCGTACCGGAGCGCACGCATGGGTGCGATCGTACCGACCCGGGCCCGCCGACCGCGAAATCAGTCCCCGCAGTCCGGTCCGCAGGCCTCACCGAAGAAGGCCGCGGTCTCGGCGTTCGCCTGGAGTGCCTTGAGCAGCCGGTCCCGCTCGGCCTCGTCGACCTGCACCGGCGCCACCTCCCGGACATCGGTGAGCCGGCGGAAGCCGCCCCTGCTCTCCAGCCGCCCGCACACCCGCACGGGCAGGCCGACGAGGTGGGCGTGTCCGGCGATGCGGTAGTCCTCCTCACCGAGCGTGATCCGGACGTGGCCGACCTCCGCGCCGGCGAGCACCCGCAGCCGGACCGTGCCCTCGTCGCGGGGCCCGGACCGGTGCATCCGCACGACCGCGCCGGTGATCCGCACCGTGACGGACGGCTCCGCGCGCCGGTAGCGCAGGCCGGCCTCGCGCAGGACGGGCAGGTCGCCGGGTGAGAACCCGACGGGTTCCGCGGCGGCGCAGCCCGCGGGCACACCGGCCGCCGGGGCCCAGGCCACGGCGATCCGGGCGCCCTGGGTGCCCCGGACCAGGGCGACGAGGGCCTCGGTGAGCTCATGGCTGACGCCGGCCGTGACCGCGGTGTCGAAGGCGTCCATGCCGCCGGTGGCGCGGCGGTGGTCGATGGCCTCACGGGTGGCGCACAGGGCGTGGTGGAGGCGTACGGCGAGGGAGCGGCCGGTGGTGACGGGGGCGAACGCGGTCAGCCGGCGCCCGCCGGGTGCGGGTCCGACGAGGACGGTGTCCAGGGCTGCGGCGGCCTGGCGGCGGTGCCGGGCGCCGTGGAAGCCGGCTCGCGCCCGGGTGGCGAGCGCGGCGGCGAGGAGGGTCCGGCGGGCGGCGGAGCGCAGCCGTTCCTCCGCGGTCCAGGCGGCGGCGCCGCCGGGTCCGGCCGGGGTGTCGCGCCACCAGCGGATCTCGTCGCTGGGCACGGCGAGGGCGAGCAGGATCTCGCGGGCGGAGGGCGTGGCGCTGCGGGACAGGGCGAGCAGCGCCTCGGCGAGCAGGTCCTCGCTGTCGGGGAAGTCCCGGGCGGCCGGTACCAGCAGGCTGGTGCCGGTGCCCGGTCCGGGCGGGGTCCAGCGGCCGTAGCGTCCGGCGGCGCCGCCGCGCCGCTGCCAGCCGTGCCGGTGCAGGAGGGCGGTGAGCACGGCGGGGTCGACGTCGGCGGCCTCGGGCGGCCGGCCGTCGTGGGCGGCGTCGGCCGGATGCGGGCGTACGGGCCTCAGGGGCTCCCCGGTCGGGCGGTGCGTCACGGTTTTCCTCCCGTCCCGACCCGCGTCATGATCTCGCACAGCGCCCGGTCGTCGAAGATGCGTGAGGTGGGGATCCGTACGGTGGTGCGGCGCCGGCCGGTGACCGGGTGTCCGGCGAGGTTGGTCCAGTAGCAGCAGTGCCGCAGGTCGAGCCGGTCGTGGCCGGCGCGCAGCCAGTCGTCCCGGACGCGCGGCACGATCATCACGACCAGGATCTTGTGGACCGAGACCGGGGTGCGGGCGAGCTTCTCCAGGTGCGCGTTGTCGAGGGTGAAGGAGAAGGAGCGGCCCGGCGGGTCGGGGGCGACCTGGTACGTCGCCTTGAGCTGCACCTTGATGGTGACCTCGTCGTCGACGACGTGACCGGCGGCGCTGTGGCTGACGTGCCAGTCGATGCCGTTGTCCGGGAACGGCTGGGACAGTGAGCAGCCCGCGGCGGCCGCCACGGCGTGCAGATAACCGACCTGCAGGGTCTCCATGCAGGCGGTGGTGGCGAGAGTGCCGCGAGTGGGTGGCGTGCGCTCGGGCAGCAGCCCGCCCCGTTCGGGCTGCGCGATGGCCATGGCCAACAGCCTTCCAGAACAAGTGTTTCCCCGCTGCGGGTCGCTGAACTGCGAGGACCCGTACTCCTGTTGTCTCCTTCCGGCGTACGGCGCAAACAGGCCGGGTATCACCGGTTCGGGCAGCGGACGGTGCGTCGACTGCCGGTGGTGAACGAGGGGTTGTGGAACATGGCGTGCTGGTATGAAGGGCCGTTGGCCGCTTTCGACACGGAGACGACGGGTGTGGACGTCGAGACCGACCGGATCGTGTCGGCCGCCCTCGTCGTGCAGGACGCGCCGGGCGCCCGGCCGCGGGTGACCCGCTGGCTGGTGAATCCGGGGGTGCCGGTGCCGGCCGCGGCGACGGAGGTGCACGGACTGACGGACGAGCATCTGCAGCGCAACGGCCGCTGGCCGGCGCCGGTGATGCACGAGATCGCGGGGGCGCTGGCGGAGCAGGCCAGGGTGGGCCGCCCCCTGGTGGTGATGAACGCGCCGTTCGACCTGACGCTGCTGGACCGGGAGTTGCGCCGTCATCGCGCGTCGTCGCTGGGCCGCCGGCTGGAGCGGACGCCGCTGCTGGTGCTGGATCCGTGGGTGCTGGACAAGCACCTGGACCGCTATCGCAAGGGCCGGCGCACGCTGACCGATCTGTGCGCGTACTACGGCGTCGAGCTGGAAGGGGCGCACGACGCGGCGGCGGACGCGGCGGCCGCGCTGGAGGTGACCCGGGCGGTGGGGCGGCGCTTCGCGTCCCGGCTGGAGCGGCTGTCCCCCGGCGAGCTGCACACCCTGCAGGCGGTGTGGCACGCGGCGCAGGCACGGGGGCTGCAGGCGTGGTTCGCGCGCACGGGCACGGAGGAGGTGGTGGACCCGGCCTGGCCGCTGCGTCCGGATCTGCCGACGGCGGCGTGAGCGTCACCCTTTTCGGGGATGCGAAGAAGCCGGTCCGTCAGGGACGGACCGGCTTTCCCGGTGGGCGATACTGGGTTCGAACCAGTGACCTCTTCGGTGTGAACGAAGCGCTCTCCCACTGAGCTAATCGCCCGGGAACGGACTGAACAATACAGGTCCGGGGACGCTTCCTTCAAACCGCTTCCAGGTGGGCGGCCAGCCCCCGCCGGCCGGCCCGCATCATCAGGGCGTGGTTGGCGCGGAGGACGGGCCGTCCCGGTACGGCGAGCAGGCGCAGCAGTGGCTTGCGGACGTGGACCTCCTGCTCGTAGTGGGCGAGGCAGCCGTGGGGCCCGAGGCGGGTGACGGTCCAGCGGGCCCAGCCGTCGATGTCGCCGGACAGGCCGACCTCCAGGATCCCGGTCTCCGGGTCGCGCCGCCCCTCCCGCAGGGTCGAGGTCAGGTCGTACGGCAGGAGGGAGCGGATCGTGACGACCCCGCTGGTGTCGTCGAGCCGGGTGACGTCCCGTACCTGGGGCCACCACAGGGGGTAGTCCTCGATCCGCTCCAGGACGCGGTGGACCACCGGGGCGGGCGCGGACAGGGTCCACAGACTGCGGAAGCGGTAATGGTTCCAGTCCATGGACGCAGTGTTCCCGTCCGCGCCCGTGATGTGCCTACGGCATCCGGTCCCCCAGCAGCGCCAGGTTCTCGATGGCGGCGAGGCCGTAGAGGGCGGTGTCGTTGGTGGACACCCAGGTGGCCTCACTGCCGGCGACCAGCGCCGTCGGGCCGCTCACCTTCTCGGTCTTCCAGGGTGCCGACTCCTTGTAGCCGTCGGAGTTGTAGAACTTGTCCCAGGCCCGCTTGGCGAGTTTCTCGTCGCCGGTCCGCACGGCGGCGTAGGCGTCGAGGCGGGAGTGGCCCTGGAAGAGGATCAGGCTGCCGAAGTGGGAGCCGTAGCGCGCGGCCTGTTCGGTCTTGCTGGCGTTGAAGTAGCGGCAGTAGTCGTAGTACGCCTCGTTGAACTTCGGCATGTCGACGAGGTCGATGAGTTCGGCGCACAGTTCGCCCAGGCCGAAGACCGCCGACAGGTGGGAGACGCCCACCACGGGCTCCTCCGCGATCGCGAACCTCCCGGTGTCGAGGTCGTACAGGCCGGTGCCCTGGACGAAGCCGTTGGGCTGGGCGGCGATGGTCTCCATGGTGGAGAGCACGCGGGCCCTGGCCTTCTCCCACTTGGGGCCCTTGCGTTCCCACTCGGTGAGCCAGGCGGAGACCAGTCCGCTCCAGTCGGTGCCGAAGCCGATCGACAGGGCGTTGCGGTCCGGCGTGTACGGCTCGGTGCGGATCTTGCGGATGGGGTCGAGGACGAGGAAGGTCTCGTCGGAGTCGACGTTGGCGTGCATGAGGTCGCCGACGCGTTCGTCGGCGGTGAGGAAGTAGTAGTAGCGGCGGTAGGTGGTGTTGGCGATGCGCTGCTGCTTGGCGCTGTCGGCGAAGTGCTGGACGCCGTGCCGGGTGCCGAGGCCGGCCCACTCGCCGATGTGGTAGACGTCGACCTCGCCGGTGTGGCGGGTCATCGCCTCGGCGAAGCGGAAGATGTCGGCGCGGCCGGAGCGCAGGTACGCGTACCAGAGCCACAGGTCGGGCGAGAGCTCGGAGTTGTCCCAGGCGTAGCCGCCGACGTCGTACCGCCACTGGTGCCGCACGGTGTCGTAGGTGTGCATGATGTCGCCGTAGTCCCAGAAGCCGTACCAGCGGCGCTGCTCCACCTGGTCCTTGTAGTAGGTGAAGAGGAAGTCGAGGTGGTCCTCGATCTTCGCCTTGGCCGGGGTGGAGCGGTCCGGTTCGGCGAACAGGCCCTTGCCGAAGACCCCGGCACGGATCAGCTGCCTGGGCGGGGCGGCGAGCTGCGGGAGGACGCGGACGGCCTCGACCTGTTCGGCGAGCTTCTCGGCGCTCGGGGTGGAGGCGTTGGCCCAGAAGAGGAGTTCGGAGGTGCGGGCGATGCCGTAGGGGGTGCCGAACTCCGGCTCGTAGTCCTCGTAGGTGATGTTGAGACCCTCGAGCTGTTCGGGGAAGGTGTCCTGGCCCATGCCGTCGTGGTAGAAGCGCAGGTCCATGGGCTGGGCCTCGGGCGACCAGAGCCAGAGGGTGACCTCGGCCTCGTCGGTGTGGGCGTCGCGGACGTCGAGCTGGGCGGGGTGCTTCTCCCAGAAGTCGCGCAGGCCGAAGGAGAGGCCGCCGCTGACGCCGCCGACGTAGCCGAAGCCGGAGGCGCGCCGGCCGCCGCCGGCGCCGATCCAGCCGTAGCCCTTCTTGGTGCGCTTGCGCAGGGTGAAGCCGTCGGCGGAGAGCTGGGAGAGGGTGTAGTCGCCCCATTCGGGGATGTACTGCAGGCGGGTGGTGACCCGCTGGTCCCAGGTGGCGGGGTCGGGGAGCTTCTCGCCGGCGAACTGGGCCGCCTGGACGGCGGCTCCCGGGTCGCGGCGCAGTCCGGTGATGCCCTTGACGGCCTCGCGGAGCAGGCCGGTGCCCTCGCCGCCGAGACGGATGTGACGGTCGTAGGTCTCGTCGCGCAGGGGGACGGTGAAGCGGACGCCGAGGCCCCGGATGAAGTCGCCGCTCGCCTTGCCGGGCTCCTGCTTCCCGTCGTAGGTGATGGTGTGCACCATGCGGAAGGAGTCGGCGCCGGCGTAGAAGTAGAGGCGGATGGAGAAGGGCAGCAGGTCGCGGTGGCCCTTGCGGTGCTTGCCGTCGATGCGGACGACCGCGCGGACGGGGCCCTCCTGCTCGACCGTGACCTCGGAGACGGCTCCGTCGAAGCGCTCGGTCCTGACCGTCGTCTGGTCGCCGTCCTCGTACTCGGGCTGGCGCAGGAGGACGAGGCGGCCGTCGCGGGCGATCTCGGTGGAGCCGCGGGTGACCGACTTGACGAGGGTGGCCCCGGACGTGCCGATCCTGGCGGTGATGACGCCGGTCGAGACGTCGATGGTGCCGCCGCGCCTGTCGACGGTGACCTTCTTCTCGGGCGCGGCGGGCGCCCCGGCGGTCAAGGTCAGCTTGCCGGAGCCCGAACTCACCGCGTGCGCGGTCCACTTGAGGGAGCCGTCGGGCCAGTAGGCGATCGGCCAGGACTGGACGGGGACGGACCTGCCGTCGGCGTCGGTCAGCGCGAAGGTCTGGTCCTCCTGGTGGACGCCCCTGGGCCAGGGCACGCCGACGGTGGAGCCGGGGGCCGCGCCGAGGCCGCCGTCCTCCAGCCAGTCGAGGGTGACCGGGTCGGCGCCGGCGGCTTCCGCGCGGGGCGCGGCGGCGGCGTTCTGCGTTCCCAGGGCCCAGCTGAACTGGGCGGCGGCTCCGGCTACGGCGGCCGCCTTGAGCAGGGATCTGCGGGGGATGGGGGACATGGCCTTTCCTTTCCGTTGCGGCACTGCAAGGTGATGTCAAGGGCATGACAGACAGAGGCACGGCGCCGAAGCGCCGGCCCCGGGAAGAGGCACCGCCCGTCAGCGGTGCCGGTACCGCTCCTCCACGGCCACGGCCGCCGCCGCGACGGCCCCCAGGACGGGGACCGCCAGCGGCGGGACGAACCCGGCGGACAGGGCCACGACGGCCAGCCCGCAGACGACCAGGAAGGAGCCGGCGGGATCGAGTACGGTCCGCCGTCCGGCGTCCGCGAGCAGCACCCGCCAGGCCGCGCCGGGCGTCCAGACCGCCGCCGCCCGCAGCAGGGCCACGGCGGCCCCGATCAGCGCGAGGACGCCGACCGCCCCGACGAGCGGACCGCCGGGGAGTCCGGCCCGCACGGCCAGGACGTCCAGCCGGACCGCGCCGGCCACCGCCCACCCGGCGAGCCCGACGGCCCACCCGCCGCGCACGGCCGCACGGAAGTCCAGGACGAACTCCCGCAGGCCACCGCCCTGGTGGGTGGTACGACGCCGCAGGTGCCGGGCGCCGGCGGCGAAGGCCGCGGGGTAGGTGACGACCCCGAGGCAGGCCACGGCGATCCACACGCCGGTGAGCAGGCACTCGGCGAAGACGGCGAAGCGCTCGCCGGACATCGGCCCCTTGCGCGGGGCGCGGGCCTTCACGCGTGCTTGCGCCATGGTGACCGCCTCAGCCCTTCAGTCCGGAGGTGGCCATGCCGTCGATGAGGTACCGCTGGAAGGCCATGAAGAAGGCGATGACCGGGACCAGCGCCACCAGCGACATCGCGATCATGCTGCCGTAGTTGGAGACGCCCTCCTGGTCGCGGAACATCATCAGGCCGAGCGAGACGGTGTACTTCTCGGGGGTGTTGAGGTAGATCAACGGCCCCATGAAGTCGTTCCAGGCGTTGATGAAGGTGAAGATCGCGCTGGTGATGATCGCGGGCCGGCTCAGCGGCAGCACGATCGACCAGTAGGTGCGCAGGTGCCCGCAGCCGTCGAGCTTGGCGGCCTCGTCCAGCTCCCTGGGCAGTCCGCGCATGAACTGCACCATCAGGAACACGAAGAAGGCTTCCGTGGCCAGGAACTTGCCCGCGACGAGCGGCACCAGGGTGTCGGTGAGCTCCAGGTTGCGGAAGAGCACGTACTGCGGGATGAGCAGCACGTGGTACGGCAGCAGCAGGGTGCCGATCATCAGCGTGAAGAGCAGGTTCCGCCCGGCGAACCGGATCTTGGCGAAGGCGTACGCGGTCAGCGAGCTGGACAGCACGACGCCGACCACGGCGAGGACCGCGTACATCAGCGAGTTCCAGAAGAAGCTGCTGACGGGAATGCCGGAGATGCCGTCGGCGAGCCCGGAGAAGTTCGCCCAGACCGGCTCGGTGGGGAGCAGGTCGAGGCTGGCGATGATGTCCTTGCTCGGCTTGAACGAGGCGCCGACCACCCAGATCACGGGATAGAGGACGACCGCGAGGACGGCGAGCGCGCCCACGTGCCAGGCGATCGATCCAAAGCGCCGCCGCTCGTTCGCGGTGGGCAGGGCAGGGCTGGTGGCACTGGTCACTTGGCGGCCTCCTCGTAGTGCACCCACTTCTTCTGCGACCAGAACAGGACCGCCGTCACGAGCGCCACCGCGACCACCAGCGTCCAGGCCATCGCGGAGGCGAAGCCCATCTGGGCCTCCTTGAAGCCCTTCTGGTAGAGGTAACAGGTGTAGACGAGCGTGGCGTCGGCGGGTCCGCACCGGGTGTCGGAGACGACGTAGGCGGAGCCGAACACCTGGAACGCGTGGATGGACTCCAGCAGCACGTTGAAGAACAGCACCGGGGAGATCATCGGCAGCGTGACGTTCCAGAACCTGCGCAGCGGTCCGGCACCGTCCATCTCGGCGGCCTCGTACAGCTCCTGCGGGACCTGCTTGAGGCCGGCCAGGAAGATGACCATGGGCGCGCCGAACTGCCAGATGCTCAGGGCCACCAGGGCGTAGATGACGTAGTCCGGGTTGCCGATCCAGCCGCCCACGTCGAGACCGAAGATCTTCTGCGTCCGGTCCACGACCGCGTCGTCGGAGAACAGCGCACGCCACACGAAGCCGACGGAGACACTGGCACCGATGAGCGAGGGCATGTAGAACGCGGCCCGGTACAGGCCCTGCCCGCGCCGCTTCTGCGCGAGCAGCAGCGCGACGCCGAGCGCGAGCAGCAGCTTCAGCGGTGTCGCCACGACGACGTACTTGAGCGTGACCTCCACCGACTTCTGCCAGCGCGGGTCCTGGAACATCGTCGTGAAGTTGTCCAGGCCCACCCACTGGGGCGGCGTGAACAGGTTGTAGCTGGTGAACGCGTAGTACAGCGACGCGATCATCGGCCCCGCCGTGAGCAGCAGGAACCCCGCGATCCACGGTGACATGAAGAGATAGCCGGCGAGAGTCTCGCGGCGCCGCCCGGGCCGCCCGGCCGCGGGAGCGGCGGGCCGCTTCCCGGCCGGGCGCACGGGCGCTTCCTTGACGAGCGTCATGGTGGTACGTCCCCTCAGCCGGCGAACGCGGCCTTGGCCTCGCTGAACAACGCCTTGGCGGCGTCGGCCGGCTTGGTCTTGCCCTGGGCCACCTCGCCGCCGATGCGCAGGAACGCCGCCTCGATGACGTCGGCGCCGGACGGGTGCGGAGTGATCTTGCCGAGGACGCCGGCCGCGGCCACCTCTTCCTCGTACGTCTTGACGCCCTTGTTGTTGTCGTCGGTGGGCGTGAACGCCTCGTACTGCTCGGTGGTGGCGAGGATGCCGCGGTCGTAGCCCATGATCTTGCCGACCTCGGGGTCGTGGACCATGAAGTCGATGAACTGGGCGACCTCCTTGGGGTGCTTGGTCCCCGAGAAGCCGCTCAGCATCAGCGAGCCGAGGTACTGGCCGGTGGCCTTGCCGTCCGTGGTGGGGATCGGCGCGAGCCCGTAGTCCGACTCGCCCTCGCCCTCGTAGCGGATGGAGAAGTTGTCCCAGGTGAACTCGGACGCCGCGAGGCCCGCGGAGAGCGCCGACTTGGGCTTGACCTGCTCGACCTTCTTCGGGTCGGCGACGAGCCCGGACCGCACGCGCTTGTAGCCGTCCTCCCACCACTGCGTCAGGTCGTCCTCGGTGAAGCCGAGGTCGGTGTCCGTGAAGAAGGCCTTGCCGTTCTGACGCAGGTAGAGGTCGTAGAGGTACATGATGCTGAAGTAGCCGGTGTCACCGGCGATCTTCAGCTTGTCCTGGATCGTCTGCAGCGCGTCGAAGTACTCGTCCCAGGTCCAGCCGAACTTCGCCTCCACGCCCGCCTTCTCGAAGGCCTTGAGGTCGATGACGAGCGACATGGTGTTGGCGCCGACCGGGATGGCGATCTGCTTGCCGTCGACCTGACCGTTCGCCAGGACGCCGTTGCGGAAGTTCTCCAGGCTCAGGTTCCCGGCGTCCGCCTGCGACTTGAGGTCCAGCAGGACACCGCGCTTGTCGTACTTGCGCAGGAAGCCGACCGCGTTCTGGAAGACGTCCGGCGGATTCCCGCCGGAGGCCTGGGTCTGGAACTTCTCCCAGAACGCCTCGTAGTCGGTGAATTCGGGCTTGATCTTGATCTTCGGGAACTTCTTCTCGAAGAGCGCGATCGTCTTCTTGATGGCGATGGTGCGCGGCTCGCCGCCCCACCAGGCGTAACGGAGGGTGACCGCCCCGTCTCCCGAACCGCTGCCGCCGCCACAGGCGGTGGCCGTGGCGCCCAGCCCCGCGACGGCCAGCGAGGCCCCCGCCGCTTTGAGGATCGTCCGCCTCTCCACATTCCCACCCTGCTGCATACGAGCCTCCCGGCGACGTTCGCTTCCGCCTCATGAATCGTTTCAAGTAAGCGCTTGCTGGCACAAGTTACGGAGGGCCTACGGACACGTCAATGATTCGGACAGGAATTCATGGGCGGCGCCCCTCGGCACCGGCGGCGGCCGTCTCGCCCGCCGGGCCGCACCCGGCCGCAAACACCCAGGTGGAGGCCCTGCGGTCGACCGGCCGAACGCGACAGGGTCGACCGGAACAAGCACGGCGGA
This sequence comes from Streptomyces sp. NPDC000348, assembly GCF_042898795.1. Taxonomy (NCBI): domain Bacteria; kingdom Bacillati; phylum Actinomycetota; class Actinomycetes; order Kitasatosporales; family Streptomycetaceae; genus Streptomyces; species Streptomyces sp. NPDC000348. The sequence goes on from NZ_JBIAZD010000010.1 coordinate 169,224, forward strand.
AGGTTACGGTTGGATGAAGGCGACCGGAAGCGGAACGTCTCGGACACGCGGGAGGGGCCCTCGCCCGGTAGCGCTCCGCCGTGAACGCGCGCGCCGGCCGCACACGACGAAGCGGCCCGGCTCACGATTCGTGAGCCGGGCCGCCTGATGATCCGGTGGGCGATACTGGGTTCGAACCAGTGACCTCTTCGGTGTGAACGAAGCGCTCTCCCACTGAGCTAATCGCCCGGACGCAGGAAGAACATTACCCCATGTCAGGGTGTGCCGGTGACCGGCGGGGAGCGGTGCGGCCGCTCCCCGCCGCGCGTCACTGCTCCTCGATCTTCCAGGGCATCACGAGGCCGAACTTCCACAGGTAGAACCCGGCCAGCGCGGCCACGATCACCAGGCCGACCGAGGTCAGGATGATGTTCCGGCGCCGCACCCTGGGGTCCAGCGCCCGCTGGGCCGCCTCGGTGACCTTGCGCTTGGTCCAGCGCAGCACCAGCTGGGCCCAGACGAACTCGGTCGCCCAGATCGCCATGCCACCGAAGATCACGACCCAGCCCGGACCGGGCAGCACCAGCATCGCGGCGCCGGCCGCCACGACCGCGAGGCCGACTATGAAGACCCCGACCTGCCAGCTGAAGTGCAGCGCACGGCGGGCCTTGACGAACTCCGGCGCGCGCGATCCGAGCCCCCGCTCCTCCCGGCTCCCGCTCTCGTCCACCATCACCCCGTGGGCCGCCACCACGGCCTCGCCAGCCTTGTCACTCCCCGTGTTCATACAGCCGAACACTACCCGAGCGAAACACATCACCGGAATGGACGCAGGGCGCGAACGATCTCTCGGCCGGAAGGGTTACGTAAACCCACGCAAAACTCTCAGAGGGGTTTACAACGGCACCGTAGGTGGCATGTCGATTTGGCCGACGTGCGAATCCCCGAGCGCACACTGAGCGAAAGGCCCTGGCGCTTATGAACACCACGGTCAGCTGCGAGCTGCACCTGCGCCTCGTTGTGTCGAGCGAGTCCTCCCTGCCTGTCCCCGCAGGCCTGCGGTACGACACGGCCGACCCCTACGCCGTGCACGCCACCTTCCACACCGGAGCCGAGGAGACCGTCGAGTGGGTGTTCGCCCGCGACCTCCTCGCCGAGGGACTTCACCGCCCCACGGGCACCGGCGACGTCCGCGTCTGGCCGTCGCGCAGCCACGGTCAGGGCGTCGTCTGCATCGCCCTGAGCTCGCCGGAGGGGGAGGCCCTGCTCGAGGCCCCCGCAAGGGCCCTGGAGTCCTTCCTGAAGCGCACCGACGCCGCCGTGCCGCCCGGCACGGAACACCGGCACTTCGATCTCGACCAGGAGCTCTCGCACATCCTGGCGGAAAGCTAGGCGAGGCTCACGAAGCCGCCCGGCGCCGTCGACTCGGGGAGACGGCTCGGGCCCGGACAGCCGCATACGGCTCACGCCACGGCGCCGACACCGCGGGGTTCCGCGGGCGGCGCCGTTGCGCTGCGCGCATCCCGAGCCATTGCCGGTCGAACGTGTGATCGGGAACGACGGCCGGTGTTCGCGCGTTGCATTCGAAGCCATGTGCGGAGCGGGGAGGTGCGGGGCACGCCGGAGCCACTACCATCGGCCAGCATCGGCGGGCGCCCGCCCGACCCCCAGGCCAGGGAGCGAACTGTGCTGATCACCCACGACACCCGGTGCGCACTCGACACCGTGGTGGATCTGGTGAACTCCGCGCCGGAGGACGACACGGCACCGGAGGGGCTGCCGGACGTCGCGGCCCTCGAGGAGTTCGTGCGGCAGCACAAGGTCAGCGAGGTCGGGGTGCTCACGGAGTTCGACCTGGCCGCGGTGCGCAAGATCCGCGGCCGGTTCGCGGCGGTCTTCGCCGCTCCGGACGCCCGTGCGGCCGCCACGCTGATCAACGAACTGATCGCGGCCGCGGGCACCACGCCCCGGCTCACCGACCACGACGGCTACGACTGGCACGTGCACTACTTCGCGCCCGGCGCCTCCGTGGCCGACCACCTGGCCGCCGACTGCGGGATGGCGCTGGCGTTCTTCGTGGTCGCCGGGGAGCAGGAGCGGCTGCGGCGCTGCGAGGCCCCGGACTGCCGGCACGCCTTCGTCGATCTCTCCCGCAACCGCTCGCGCCGCTACTGCGACAGCCGCACCTGCGGCAACCGCCTGCACGTGGCCGCCTACCGGGCGCGGCGCAAGGAGGCGGCGGGCTGACCGCCCGGGGCCGCCCGGGCCGGCGGAGCAGCCGTTCGACGCCGTGCCGACGCGGTCCCGACGGGTGACGCCGGGTACCGCGGGTACGGCTCACAGCCACAGCAGGTCGTGCAGGGCAGCCGTGAGCAGCAGACACCCGATCACCGCCAGGAAGATCATCAGCGGTGGCTGGGAAAGGGCGAAGAGACATCCACGCGGCTCGTCCTGCTGCGGCGCGGCATCGCTCTGTGTCGTGTCCAGCATCTCGCGGCGATGATGACGCATCGGGAGCACCCGACGCGATCAACACTCGCTCCGTGAGTGTTGATCACCGATTCCGCGATCTACGGTTCGGGTTGTGACCGCTTTCGGGCGCTACGGGACGTCCTGTGACTTTCCTTCCGGTCGTGCACGCATTCACCCGCGGTACGGCACCGTCATATGCCGTGCTTCTTGAGGATGGCCTCGATGTCGCTGAAGTCGTCCTCACCCCGGGAGGCGGGAGCGGGTCGGGCCTCCGGGCGGGATCCCCGGCCCAGGGAGGGCGCGGAGGCCCCGGGCGCCACCGCCCCGGGTCGTGCCGCGGCCCGCGCGGCCTTGCGCTCCTTACGGGTGCCGCCGCGCCGGCGCTCCACGGTGCGGGTGGTCGCGAACAGCAGCCAGGACAGGCCGAGCACTCCGAAGCCGGCCCAGGCCGTCGGGCTGAAGGCGGTGTCGGCCAGCCAGTCGACGACGCCGGTCATCACCAGGCCGAGGGGCACGAGCGAGTAGGCGGCGATGCGGGCGGCCCCGAGGAAGCGTTTGCGGTAGGCCGCGACCGCGGCGATGCCCAGGCCTGCCGCGGAGACGGCGGAGCAGACGGTCTCGGCAATCATCCGGTCCTCCAAGGCGGGCGGGGTCGTTGTGGCGCTTCGTCCCTTCCATCCTGCACCTGCGGGGTCCCGCCGGGCCATGCTCCGGCCGGAGATCAGGGACATCTCCGGGTCGGCGCTCCTCCGCAGGTGCCGGTGGGCGCCCCGCTCCGGCCCTCGGCGCCGGACGGGCGGGAGGGCGGGCCCCGGCCCCGGGCCCGCTCCGGGGCGTCCTGCATCCGATTGGGTGGTCGGCGGTCCGGCTGGGAGACTGTGACCATGAGTGACTCCTCCCCCGCCCGTCCCGCCGCCCCCGTCCTCGACGTCTGGTGCGAGCTGCAGTGTCCGGACTGCCGAAGCGCCCTCGACGACCTCCGTGCCCTGCGGGCCCGCTACGGCGACCGCCTGGAGCTGCGGCTGCGGCACTTCCCGCTGGAGAAGCACAAGCACGCCTTCGCCGCCGCCCAGGCCGCCGAGGAGGCGCTGGAGCAGGGGCAGGGGTGGCCGTACGTCGAGGCCGTGCTGGGACGGGTCGAGGAGCTGGACCGCCGGGGGGAGGCCTTCCTCGTCGAGGTCGCCCGGGAGCTCGGTCTGGACGCCGAGGAGTTCGACACCGCGCTGATCGACGGACGGCACATCCTGATCGTGGACGCGGACCAGGCCGAGGGCAAGGCGATCGGGGTGACGGGCACCCCGACGTACGTCATCGGCGGTGAGCGCCTCGACGGCGGCAGGAGCCAGGAGGGCCTGCGCGAACGCGTCGAGGAGATCGCGGACCGGCTGCTGGCCGGGCAGGGGGGCTGACCCCCGAATCCCCCGGGGCCCGCCCGTCGTCACAGCAGCGGCTTGTACATCGAGTACTGCGTCGTGCCGTAGCCGAGTGAGTCGTAGAGCCGCTCGGCCGGGGTGTTCCCGGCGAACACGTTGAGCCCTATGAGCCGGTTGCCCGCGGCGACCGCCTGGGCCTCGGCGAGCAGCATGAGCGCACGTCCGTGCCCCCGGCCGCGGTGGGCGGGGGCGGTCTCGACCTTGAAGACGTAGGCCCGCTCCCCGCGCACCGACAGCCACAGGGTGCCCACGGGCGCGCCCTCGTGTTCGAGGACGCTGAAGAGCATGCCCTCGGTGGCGTGGCCGTCGGGCAGCAGCGCGGCGTGGTCGTCCGCCGCCTTGGCCCGGGCCTCGGCCTCCGGCACCCCGCGCCGGATCCACTCCCCCGCGTAGTCCTCCCGGCCCTTGGCCAGCCAGGGCCCGAACTCGTCCTCCGTCATGGGCCGGGCCGCGCCGCCTCCCGAAAGCGCGGGCGGGGTGTCCGGGAGGGCCTTCTCCATCGTCCGGTTGCGCACGACGTAGCCGAGCGCCGTGGCGAGCCCGAGGGCGGCCCGGGAGCCGGCGGGGATCGTCGCCTCGACACGGCGGCACCCCCAGCCGCGCGCCACCTCCTCCGCGGCGAGCGCGGCCACCGTGCCCCGGCCGCGCCGCCGGTCCGGCTCCTCGATGCGCAGGCTCGTGATCCGGGCGACGGCGTCGCCGAAGACGGGATGCGTGCCGAGACGGATCGCCCCGACGGGACGGCTGTTCACGCACACCTGGTAGTGGCGCGAGCGCGTGCCGTCGGGATTCCGTTGAAGCGGCTCGACCGGCCGCAGGGTGGTGGTCATCGAAGGTGTTCTACCCACCCTCCCGTCGCCCACCACCGCCCTCGGCCGGGGCCCTGCGGGCCCGCCCCTTCCGTCCGCGCCCCGGACCGGCCGGGTTCCGGGTCCGTCACGGATCGAGGTCGGCCCCGGAGCGCTCGTCGAAGATCCGCATGGCCTTGGCGGTCACCGGACCGGGGGCGCCGGGCAGTTCGCGGTCGTCGACGCGGTGCACGGCCTGTACGTCGCGCAGGGTGGAGGTGAGGAAGACCTCCTCGGCCCGCTCCAGGGCGTCCAGCGGCAGGTCGGTCTCCTGGGCGCCGGTCCACTCGACGGCGAGGGCGCGGGTGATGCCGGCGAGGCAGCCGGAGGCGAGCGGCGGGGTGTGGAGCTCGCCGTCGAGGACGACGAAGACGTTCGACCCGGTGCCCTCGCAGAGCTGCCCGACGGTGTTGCCGAACAGCGCCTCGGAGGCGCCGCGGTCGTGTGCGCGGGCGAGGGCGACGACGTTCTCGGCGTACGAGGTGGTCTTCAGGCCGGTGAGCGCCCCGCGTTCGTTGCGGGTCCAGGGCACGGTGATGACGGCGGTGGAGTCGGGGCGGCGGGTGGTCCCGCCGAGCGCGACCACGAGGGTCGGGCCGTGCTCGCCGCGGTCGGAGCCGAGCGGGCCGTGGCCGCCGGTGTAGGTGATGCGCAGCCGGCCGAGCGGCATCGGGTTGGCCTCGAGGACGGCGGCGCAGGCGCGGCGGACCTCGTCGAGGTCGGGGTCGGGCAGTCCGAGCCCGCGGGCCGACCGGGTCAGCCGGTCGAGATGCCGGGTGAGCGCGAACGGACGGCCGGCCACGGCCTTCACCGTCTCGAAGATGCCGTCGCCCACGGTCAGTCCGTGGTCGAAGACGGAGACGCGGGCGGACTCGGTGTCCTGCAGCCCGCCGTCGAGCCAGATCTTCACCTCTGGGTCCCTTCACTCATCTCGTACGTTCCCGACGCTACCGCGAGCAGCCGGGATGCCTTCAGCTCGGTCTCCCGCCACTCCCCCTCGGGGTCGGAGCCCCAGGTGATCCCGGCGCCGGTGCCGAACCGCAGGACGGCGTCGCCGCCCGTGGCCCGGTCGATCCAGAAGGTGCGGATGCCCACCGCGAGCACGCCGGTGCCGCGGTCGGCGTCGACCCAGCCGACGCCGCCGCAGTACGGGCCGCGGGGCGTCGTCTCCAGGGCGCCGATGATCCGCAGCGCGCTGGACTTGGGCGCGCCGGTGACGGAGCCGGGCGGGAAGGCGGCACCGAGCAGCTCGGGCCATCCCGCGCCGCCTCGCAGCTCGCCCCGCACGGTCGACACGAGGTGGACCAGGCCCGGGTGCTTCTCGACGGCGCACAGGTCGGGCACGGTCACCGTGCCGGTGCCGCAGACCTGTCCGATGTCGTTGCGGACCAGGTCGACGATCATCACGTTCTCGGCGTAGTCCTTCTCCAGCAGGTCGGCCTCGGTGCGCCCGGTGCCCTTGATCGGCCCGGACTCGACCACCCGGCCCTCCCGCCGCAGGAACAGCTCGGGCGACGCGGTGGCGATCTCCACCCCGTGGCCGGGCAGGCGAATCGTTCCGGCATACGGGGCCGGGTTGCCCCGGGCGAGCAGGGCGGTGAGGGCGTCCACGTCGGCGCCGGACGGCACGGGCGCGGACAGGACGCGGCAGAGGTTCGCCTGGTAGACCTCGCCGGCGGCTATGTGGTCGCGGATACGGCGTACGGCCGCCGTGTACGCGCCATGGTCGAGCGAGGACGTCCAGTCACCGGCCGCCGGCCCCCGCCAGGCCCCCGGCACGGGGGCGGGAACCGGCCGCTCCCGGACCTCGCGGAAGCGGGCGCAGGTCAGACGGCCCTCGAAGTCGGCGGCGACGGCCCAGAAACCCGTGGAGTCCAGGGCGGCGGGGTCGTCGGTGACGTCGAGGAGCCCGGTGGCGACGCGGTCGCCGAAGCGGGCGAGAGGGGGCAGGTCCGGCACGCGACGAGTCTATGGCGGGCGCGGTTCCGGTGACCTGGGCACGTCCGTGAGCAGGCGCAGCGCAGCACGCTGCACAAACGGGTTTTTGTACTGGCCCCGGAATCCGCTAGAGTTCAGTTCGTCGCCGGGACGCGCAAGCCGACCGAAACGACAGGCGGACGTAGCTCAGTTGGTAGAGCGCAACCTTGCCAAGGTTGAGGTCGCGAGTTCGAGCCTCGTCGTCCGCTCGAAGGAAGAGGGGGCTTCCCGGCCCCCTGCACTCCTGGTGGAGTGGCCGAGAGGCGAGGCAACGGCCTGCAAAGCCGTCTACACGGGTTCAAATCCCGTCTCCACCTCCAAGGACGATTAGCTCAGCGGGAGAGCGCTTCCCTGACACGGAAGAGGTCACTGGTTCAATCCCAGTATCGTCCACTGGATCTCCGGATCCCCCGCGCGATTAGCTCAGCGGGAGAGCGCTTCCCTGACACGGAAGAGGTCACTGGTTCAATCCCAGTATCGCGCACGCAGTGCCCATGATCCACTCTGTGGAGTGGTCGTGGTCCCGAGGACGATTAGCTCAGCGGGAGAGCGCTTCCCTGACACGGAAGAGGTCACTGGTTCAATCCCAGTATCGTCCACAGCGCCGAAGCCCCCGGTCGTCCGACCGGGGGCTTCGTCGTGCGTCCGTCAGCTGGAGAAGAGCATGTGCCCGAAGCTCTTGTGGCGGTGGTGACCGTGGTGGCCGTGCGGGGCGCCCCAGGCGGGGGCCGGCGCGGCCGGGTACGCCTGCGGGGCGGGCGGGGCCGGCGGGGCGGGCTGCGCCCACTGGGCCTCCAGCCGGGTCAGCGACTCCAGCTCGCCGTAGTCGAGGAAGATGCCTCGGCACCCGCTGCACTGCTCGATCTGGACACCGTTGCGGTTGTAGGTGTGCATCGGGGCACGGCACTTCGGACACTGCATGATCGGTTCAACTCCTCGCCGGTCGTTCCTGCTTCGCGTATCGCCAGGACAGACTCTGTCCGGCTGCGGGTCGGTTGCAGCCTACGTCGCGGAACTTCGGCTCACCCCGACGGAACGGACGGAGCCCATGCGCGCGCAGGCGTCGACCAGTGACTGCTCCACCTCGTCCAGGGGACGGCCTGCCACGACGGCCTTGGTGACGGCGCGGGCGGCGGCCTGGGCCGTCAGGGCGCGGGCCGGCACGTCCAGCGCGGTCCAGGGGTCCCCGTCGGACGGTACGGCCGGGCCGCCGGCCGTGCGGTAGGCGGTCAGGAAGCGGTGCCACTCGTCGGGGGCGAGCAGTCCGCAGGCGTACCAGGCCGCCGGACGGGCCAGGTCCCACGCCGGTACGCCCGTGCCGAGGTCGTCGACGTCGATGAGCAGCCAGGGGCCGTGGTGCGCGGGGTGGCGTACGAGCTGACCGAGGTGGACGTCGCCGTGACAGAGGGTGGCGGTGTCCGGCATGGCGGCCTCGCCCCGGGCCCAGGGCGGGAGGGCGGCCCAGGCGCGCAGTACGGGGGCGGTGGCGGGGTGGTGGGGGGCGGCGGTGCGCAGGAGGGCGACGGCGCGGGCCGCCTTGGCGGGGCCGCGCATGGGGGGTACGGCGGTGGGGGCGGGGGTGCGGTGGAGGCGGGCGAGGAGGGTGGCCGCGGCTTCCCAGGGGGCGGCGTCCGGGTCGTCCGGGTCCACGGGAGTGCCGTACGGCCAGTGGGTGACGAGCCGTCCGTGCAGTTCGGCGGGTTCCGGGGTGAGCGGGGGGAGGAGGACGCCGGGGAGCCGGGTGGCCACGGTGAGACGGAGGGTCAGCTCGGTGGGGTCGGCGTCGGGGGCGTGGGCCTTGGCGACGGTGCCGGCGTGTCGGACGACGGTGGCGTCTTCGCGGGCGGCGAGGGTGGCGGTGGTGCAGTGGCAGGTGCGGGGGGTTGTGTGGGCCGTTGCCGTGACGTGGGCGGTCAGGGCGGGGAGGAGGTCCGTGGTCACGGGGTGAGGGTACGGGGCCGTTCGCCGGGTCGGGTCGGGTGAGGTGAGGTGAGCGTGCGCTGCCGGGTGGGCCGGCGCGGCCCTGCGTTTGCGGGGCACCCGCGCGTGGGTGTGGTCCGGGGGAGGTTGCGCAGCCCAGCGCTTGCGGGGTGCCTCCCCCAGAGGGGGGACCCCCAGCGCCCACCCGTGCCGCCCAGCGGCACGACTGCCCGCGGGAGCGGGGGTCTGCCCGCGGGAGCAGGGGTGGCGGCAGCGGCTGCCCGCGGGGGTGGCGGGGACGGATAGCCGCGTACGGCGCGGAGGGGACGGGGCGGGGGTGGCCGCCCGCAGTGGCCGGCGCGTCCGCACCCCGCACCCCTTCCAGAGAACGTGATCCGCGCCGGTCCGAGGACGGACACCCCCGACCCGGCCCCGACCCACCCACCGGACAGTGGGCGCTACGGCGACCCTGCCGAAGCCGCACCCGCGCCGCAGGCAAAGCAATGCCGGCGCAGCTCCCCAGCTGCGCCGGCATTTTGCCGTCCGCCGCACCCCCGTCCCCACGGGGTTTCATGGGTGGATGTCCCCGCCCGGACCGCTCTTCCGGGCCTGGGGTCGCTGTTCAGCGCCCCAGCATCTCGCCCACGGACGACGCCTGTGCGGCCACCGTCTCCCACCCGTCGAAGACGAGGAGGAGCAGGACCGCCAGGGGAAGGGCCATCAGCGTCGCCACCAGCGGATGGCGACGCCCCTCGCCGTTCTCCCGCGTGCGGACCAGTGTCCGCGGTGCCGTGTACGCCATGGTCCCTCTCCTGACCGTTTCTGTTGTCGTTGGCAGCGGCGGGCGTCTGACCTCGGGGGACGAGTGCTGCACCCGCCGCTTGACCTCAAATCTAGGCGCCCGTCCCTCCCCCGGCGTCATGCCCTCGTACCGATTGCCGGGCCTCCCGGAGGATGAGCCCCTCCCCGCGGTGTACTCCCCTGGGTGGAGACGGGGCGCTACGCCTCAGGGACATCCCCGAAGGGCCGCCCGCTCCGTCCCGCTTTCTCCGAGCCGTCCTCCCGCGGCACCGGCTGCTCCACCAGCGCGAGCACCCGGTTCGCCATGAACCGGGCCGTCCGCACCACGGCCCCGGTTCGGGTGACTTCGCTCACTTCCACCACCCCCCGCCGCACAGCCGTCTCCACCCGGCGCCCCGCCCTGCTCGCCACCACCTCGTACGTGCGCGTCGTGTCCCCCGCGTCCACGACGATCTCCACGCGGTCACCCTTCATGCGATCAATCCCCCTTCGCCGTCGGGTGGTTGGGATCGCCAGCCGCGCGAACCAGGCCTGCCCGCACGCTCCCCGACCACCCTTCAAGTCTCCCACCAGGCACTGACAATCCACCGCTTCGAGAGGGCGCGGCCTCTGCGCACGGACGGCCGTGGAAACGTAAGCTGTGGCACGTCACAGGACCGGGCAGCGGGGATGAACATGGCGATGATGCGCCTGAGGCGCGAGGACCCGCGCGTCGTCGGCTCTTTCAGGCTCCACCGACGACTCGGCGCGGGCGGGATGGGCGTGGTCTACCTGGGCTCCGACAAGAAGGGGCAGCGGGTCGCGCTGAAGGTCATCCGGCCCGACCTGGCCGAGGACCAGGAGTTCCGCTCGCGGTTCGCGCGCGAGGTCTCGGCGGCCCGCCGCATCCGCGGCGGCTGCACGGCCCGGCTGGTGGCCGCGGACCTCGACGCGGACCGTCCCTGGTTCGCCACGCAGTACGTGCCGGGACCCTCGCTGCACGACAAGGTCGCCGACGAGGGGCCGCTCGGCGCGGCCGACGTCGCCGCCGTCGGCGCGGCCCTCTCCGAGGGGCTGGTCGCCGTGCACGAGGCCGGTGTGGTGCACCGGGACCTCAAGCCGTCCAACATCCTGCTGTCCCCGAAGGGTCCGCGGATCATCGACTTCGGCATCGCGTGGGCGACCGGCGCGTCGACGCTCACGCACGTCGGCACGGCGGTCGGCTCGCCCGGTTTCCTCGCTCCGGAGCAGGTGCGCGGTGCGGCCGTCACCCCGGCCACGGACGTGTTCTCGCTGGGTGCCACGCTCGCGTACGCGTCGATGGGCGACTCGCCCTTCGGGCACGGCAGTTCCGAGGTGATGCTGTACCGCGTGGTGCACGAGGAGGCCCAGCTGCACGGCGTCCCGGACGCCCTGGCCCCCCTCGTCCGCGCGTGCCTGGCGAAGGACCCCGAGGAGCGGCCCAGCACGCTCCAACTGTCGTTGCGGCTCAAGGAGATCGCCGCGCGGGAGGCCCAGGGCCTCGCCGATGTGCGTCCGCCGGCCCCGCGCGCCGCCGAGACGGAGCGGCCCACCGGACGGCTCGCGGACACCTACCCGGACCGGGCGCGGCGCCGGCAGGGCGGTCAGGGAACCCCGCCGCCGCGCGGACGCGGCCCCGCACCCAGGAACAGCGGTCCGTCCTCCGGGCGGAACAACCGGAGCGTGCCCCCTTCGCGGGGCGGCGGCTCCTCGCGCGACGGCTCCCCGCGCGGAGGCACCCCGTCCCGGTCCGGTTCGCGCCCCACGCCGGCGTCCCGGAACACCACGCGGTCCGGCACCGGCGCCCGTCGTCCGGGACCCCGGACGACCGGGACCGGCCTGCGGCCGGCCAATCCGCGGCTGCTCAGACAGCGGCTGTTCGTGTTCGTCGTCGTGACGCTGCTGGTGGCGCTGGGCATCGCGCTGGTGCAGGGCTGCCAGGGCCCCGGCTAGGAACTCGACGGTACGGAGGGTGCCAGGGTCCCGGCCGGGCACTCGACGGTACGAGGGGCTGCCAGGGCCCCGGCCGGGCACTCGACGGCCACGGCGGCCGACGGCGACCGGGCCGCTACTCCCGCGGACGCCCCGTGGCCACCGCGTAGAAGGCGACCGCCGCGGCGGCTCCCACGTTGAGGGAGTCGACGCCGTGCGACATCGGGATGCGGACCCAGGTGTCGGCGGCGGCCAGGGCTCGGTCGGACAGACCGGTCCCCTCCGCGCCCAGCATCAGGGCCACCCTGTCCATACGGTGCGGCGCCACCTCGTCCAGGGGCAGGGCCTTCTCGTCCGGGGTGAGGGCGAGCAGCCCGAACCCGGCCCCGCGCACCGTGTCCAGTCCCTGGGGCCAGGTGTCGACACGGGCGTACGGCACGGAGAAGACCGCGCCCATGGAGACCTTGACGCTGCGGCGGTAGAGGGGGTCGGCGCAGTCCGGGGAGAGCAGGACGGCGTCCATGCCGAGGGCCGCCGCGGAGCGGAAGATCGCGCCGATGTTGGTGTGGTCGTTGACCGACTCCATGACGACGACGCGGCGGGCGGTCCGGAGCACGTCGGCCGCCGTGGGCAGCGGTGTGCGCTGCATCGAGGCGAGCGCGCCGCGGTGCACGTGGTAGCCGGTGACCTGTTCGGCGAGCGCGGGGTCGACGACGTACACCGGCGCGGTGGTCCGGTCGATGACGTCGCGCATGACGTCGACCCACTTCGCGGACAGCAGCATCGACCGCATCGCGTAGCCCGCCTCCCCGGCGCGCCTGATGACCTTCTCGCCCTCGGCGATGAACAGGCCCTCGGCGGGTTCGCGGCGGCGGCGCAGTTCCACGTCGGTCAGGCCGGTGTAGTCGTGCAGCCGCGGGTCGCCGGGATCGTCGACGGTGACGGGTTCGGCCATGTCACGCCGTCCCGCGCGGGCCCACGGCGACGACCTCGCCGATGACGATGACGGCCGGCGGCCTGACCTCCTGGGCGACGACCGTTTCGGCGACCGTGGCGAGGGTGGCGTCGACCCGGCGCTGGGCGGCCGTGGTGCCCTCCTGGACGAGGGCGACCGGGGTCTCGGGGGACTTGCCGTTCGCCACCAGGGTCTCGGCTATCCGGCCGATCTTGTCGACGCCCATGAGGACGACGAGGGTGCCGGTCAGCTTGGCCAGGGACGGCCAGTCGACCAGGGAGCGCTCGTCGTCGGGGGCGACATGGCCGCTGACCACGGTGAACTCGTGCGCCACACCGCGGTGGGTGACGGGGATGCCGGCCGCGCCCGGGACCGAGATGGAGCTGGAGATGCCGGGGACGACGGTGCAGGGGATGCCCGCTTCGGCGAGCGCGTGGAGTTCCTCCATGCCGCGGCCGAAGACGTACGGGTCGCCGCCCTTGAGCCGGACCACCGACTTGCCCTGCTTGGCGTGCTCGATCAGCGCGTTGTTGATGGCCTCCTGGGCCATGAAACGGCCGTAGGGGATCTTCGCCGCGTCGATCACCTCGACGTGCGGCGGGAGTTCGGCGAGCAGGTCGCGCGGGCCGAGCCGGTCGGCGATGACGACGTCGGCCTCGGCGAGCAGGCGGCGGCCGCGCACGGTGATCAGGTCCGGGTCTCCGGGGCCGCCGCCGACGAGGGCGACGCCCGGGGTGCGGGTGCGGTGGTGCGGGGCGACCAGGGTGCCGTCGCGCAGGCCCTCGACCACGGCGTCGCGGATGGCGGCGGTGCGGCGGGGGTCGCGGCCGCGCGCCTCCGTCGTGAGGACGGCCACCGTGACGCCCTCGCTGGAGCCCGTGGCCGGGGTCCACGCCGTCGCCGCGTCGGCGTCGTCCGAGCGGACGCACCAGACGCGGTTCGCTTCCGCCTCGGCGGAGGCACGGGTGTTCGCCCCGGGGTCGCTGGTGGCGATGAGGGCGTACCAGGCGGTCGCGAGGTCGCCCTCGGCGTAGGGGCGCCGGTGCCAGGTGATCTCGCCGGCGTCCGCCATGGCCTCCACGGAGGGGGTGGCCTCGGGGGACACGAGGTGGACGTCGGCGCCGGCGGCGATCAGGGCGGGGAGGCGGCGCTGGGCGACCTGGCCGCCGCCGAGGACGACGACCCGGCGGCCGGTGAGGCGGAGGCCTACGGGGTAGGCGGGGTGTTCGGCCATCAGGTGAGGCTCCTCGGACAAGCGGTGGGTCAGCGGGCACGCTGCGGCTTCGGAGCGGGCCTGACGTGGGGATTTTAAGCACGCGTCCGGTGGGGGCCCAGGCGGGCGGGGTGTGTTTTCCCCGGCCCGCCCCTTCCCGGAACCGGGGGCGCTGCCCCCGGCCCCGCACGTGCGGGTGGGTGGACGGCTGTGCCCACCCGTTCCGCCCTGCGGAACGATGGCCCACAGCCGTCCGGGCTACTTCTCGGTCACCCCTGCCGAATCGAAGGTCGCCACCTCGTGCATGGCCCGGGCCGTGCTCTGCACGAGAGGGAGCGCCAGCAGCGCGCCCGTGCCTTCGCCGAGGCGGAGGTCGAGGTCGACCAGGGGGCGCAGGCCCAGTTTGTTGAGGGCGGCGACGTGGCCGGGTTCGGCGCTGCGGTGACCCGCGATGCAGGCCGCCAGCACCTCGGGGGCGATGGCCCGGGCCACCAGGGCGGCGGCACCGGCGCTGACGCCGTCCAGGATCACCGGCGTGCGCAGCGACGCGCCGCCGAGGAGCAGGCCGACCATGGCCGCGTGCTCGAAGCCGCCGACCGCGGCCAGGACTCCGACGGGGTCGGCCGGGTCCGGCTGGTGGAGTTCGAGGGCGCGGCGGACGACCTCGGTCTTGCGGGCGAGGGTCTCGTCGTTGATGCCGGTGCCGCGGCCGGTGACCTCCGCCGGGTCGGCGCCGGTGAAGACGGAGATGAGGGCGGCGGACGCGGTGGTGTTCGCGATGCCCATCTCACCGGTGAGGAGGGCCTTGTTGCCGGCCGCGACCAGGTCGCGGGCGGTCTCGATGCCGACCTCGATGGCCTTCTTGGCCTCCTCGCGGGTCATCGCGGGCCCGGCGGTCATGTCGGACGTACCGGCGCGGATCTTGCGCGGCAGCAGACCGGGGGTGGCCGGGAGGTCGGAGGAGACGCCCACGTCGACGACGCAGACCTCGGCGCCGACCTGGGCGGCGAAGGCGTTGCAGACCGCTCCCCCGCCGAGGAAGTTGGCCACCATCTGGGCGGTGACTTCCTGGGGCCAGGGGGTGACGCCCTGGGCGTGCACCCCGTGGTCGCCCGCGAAGATCGCGACGGCCGCGGGCTCCGGGACGGGCGGCGGGCACTGGCGGGACAGGCCGGACAACTGGGCGGAGATGATCTCCAGCATGCCGAGCGCCCCGGCCGGCTTGGTCATGCGCTTCTGGCGCTCCCACGCCTCGCCGAGCGCCTTGGCGTCCAGCGGGCGGATCTGAGCGACGGTTTCGGCGAGCAGGTCGTGGGGGTCCTCTCCGGGCAGGGCGCGACGGCCGTACGTCTCCTCGTGCACGACCCAGGACAGCGGCCGGCGCTTGGACCAGCCGGCCTGCATCAGCTCGGGCTCGTCCGGGAACTCGTCGACGTACCCGACGCACAGGTAGGCGACGACCTCGAGGTGCTCGGGGAGCCCCAGCGCACGGACCATCTCGCGCTCGTCGAAGAAGCTGACCCAGCCGACGCCGAGGCCCTCGGCGCGGGCGGCGAGCCAGAGGTTCTCGACCGCGAGCGCGGAGGAGTACGGCGCCATCTGCGGCTGGGTGTGCCGGCCGAGGGTGTGCCGGCCGCCGCGGGTGGGGTCGGCGGTGACGACGATGTTCACGGGCGTGTCGAGGATGGCCTCGATCTTCAGTTCCTTGAACTGCTTGGCCCGGCCCTTGGGCAGCGACCGGGCGTAGGCGTCGCGCTGGCGCATGGCCAGTTCGTGCATGCCGCGCCGGGTCTCGGCGGAGCGGATGACGACGAAGTCCCAGGGCTGCGAGTGGCCGACGGAGGGCGCGGTGTGGGCGGCCTCCAGGACGCGGAGCAGCACCTCGTGCGGGATGGGGTCGCTGCGGAAGCCGTTGCGGATGTCCCGGCGTTCGCGCATGACCTTCAGTACGGCCTCGCGCTCGACGTCGTCGTAGCCGGGGGCGGCCGGACCGGTGGGCCGCGCGGCTTCCGTCTCCGCGCCGGCGCCCCGGGTGTCGAGGTCGTCCGGGTCCTGCGCGGGTTCGGCGTCCGCCTCGCGGGGTTCCCCGGCCGGGACGGCCACGCCCTGGGGCGGGGCCGGCACGGACTGCGGGGCGGTGGGCACGGAGCCGTCCACGGGGACGGACTCCCCCACGGGCCGGACCTGCCCGGGCTCCGGGTGGGTGGCGGGAGGCTGCTGGGAACCCTGGACCGGGGCCACGCCGGGTTCGGAGGCTGCCGTGTCGGTCACGGGAGCGGCGTCGGCCGCCTCGTCGGCGGCACGGGGCGCCTCCGGGCCGGCGGCGGCCGGGGCCTCGGGCACGGGGGCCTCCGCGAGGGCGTCGCCGCCCGTCGTCCCGGAAGCGGGGACAGCGGTTCCGGCCGCGGGGCCGTCCGCCTCGGCGGCGGGAGTACCGGGGAGTACGGCGGTGCCGTCGCCCGGCGCGGCGGCGTCCGGGGAGGCCTCGGGCATCCGGACGTGCTCCGGAGCGAGAGCCTCCGCACCCGACACCGGAACGGTCTCGGCAACCCCCGTGCCGACCACCTCGCCGGCCTGCGGCTCGACGGCCTGCGCCGCAGCGGCGTCGGCATCCGGTGCCCGGACCGCCTGGGACGCCTCGGGCCCCTGCGGGGACTCCGCCGCGGCGGGCTCCGGGCCGGACGGCTGGACAGCCGGCGGAGCCCCGGCCTCCTGGGCGTGTTCCGGAGCGGCGGCCACCGCACCCGGCGCCTGGGCGTCCTGCGACGCCTCCGCCGCGGGGACCTGCGCCGGCACGGCGGCCTCCGTGCCCGCCGCCTCGCCGGCCTGCGGTGCGTCGGGGTCGGGAGCCGGTACCTGAGCGCCGTGGGAGGCATCCGCCCCCGGGGCGTGCTCGGCAACGGCGGCCTGCGGTGCCTCGGGCAGCTGAGCGGGGTCCGGCAGGACGGCCGACGCGGCCGGCCCGGCGACCGGTGCCTGACCGGCCTGCGGCACCTCGGCCGGCCGGACGTACTCCGGCTCGGCGGGCGGAACTTCGGCGACCGGCACCTCGGCGGGCGGCACCTCGGCGGGCGGCACCTCGGCGGGCGGCACCTCGACGGCCGGCACCTCGACGGCCGGCACCTCGACGGCCGGCACCTCGACGGCCGGCACCTCGGCGACCGGCACCTCGGCGACCGGCACCTCGGCGACCGGAACTTCGACGGCCGGGGACGCCCCCGGCTCCTGGACGTGCTCCGGAGCAGTGGACCCTGCGGGCGGTGCGAGCCCGGGTCCGGGCACCTGGGCCGCCTCGGCGGTCTGCGGCGAACCGGCCCCCTGCGCGGGCCCGGCGGCGGACGTGCCGGGCAGGCCGTGATCCACGGCCGGGACCGGTACGGACCCCTGTTCCCCGCCCCCGGCCGAAACGTTCGGCGCGGCCTCGGCCTCACCGGGGACCGCGCCCGCGGCGCCCCCCGCCTCCGTGGCGACGCGGGTCACGACCGCCTGGGCCGCGCCCACCTGCCCCGGAACCGGAACAACCGTTTCCGCGGCCACCGCCCCCACGCCCACCGTGGGCTGCGCGCCCCAGGGCGCCGCGGGCTGCGGTGCCGCCGCTTCGCGCGCGTGCGGAACGTCGAGGTACTCGGGGCCGAGGGACGGCGGACCCGCCTGGCGGGCCGGCACGTCGGCGGGACCGCGGTCGGCGAGGGAGCGCACCGGGCCGGCGTTGACGTTGGGGATGGGCGGACCGAGGTGCAGCGGGCGGCGCGGCGCGGGCGGTGCCGGCTGCGGCGGCTCGGGGAGCCGGACGCCGCCGAGGTCGACCGAGCCGGTGTCGCGGCCGGCCGTCTCGTGCGGGCCCGGCTGGTGCACGGTCTCGACGACCGGCTCCGGCACGGGCGGGGCGATCTCGTTGCCCCAGGCGCTCTGGGCGCCGGGCAGCAACAGGTCCTCTTCCTCGGCGGGACTGTCGGAGAGGTAGGCGTACGCGTCGGGCGCGGGGACGCCCGGCTGCTCCACCATGCCTGCGTTCTCCGGCAGTCCCTCGCCCGGGACCTGGCCGGTGTCGGTCATGCGTACCCCTCGCCCATCGGTTAGTGCTCCTACGACCAGCTCACCCGGAACGGCGCACCGACCGCCCCACACTGAAGAACGAGCGTGCGTCCCCAGCGGCACGAACGGCCCGTCCGAAAAAGGCGACAAAGCCCTTCACCGTCATTCTCGCGGCCGCACGGCCGTCGCGTCAGCTCGATCGGCGACGGTTCCGCTGTGGACTGCGCCACGTTGCGCGTCCTCCGGTTCCCGTCGTACCGCGCCCCACCCCGAAACGGGCACGGTTCGGGGACATCGGCCGACGGAGCGCCGGGCGTCCGGGTGCGGTACAACGATCGGCCAGCCTACCCCCCACGGTCGGACAATCCGATCACGGGGACGGCAATCGGATCAGTCGCCGCGCGCGGGCAGCACCCCGCTGAGCAGGAACGCGACGCTCCGTTCCTTCTCCGTCCAGGCCCTCGTGTCGAGTTCGACGGACTGCAGCAGGGCGCACTCGACCCGGTAGCCGTGCTCGGCCAGGTTCCGGCCGATGAGTTCGGCCCCGTCGCGGGTGGCGGCGTGCGTGACGATGCGCTGCGGACGACGGTCGGCGACCGCGGAGACGACGCCCGCTCCCCCGCCTCCGACCCGGACGACGTCCGGCTCGGGGAGGTCCTCCAGGACGTGCGGGGCGGTGCCGTGCACGATCTGGAGCTGGACCCCGTACCGGCGGGCGGTGGAATCGGTGCGGGCGCAGGCGCGCGGGTCGCTGTCGACGGCGATGACCGCGGCACCCGCGCGGGCCGCCTCGGTGGCGAAGGCACCGCTTCCGCAGCCGATGTCCCAGACCAGGTCGCCGACCCGCGGTCCGAGCCGGGCGAGCTGGGAGACGCGCAGCGGTTCCCGCTCGCCCTCGCCGAGGTCGCCGCCGTACTCCCCGGCGGGCAGTGACCAGCCGCGGGGGCCGGTGGAGGGGTCGCGTCCGGCGATCCAGCCGCCGGACTCACCGGCGCCGGCCCGGCCGCCGACGACGATGACGACATTGGGGTCGCGCCAGGTGTGGTCGGCGGCCTTGTCGGAGGTGACCACGCTGACCTGCTCGCGCTCGGTGCCGAGTTCCTCGCAGATGACGAAGGTGCGGTGGACCCCCTCCATGAGCAGGCCCAGCTCGGCGGGACCGGCGCCGGGTGAGGTGAGAACCGCCACCTTGGTGTGGGCCCGGCATACGTTCACCGCGCGTCGCAGGGTGCGCGGGTGTGCGACGACCACGTGGGCATCGTCCCAGGGCATTCCGGCACGGGCGAACGCGGCGGCGACGGAGGAGACACCGGGGACCACCTCGACCTCGAGGCCGAACTCGGGTGCGCGCAGGGCCCGTACGACGCCGAAGAAGCCGGGGTCGCCGTCGGCGAGGACGACCGCGGTGCCGCGGTGGGCGGCGACGCGGCGGGCGGCGAGGGCGACGGAGCCGAGCCGGACGCGCTCGGCGCCGGGGGGCACCTCGGGGAGTGCCAGATGGTGGGCGGCGCCGGCCACCAGCGTGGCGGCACCCAGCGCGGCGCGGGCCGCGTCGGTCAGCGGCGAACCGTCCCAGCCGATCACCGTGACCCGGTCGGCCATCGTCGTCAGTCTCCTGGGGTTTGCGCAGGTCGTCGTCGGCTGTCCCGCCACGGGGCGGGCTCCGTGAGACTACCCGGTGCGGCCGGGGACCGTGTCGCCGGTGCCCCGTGCGAAAGTCAGTTCCAGTCCGTGTACCGGGTGAACTCGCCGGTGTCGGTCAGCTGTCCGTCCGCGCCCTCGATGTCCTCGGGCAGCAGGCTCCACACGATGAAGTCGGTGCGCACGTCGCTCCAGCCGCCGTCCTCGGTGCGGACGTGGGCTATGCAGGCGCCCCGCAGCACGCCCTCGCTGATGCAGCCGATCTTCTGGGCGACCTGCTGCGAGGCGGTGTTGTCGGCGGCGGTGCGCAGTTCGACGCGTTCGAACTTCTGGTCGCCGAAGAGCCACTGCGCGGTGGCGAGCGCGGCCTCGGAGGCGTAGCCCTCGCCGCGCGCCCAGGGGGCGACGATGTAGGACATCTCGGTGGACCGCACGTGCCAGTTGGTCCTGGTGAGCCGGACGACGCCGACCAGGCGCTGGGTGAGGAACTCGGTGACGGCGAGGTCGAGTCCGTGTCCGGCCACGCGTTCGGCGGGGGCGTACTCGGCGATCCAGGTGCGGGCGTCCTCTTCGGTGAAGGGCCGGGGGACGTCGGTCCAGGCGGCGACCTGCTCGTCGTTCATCATCTCGGCGAGGGCGGGGACGTCGTCCGTCTCGAGGGGACGCAGCACCAACCGCTCCGTGCTGATGGAGATGTTGGGGAAGGTGCTCGTCATGCGCCGCTCCGTAACCTGAGAGACCGTCGGGTGCTGCTGAACTGCCCAGCATGCAGCATGAAAGCACCGAACCGCACCACGGGGTCCACCCCTTGTGACGGAGTGGACCCCATGGGTGGTGCGGGGCCGGATCAGAAGGAGGCGAGGACGGAACCGGCGTACTTGTCCTCGATGAACTTCTTCACCTCGGGGGAGGTGAGGAGCTTCGCGAGCTTCTTCACGCGCGGGTCGTCCTCCTGGCCCTCCTTGACGGCGAGGAGGTTGTTGTTCGGGTTGCCCTCGGCGGTCTCCAGGACGAGGGCGTCCTCGGCGGGCTTGAGGTCGGCCTCGATGGCGTAGTTGCCGTTGACCACCGCGGCGTCGACGTCGTCCAGGGAGCGCGGGGTCTGGGCCGCCTCCAGCTCCTTGAACGTGAGCTTCTTCGGGTTCTCGGTGATGTCGGCGGGGGTCGCCGCGGTGCCGACGCCGTCCTTGAGGGTGAGGAGCCCGTTGGCGGCGAGCAGCTGCAGGGCGCGGCCCTCGTTGACGGTGTCGTTGGGAAGGGCGATCGTCGCGCCGCTCTTCAGCTCGTCGGCCTTCTTCACCTTGTGGGAGTAGAGGCCGAGCGGCTCCAGGTGCACGTCGACGACGGACACGATGTGGGTGCCGTTCTTCTTGTTGAAGTCGTCGAGGT
Organism: Streptomyces sp. NPDC000348; assembly: GCF_042898795.1. Classification (NCBI taxonomy): domain Bacteria; kingdom Bacillati; phylum Actinomycetota; class Actinomycetes; order Kitasatosporales; family Streptomycetaceae; genus Streptomyces; species Streptomyces sp. NPDC000348. The sequence goes on from NZ_JBIAZD010000010.1 coordinate 189,819, forward strand.
AGGGCTGGGTCTGGAAGAAGTTGGCGCCGACGGAGCCGTCCTCGGTCGCCGTGTTCGGCGTGACGTAGTCGGTGAACTCCTTGACCTCGAGGTCGAGGCCGGCCTTCTCCGCCAGGTTGTCCTTGACGAAGGTGAGGATCTCGGCGTGCGGCACGGGGCTCGCGGCGACGACCAGCGGGCCGGAGGTGTCGGAGGCGGCTTCCTTGTCCGAACCGCAGGCGGTGAGCCCGAGGGTGAGGGCTCCGGCGGCGAGGACGGCGGTGGTGATCTTGGCGGTGTTACGCACGAAAAGTGCCTTTCCTTGGGTGGTGCGGCCCCGTCTCGGGTATTACGGGGGGTCTTCGGGGGGGGTTACGCGACCTTGCTGATGTCGGCCGCGGCGGGCTTCCCGGCCTTGAGGAACCGGAGCCTGGGCGAGGGGCCGGAGCGGCCGCCGCGGCTGTGCAGGGCACGGGCCGCGTGGTCGCCGGCGAACTGGATGAGCGAGATGACCACGGCGAGGATCGCGACGGTGATCCACATCAGACCGGTCTCGAAGCGCTGGTAGCCGTAGCGGACGGCGAGGTCGCCGAGTCCGCCGCCGCCGACGGTGCCGGCCATGGCCGAGTAGCCGATGAGGGCGATGACCGTGGTGGTGGTGCTGGCGATCAGCGAGGGCAGCGCCTCGGGGACGAGGACCTTGCGGACGATCGTCCAGGTGTTGCCGCCCATGGCCTGCACGGCCTCGACCAGCCCGTGGTCGACTTCGCGCACGGCGGTTTCGACGAGACGGGCGAAGAAGGGGATGCCGCCGATGGCGAGCGGCACGATGGCGGCCTCGCTGCCGATGGTGGTGCCGGTGACCCAGCGGGTGAAGTTCATCAGGGCGACCATGAGGATGATGAACGGCAGCGAGCGGCCGATGTTCACGATCTGTCCGATGACCTTGTTCACCAGGGTGTTCTGCAGCAGTCCGCCCTTGTCGGTGAGGACGAGCAGGATGCCCAGCGGAAGGCCGCCGACGACGGCGATCAGGGTGGACCAGCCGACCATGATCAGCGTCTCGGTACAGGCCTGTTCGAGCAGCGGCTGCATCTCGGACCAGGTCACTTGGCCCCCTCCTTCACCAGCGCGGGCTGGTCCCGGTTCACGACGTCGATCTGGAGGCCCTGCTCGCGCAGGAAGCCGACGGGCACGACGTTGTCCTCGTAGCGGCCGGGCAGTTCGATGCGCATCCGGCCGACCTGGAGGCCGCCGACGGTGTCGATGGCCGCGCCGAGGATCGATATGTCGATGTTGTAGGTGCGCGAGAGCTGGGAGATGACCGGCCGGGTCGCGCTCTCGCCGTGGAAGGTGACGTCGAGGACGGTGCGGTCGTCGCCGGTGGCCTCGCCGCCGACCGGGAACAGCGCGGAGGCCAGTTCGGAGCCGGGGGTGGCGAGGAGTTCGGTGACCGTGCCGGACTCGACGATGCGGCCGTTCTCCATGAGGGCGGCCGAGTCGCAGATCGACTTCACGACGTCCATCTCGTGGGTGATGAGCAGGACGGTGAGGCCGAGCCGGCGGTTCAGGTCGCGCAGGAGGTGCAGGATCGAGCGGGTGGTCTCCGGGTCGAGGGCGCTGGTGGCCTCGTCGGAGAGCAGCACCTTGGGGTCGCCGGTGAGGGCGCGGGCGATGCCGACGCGCTGCTTCTGGCCGCCGGAGAGCTGGGCGGGGTATGCCTTGGCCTTGTCGGCGAGGCCGACCAGGTCGAGCAGTTCCAGCGCCTTGCGGGAACGTTCCTTCCCCGACTTCCCGAGGATTTCCAGCGGCAGTTCGACGTTGTCCTGCACGGTGCGCGAGGACAGCAGGTTGAAGTGCTGGAAGACCATGCCGATACGGCTGCGCGCCTGCCGCAGCTCCTTGCCGGCCCTGGGTCCGCGGCCGGCGAGCGCGGTGAGGTCCCGGCCGGCCACGGTCACGGTGCCCGAGGTCGGGCGTTCGAGCAGGTTGACGCAGCGGATGAGGGAGGACTTGCCGGCGCCGGACTGGCCGATGACGCCGTAGACCTCGCCCTCGCGGACGTGCAGGTCGACACCGTCGAGGGCGGTGACCTCGCGGCCGCGTGAGCGGTAGACCTTGGTGAGGCCCGAAGTGGTGATCACGTGGGTATCCGTCACTGTCGAGTGCGCGGCACGTCGTGGGCGCCGGGCACGGGGCATTCAGGGTCGGAAGCAGCGGGGCGGCACGGCTCTCGCGGGTGTGGCGAAGGAGTCCGTGGAGAAACGTGCGCGCGGGGCGTGGCTCGGTCGCGCCTGCGGGGCGTCCGGGCGGACGGGAGCCGGCTCTCGCTTCGGGGCGCGAGGCTCAGATGGTGCGGGGGCCCTCTAGAAGGCGCACATTCGGCACCGACACGCACAACGAGCACCGGGCGTCAGGGGCGCCTCGGTCGCAGGGCTGCGGTCGCTCGTCGTGGTCATGCGATCAGTAAAACAGACGTTTGCTCCTGACCGAACACGGCTGTCCGCATGCTGGACAGCCGTGGACGGTGGCGGGGCGGCGCCGGACGTGCGTCAGGGACGTGCGGAGATCTCCACTCCCCCGTCGGTGACCAGTGCGGACAGGGCCGAGAGGTCCTCGACGACGAGGTCGGCGGTCAGCTCGTGGGCCCGGTGGGTTGTGGCCAAGGCCACGGTGGTCATGCCGGCGGCGCGGCCGGCCTGGAGCCCGGCCGGGGCGTCCTCGAAGACGACGCAGTGCGCGGGGTCGACACCGAGGGTGCGGGCGGCGAGGAGATAGGGCTCGGGGTCGGGCTTGCCGCGGGTGATGTCGTCGGCGGCGATCAGGGTCTTGGGCAGGATGCCGACGGCCTCCAGGCGGGCCTCGGCGAGGCGCCGGGTGGCGGAGGTGACGACGGCCCAGCGCTCGGCGGGCAGCGCGGCGAGGAAATCCCTGGTCCCGGGCAGCAGGTGCACACCGCCATGGGGTACGTCCTCCACCTCCAGGTCCTCGATCCGTGCGACGGCCTCCGGCACGACGTGGGCGGGCAGCAGGTCGGCGGCTATCTCGGCGGCCGGCCGCCCGTGCAGCTCGACCCGCCCGAACTCCTCGGCCGTGATCCCGTACTCGGCGGCCCACCGCGTCCAGCAGCGGTTCACGGAGTCGAGGGAGGAGACAAGGGTTCCGTCGTTGTCGAACAGCAGGGCCTGCGCATGGATGGTCATGCCATCGACCTTACGGGCCCGCCGGACCTTGCCGGATCCCCCGGCCGTGGCGATCATCACGGCATGAGACCCGAGGTGAGCGCCTTCGTGGCGGACGGACCGCTGCCCGACCAGGAGGACGGGGAGGAAGAGGAGATCGACCGCAGGGCGCGGCAGCTCGAGGCGATGCCGCGCCCGCTGACCCTCGCCGAGGCGGAGGCCCTGGCCGGGTGCTTCGGGCCGGACGACTGCTACGGGCTCGCCTGGACGATGGCCCACCTGATCGAGACCGCCCCGGGCCCGGTGTACACGCCGGAACCGGCGCCCGAGGCGGGCGCGCACGCGCGGATCCGCAGGTGGGCGGCCGCCGCCGGGCCGGTCCCTGAGGACCCCGGGCCCGACGCCCCCGGGGGCGGGGACACCGGGGGTTCTCCGGCGTAATAAGGTCGCTGGCATGCTTGATGCCCTGACGGTGGTGACCGGTGTCGCCGCGTTGCTGCTCGGCGCCTGGTGCGGGTGGGCCGCCTATCGTGACCAGCCGACGAAGGACTGGCACTTCATCGGGATGGCCGTGGTCACGCTGCTGGCGCTGGTGCAGCTGATCGTCGGGATCGTGCAGCTGGCCCGGGGCGAGAAGCCGGAGCAGGGCACGACGGTCTTCGTGGCCTATCTGCTCGGCGCGTTCGCGTGCGTCCCGGCGGCCGGCTTCATGTCGCTGGGCGAGCGCTCCCGCTGGGGGTCGCTGACGGTCGCCGCGAGCGGTGTCGTGCTGGCCGTGCTCGAGGTGCGGCTCCATGACATCTGGGGAGGCTGAGATGGCCGCGACGCAGAACGGGCCGGACCGGACGCGGCTGATCGGCGGCCCCGGACTGCTGCTGGTGTGGCTGTACGGGGTGATGGTCGTCGGCGCGGTGTCGCGCTCCGCGTACCAGATCGCCACCGAGTTCGACCGGGCGCCGCTCGCCTACTCGCTGTCGGCGGCGGCCGGCGTGGTCTACGGCTTCATCACCTACACCCTGGTGCGCGGCGGGGAGACGGCCCGCAAGGCGGCGCTGGCGTGCTGCGCCGCCGAGCTCGTGGGCGTACTGACCGTGGGGACCTGGACGCTGGTGGAACCGTCCGCGTTCCCCGACGCCACCGTGTGGTCGGACTATGGGATGGGGTACCTCTTCATCCCGGTGCTGCTGCCCCTCACGGCCGTGTACTGGCTGCGCAGGGCACGGCCAGGGCAGCAGCGCGCGTCCTGATCAGGCGGTCGTCGCGTAGGCCTGCGCCTGCTTCTCCAGGACGATCATCGGTACGCCGTCGGCGCCCCGGGACGTGCCCACCCGCTGGTAGCCGACCTTGCTGTACAGCCGCAGGTTGCTCTCGCTGCGGTGCCCGGCGTGCAGGCGGAAGGTCCTGGCGCCGCGCTCGCCGGCCAGGGCGGCCTCCGCGGCGCGGAGGAGACGCGCACCGATGCCGTGTCCCTGGAGGCGGGGGTGGACGCAGAGCTTGCCGATCGCCGCGGCGCCCTCCTCGGTGATCCTGCCGTGCACCGAGCCGACGATCTCGTCGCCGAGGCGGGCGACGAAGACGCAGTCGGCGGCGACCTCCTCGCGGACCGAGTCGAGGGTCTGGACGAGCGGGTCGATGCGGTAGTTGCCGTAGAGCGCCGCCTCGCTCTGGAAGCACAGGTACTGCAACCTGAAGATCTGCTCCGCGTCCTGCTCGGCCGCCGCAGAGATGGTCACGCTCATGCCCATGTGCGCATGCCTCCCGCTCACCTGATCATCTGTCGTCCCCCACTCCTATCCCCGTCCTCAGCACGCCGCAACCTCCTGTGTGAGCAAACGACGCAGACATCCCAGGCATCTGGAACGTTCCGGGCCGAGACTGCCCTGTGAGATACCCAACTCCCCCGCGATCTCCCGGTATGTCGGGTCGCGCGGGGAGAGCAGCGCCTCCATCAGCTCCGGGCAGCGGCCGGGCAGCCGCCGTGCGGCGTCCCGCAGGGCGCGGCGGCGGGCGGCGGCGAGTGCGAGACCTTCGGGATCGTGGTGGCCGGCGCCGGCGGGGTCGCCGGTCAACGCCGTTTCCCGGCGGGCCCTGCGGCGGGTGCGGCGGGCCTCCGTGCGGACGGCCCGGCGGAGCCAGCCCGGGGGGTCGGGCGGCGGACCGCAGGTGTCGAGGCGTTCCAGGAGGCGGAGCCACACCGCCTGTTCCAGATCGCCCGGCTCGGTCCCGGAGCCGGGCGCCTCGGCGGCGGCCTCCGCGGTGAGCAGCGGACGCAGGGAGACGACCAGTTCGTGCGCCGTGACCGGCTCGTGTGTCATACGCGCAACGACTCGGCCGCCCCGGGCGGGGTTGCCCGGAACGGCCCGAAATCATCCCTGAAGGGGCGGAGCGGGTCAGTCGTTGACGAAGTCCTCGCGGGCCAGCAGTCCGGTGTCCGGGTGGTCGGTGAAGACACCGTCGATGCCGGTGGCGAAGTACGCCCGGTAGGCGCCGAAGACGTCGCCGTAGGCGTCGGGGTCGGTGCCCTTGCGGAAGTCGGCGGGCAGGAAGGGATTCTCGTTGCGCAGGGTGTAGGGGTGCAGGATCAGGCCCGCCCGGTGCGCGTCGCGGACCAGGGTCGTCGGCTCGGTGAGCCGGCCGGCCGCGTCGCGCGGGATGACCAGGTCGAGGGTGGGGCCGATGCCCTGGGCGTAGGAGGCGATCTCCTTCAGGCCCTCGGGGGTGATGAGGTCGGCGACGGTGCGCGGGTCGCCGGACTCGACGAAGTCCCAGGGGCGGCTGTTCGCGCCGGACAGGAGCACCACGAGCGGGTTGTCCACGAGCCGGCGCAGCCGCTGGATGCCGGTCGGCTCGAACGACTGCAGGATGACCGGCGAGTTCCGGCGGTCCTTGCCGTGGGCGCGCAGCAGCTTCGCCACCCGCTCCTCCAGGCCGAGGCCGAGGCCGCGGAAGTAGGTGGGGTGCTTGGTCTCGGGGTAGATCCAGACCTGCTTGCCGCGCTTGCGGGTCTGCTCGTCCTGCCAGCGCAGCACCTCCTCGAAGGTGGGGATCTCCCAGCGGCCGTCGTAGAGGGTGTTGTGCGGGCGGTTGGCGGGGATCCGCTCCACGGCGCGCAGTCGCTTCAGTTCGGCGAGGGTGAAGTCCTCGGTGAACCAGCCGGTGACGGAGGCGCCGTCCAGCGTCTTGGTGGTCCGGCGGCCGGCGAACTCGGGGTGGTCGGCGACGTCCGTGGTGCCGCCGATCTCCGGCTCGTGCCGGCAGACGAGGTGACCGTCCCGGGTGGGGACGAGGTCGCCGGCCTCGACGACGTCCGCGCCCATGTCGAGGGCGAGCTGGTAGGCGCCGAGGGTGTGCTCGGGCCGGTGGCCGCTGGCCCCGCGGTGACCCACGACGGTGGGGACGGGCAGGCTCTTCAGCCCCCGGCCGCCGCCGTGCCGGGCGTCGGCGGCTCTCGCGGTGCCCCCCGTTCCCAGGACCGTTCCGGACGCGCCGAGCACCGCCGCGCCGAGGAGGGCCCGCCGTCCGGTTCCGCCCGCCCGTTCGTTCGACTCCCGCGTTCCCATGAGGACCCTCTCCTGCCGTCGGCTCGTCCGGTGCGGGGCGATCGTAGGCGCGCGCGGATGACGCACGGGAGACCCCGGGCCGAACACACGGGTGACGTCGCGTGGCACACGCCCCTCATACGGATGACGTACGCCTGTCGTATTCCGGCCGGGATGTGACGGCTCGTCCGGTTGGACCGCCCGGACCGGGGCACCCGCGCCTCGTGCGGGTGCGGGCGGTTTCCGTCACCGCGTGACCGCCGTGTTGCGCGCCGGAGACGGGCGGGCCACCGCAGGTGAACCCGGGTCAAGAGTGAGTAAGACCTCGGTGAACTCCGCCGAGCCCGATGTGCGCAACCCCCCGGGCCGCGAGTAATGTCCTCACCTGCACAGACTCATACGGCATGAACCGACGTCCGTTTCCCACCGGAGGGCCCGTTGTCCCGCTTCGCGCTCATCAAGGCAGTGCTCGGTCCGATCATGCGCCTGATGTTCCGCCCACAGGTGGAGGGCGCGGAGAACATCCCGGGCGACGGTCCCGTCATCCTGGCCGGCAACCATCTGACCTTCATCGACTCGATGATCCTGCCGCTCGTCTGCGACCGTCAGGTCGTCTTCATCGGCAAGGACGAGTACGTCACCGGCAAGGGCCTCAAGGGCCGGCTGATGGCGTGGTTCTTCACCGGGGTCGGCATGATCCCGGTCGACCGCGACGGCGGCCGGGGCGGGGTGGCGGCGCTGATGACCGGGCGCCGGGTGCTGGAGGAGGGCAGGGTCTTCGGCATCTACCCGGAGGGCACCCGCTCCCCCGACGGCCGGCTGTACCGGGGCCGCACCGGCATCGCCCGGCTCACCCTGATGACCGGCGCGCCCGTCGTGCCGTTCGCCATGATCGGCACGGACAAGCTCCAGCCGGGCGGCGCGGGCCTGCCCCGGCCGGGCAAGGTGACGGTCCGTTTCGGTGCGGCGATGGAGTTCTCCCGGTACGACGGCATGGGCCGTGACCGGTACGTGCTGCGTGCGGTCACCGACTCGGTGATGACCGAGGTGATGCGGCTGTCCGGGCAGGAGTACGTCGACATGTACGCCAGCAAGGCGAAGGCGGCGTAACGCCGGACGCCGGCCGGCCCGGAACAAGGCTGGTGGGTGGCCGGAGTCGCGGATCGGATGCGGCTGGTCGCGTCCACGCGGCGGAGCCGCGCAGGGGAACGGCCCCGCGCCCCTCGGGCCGGCCGTCCAGCCGTCGGCCACCCGGCCCTCGCACTTCTAGGGCCGGTCGTCCAGGCGCTGGCCCCGGAGCATGAACCACGCCGCTGCCGCCGCCGCCAGCAGGACCGTCGCTCCGGTGCCCGCCGCCAGGGCGAGGCCGTCGACGAATGCCTGCCGGGCCGCGTCCAGCATGGGCCCGGCGGTGTGCGCGGGCAGTGCGGACGCCGCTTCCAGCGCGCCGCCCAGTGACTCGTGCGCCTCGGCCGGGGTGCCCGCCGGGCCGGTGAAGCCGCGGTAGACACCGGTGACGACGGAGCCGAGCACGGCGATGCCGAGGGCCGCGCCGAGTTCGTACGCCGTCTCGGAGACGGCGGAGGCCGCGCCCGCCTGCTCCTTGGGCACGCTGGAGAGGATCACGTCGGCGGTCACCGTGAAGGAGAAACCGGCGCCCAGGCCGACCACCAGCAGCGCCGCCCCGAGCAGGGGGTAGCCGGTGGACTGTCCGATGACCGTCAGCACGGCCAGGGCGAGACCGACGGCCGCCAGTCCCCCGGCGACGACCGAGCGCACCGAGTGGCGCCGGGCGGCCCGGCCGGCGAGCAGTCCGGCCGCCACCGCGCCGATCGCGGCGGGCAGTTCGGCCAGCCCTGCCTCCAACGGAGGCCTGCCCTGAACGAGTTGCAGGTACTGCGAGAGGAAGAACACCAGCCCGGACAGGCCGAGGATGGTCAGCAGATCGGCGAGCACGGCTCCGCTGAACCCGCGGTGGCGGAACAGCCGCATGTCCAGCAGCGGGACGGGAAGGGTGAGCTGACGGCGTACGAAGCCGTACAGGGCGGCCGCGCCCAGCAGCCCGGCGGCCGCGGCGGACCGGGTGAAGCCGTGGCTCGCGGTCTCCTTCACCGCGTACACGACGCCGACCATGCCGGCCAGGGACAGGACGACACTGGTCAGGTCCCGGGGGCCGGGGGCCGGGGTGCGGGACTCGGGGAGCAGCTTGGCGCCGACGGCCACCAGGACGGCCATCACGGGCAGGTTGATCAGGAAGACCGAGCCCCACCAGAAGTGTTCCAGGAGGAAGCCGCCGAGGACCGGTCCCACGGCGGCGCCCGCGGAGGCGGTCGCGCCCCAGATGCCGATGGCGAGGCTGCGTTCGCGCGGGTCGTGGAAGAGGTTGCGGATCAGGGCGAGGGTGGCCGGCATCAGGGTCGCGCCGGCGACACCGAGCAGGGCCCGCGCGAGGATCAGCACCTCGGGCGTGTGCGCGTAGGCGTTGAGCACGGACATCGCGCCGAACGCGGTGGCGCCGCAGAGCAGGATCCGCTTGCGGCCGATGCGGTCGCCGAGGCTGCCCATGGAGACGAGCAGACCGGCGATCACGAACGAGTAGACGTCACCGATCCACAGCAACTGGGTACCGGTGGGGGCGAGGTCCTCGCTGATGTACGGGGTGGCCAGGCCGAGGACGGTCGCGTCGACGGCCACCAGCAGCACGGCGAGCACGAGGACGGAGAGCGCGAGCCACCGGCCCGGCCGCCGCACCGTCCCGGTCGTGGTCTCCGGCCGCAGGACGCCGGTCATGATTCCTTCCTCCGCGCCGGATCCTCCGGGCGCCGTACGCCGCCGAGCAGCAGCTCGACGATCATGTGGGTGAAGTCCTTGGGGGCGACCCGGCCCTCGGCCACCGCCCAGGCGGCGGAGGCGAGCAGCCCGTAGAGCGCCTCGGTGAGCCAGGCCGGGGTGAGGTCGATGCGGAACTCCCCGCTCGCCTGGCCGCGCCGGAACAGCGCGGCGACGCGCTCGTCGATCGCGGCCCAGCCCTCGTTCTGCTCCTCGCCCTCGAACAGCTGGTTCTCGCTGTAGAGGAAGGCAAGCAGCGGGGCGTGCGGTTCGATCCCGGCGACCAGGCGGCGCACGGCGTCGGCGGCGGGTCCTTCGTCGGGCCGGGCCGCGGTCAGGGCGGCCTCGCACTCGGCGATCCCGAGCGCCTCCAGCGCCCGGACCAGGGCGTCCCGCCCGGCGAAGTGCCGGTGCAGCGTGGCGCGGCTGATCCCGGCGGCCTTGGCGACCTCGTCCATGGTCGCGGTGGATCTACGGGTCAGCAGGGCGGCGGCGCTGCGCAGTACATGGTCACGATCGACAGCCATGAGACGAACATACCCCAGATGAGACATGAGTGTCTCACCTGGGGCGTACGGGTCTCATGGCTGTCGCGTGCGGGAGGGCCGGCCGCTCAGTGCCAGGGGAGCTGCCCGCGCCGCGCCCAGTAGGCCGCCGGCTCCTCGGCCAGGACGGCGAGGCGGGACAGCTGGTCGTCGGTGAGGTCGACGACGGCGGCGTGCAGGTTGGAGGCGAGCTGGGCGGTGGTGGCCGCGCCGGAGAGGACCACTCCGGCCCACGGCTGCCGCAGGACCACCGCGAGGGCGACGGCGTCGGGGCCCAGGCCGGTCTCCTCGGCGACGGCCCGCAGCTCCTTGGGGGCGTTGGCGGCGGCGAGCCGGCCGTTGGCCATGCCCTCCTTGACGATCACGGTGAGCCCGGCGTCACGGGCCTCGGCGAGCGCGGGCCCGGCGGAGGTCTCCAGGGCGTTGTACGTCGACTGGACGGTACGGAAGAGGGGTTCGCCGTCGACCGTGACGGCGAGGGCGGCGCGGATGGCGTCGGCCTGGGCCGGGCCGCTGGTGGAGAAGCCGACGGTGAGGCCCCGGCCCGCCGCCTCCGCGAGCCGGGCGTGCAGTTCCTTGTCGGTGAGGGCGGGGCTCTCGGGGGTCACCGAGTGGATCTGGTAGAGGTCGAGCCGGTCGCCGAGCAGTTCCTCGGTCTCGACGCGCTGACGCTCGTACGCCGCGAGGGAGTGGTCCTTGACCTCGTGCCGCTCGGCGTCGGTGGACCAGTCGGCGGTGTAGGTGTAGCCCCATTTGCTGCCGATGACGACGTCGTCGACGTCGGGGCGGGCCTTCAGCCAGTCGGCGAGGAACTCCTCGGAGCGGCCGTAGGAGCGGGCGGCGTCGAAGTAGCGGACGCCCTGGGCGTAGGCGGCGTCGAGGAGTTCGCGCGTACGGGTGCGCAGCGCCTCGACGCCGCGGTCCGCTCCGAGGTCGTCGTCCCGGCCGAGGTTGATGTAGCCGGGGCGGCCGACGGCGGCGAGGCCGAGGCCGATGTGGCAGGTGGGGGTGGTCGCTGTCGCCAGCCGGGCGAAGGGCATCGCGGGCTCCGTCGGTCGGGTCCGGTGTGGTTCCCGACCAACGTAACCCGCGGTGGGCCCGGCTCCGCCCAGGAGCACGGTGCGTCCGGTCGTCCGGCGGGTGCGGGGTGTCCGTGGCGCGTCGCGCCCGCGCGGCTCCGCCGCGAAGCCCCGCGTCCCCGGGGACGCCGCCCTACCGCTTCTTCGCCGTCGCCCACTCGTGCTGGGCCGCCACGTTCGCCTTCGCCTCCGCCAGCTGGACCGCGACCGCGCTCGGGGCCGTGCCGCCCCTGCCGTCGCGGGAGGCGAGGGCGCCGGGGACGTTGAGGACCGACCGGACCTCGGGGGTCAGGTGGGCGGAGATCCTCGCGAACTGTTCGTCGGTCAGTTCGTCCAGTTCCTTGCCCTCGGACTCGGCGACCTTGACGCACTCGCCGGCCACCTCGTGGGCGACGCGGAAGGGGACGCCCTGCTTGACCAGCCACTCGGCGATGTCGGTGGCGAGGGAGAAGCCGGCCGGGGCCAGTTCCTCCATGCGCTCGCGGTGCACGGTGAGGGTGGCCATCATGCCGGTGAAGGCCGGGAGCAGGACCTCCAGCTGGTCGATGGAGTCGAAGACCGGCTCCTTGTCCTCCTGGAGGTCGCGGTTGTACGCGAGCGGCAGGGCCTTGAGCGTGGCCATCAGGCCGGTCAGGTTGCCGATGAGACGGCCCGACTTGCCGCGCGCCAGCTCGGCGATGTCCGGGTTCTTCTTCTGCGGCATGATCGACGAGCCGGTGGAGAAGGCGTCGTGCAGGGTCACGAAGGAGAACTCCTTCGTGTTCCAGATGATGATCTCCTCGGCGATCCGGGAGACGTTCACGCCGATCATCGCGGTGATGAAGGCGAACTCGGCGACGAAGTCCCGGGAGGCCGTGCCGTCGATGGAGTTGGCCGCGCTGCCGTGCTCGAAGCCGAGGTCCTTCGCCACCGCCTCGGGGTCCAGGCCGAGGGAGGAACCGGCGAGCGCGCCCGAGCCGTACGGGGACACCGCCGTGCGCTCGTCCCACTGGCGCAGCCGCTCGGCGTCCCGGGACAGGGCCTGGACGTGCGCGAGGACGTGGTGGGCGAAGAGCACCGGCTGGGCGTGCTGGAGGTGGGTGCGGCCCGGCATGGCCACGTCCGGGTGGGCCTCGGCGAGGCCGGTCAGCGCGTCCTGGAGGTCGGCGATCAGACCGCCGATGGTGCGGGCGTGGTCCCGCAGGTACATGCGGAACAGGGTCGCCACCTGGTCGTTGCGGGACCGGCCGGCGCGCAGCTTGCCGCCGAGGTCGGGGCCGAGGCGCTCCAGCAGGCCGCGCTCCAGGGCGGTGTGTACGTCCTCGTCGGCGATGGTGCCGGTGAAGTCGCCCGACGCCACGTCGGCTTCCAGCCGGTCGAGGCCGGCGAGCATCCGGGTCAGCTCGTCCTCGGTGAGCAGTCCCGCCGCGTGCAGCACGCGCGCGTGGGCACGCGAGCCGGCGATGTCGTAGGGCGCGAGCCGCCAGTCGAAGTGGACGGACGCGGACAGCTTCGCCAGGGCCTCGGCGGGACCGTCGGCGAAACGGCCGCCCCAGAGCCGTACGTCACCGCTGTTGCTGCTCACTTGGTGCTCCTCGGAGGTTCCGGATGTGCCGCCGCCTCCCCACCCGTGAGTGAGGAGGCGGCTGTCGGGCTGGTGCGTGTGAGGGGGTGCCGGGCGGTACCGGCTACGCCAGGTCCCGCTTCGCCGCGATCTTCGACGACAGGCTGTAGATGTCGATGAAGCCCTTGGCCGCCGCCTGGTCGAAGGTGTCGCCCGTGTCGTACGTGGCCAGGTTGAAGTCGTACAGCGACGACTCGGAGCGCCGGCCGGTGACGACGGCGCGGCCGCCGTGCAGGGTCATCCGGATGTCGCCGTTGACGTGCTGGTTGGCCTCGGTGATGAAGCCGTCCAGGGCGCGCTTGAGCGGGGAGAACCACTGGCCGTCGTAGACCAGTTCGCCCCAGCGCTGCTCGACCTGGCGCTTGTAGCGGGCGAGCTCGCGCTCGACGGTGACGTTCTCCAGCTCCTGGTGGGCGGTGATCAGGGCGATCGCGCCGGGGGCCTCGTACACCTCGCGGGACTTGATGCCGACGAGGCGGTCCTCGACCATGTCGATCCGGCCGATGCCCTGGGCGCCGGCGCGCTCGTTGAGCTGCTGGATGGCCTGGAGCACGGTGACGGGCTTGCCGTCGACGGCGACCGGGACGCCCTCCTTGAAGGTGATGACCACCTCGTCGGGCTCACGCGGCAGGGCGGGGTTCTGCGTGTACTCGTAGACGTCCTCGATCGGCGCGTTCCAGATGTCCTCGAGGAAACCGGTCTCGACGGCGCGCCCGAAGACGTTCTGGTCGATGGAGTACGGCGACTTCTTGGTGGTCGCGATGGGCAGGCCCTTGGCCTCGCAGAAGGCGATGGCCTTGTCGCGGGTCATGGCGTAGTCGCGGACCGGGGCGATGCACTTCAGGTCGGGGGCGAGGGCGACGATGCCGGCCTCGAAGCGGACCTGGTCGTTGCCCTTGCCGGTGCAGCCGTGGGCGACGGTGGTGGCGCCGTGCTTCTGCGCGGCGGCGACGAGGTGCTTGACGATCGTCGGCCGGGACAGCGCGGAGACCAGCGGGTAGCGGTCCATGTAGAGGGCGTTGGCCTTGATCGCCGGGAGGCAGTACTCCTCGGCGAACTCGTCCTTGGCGTCCGCGACCTCGGCCTCGACGGCACCGCAGGCGAGGGCGCGCTTGCGGATGACGTCCAGGTCCTCGCCGCCCTGGCCGACGTCGACCGCAACGGCGATGACCTCGGCGCCCGTCTCCTCGGCGATCCAGCCGATGGCGACGGAGGTGTCCAGACCGCCTGAGTAGGCGAGTACGACGCGCTCGGTCACGGGTTTCTCCTCACAGTGCATTCGCTGACATGCATGAGTATGCAGTAGTCCGCATGAATCGTCAATCTGCGGTGGATCCGCGGCCGGGTTGAACACCGGAAACCGCTTTCGCGTACTTGTCGCCGGACGCAGGCGCCGCGTCGGACCGATCCGAACACCACGGCAGACACCCGTGACACCCCGACCCGAGTGAGGCATCCGCATGTCCAGGGCCCTTCCGAAGTACCACAAGCGCCGCGTCGGCTTCATCGGCGGCGCCGCCGCGCTGGCGCTGTCCGGTGCGGTGATCGCCGGCTCCGCCCTCGCCGGCGAGTCGTCCGGGGACGGCGGCGACGCGAACGCCCGGACGCTAGCGGGACCGGGCACGATCTCCTGCCCGGACGTGGCACCCGAACTGCCCGCGGTCCCCGCCTCCGCGCAGGCCGAGGTCGAACGCAACCTCGGCGACCTCGACCGGCAGATCGCCGAAGCCAACCGGCGACTGGCCGACACCGTCGGACAGGGCGGACCCGACTTCGTCCGGAACGCCATCCTCGGCCCCCTGAAGGACAAGCGCGTCGCCGCCGTCAACCGCATCGCCACCGCCATCGGCCGCACCGCCGAACGCCCCTCCGGACTGGACTCCCTGGCCGCCTGCACGCTCACCAAGTGAGGTGACAGGCGCCGTGGCCGCCCCGTACAAGCGCCGGCCGGGGCGGCCACGGTTTCCCCGGCCGTCCGGCAATTCCTTAGACAGGCGAAAGACCTGACCCCATAATCGTTGGACATGGGAAAGAGCTACGAGCGCATCGACGGCCGCCTCCGCACCTTCATCGAGGAACAGCCGGTCTTCTTCACCGCCACCGCCCCGCTGTCCGCCGACGGCACGGTCAACCTCTCGCCCAAAGGGCTCAGGGGGTCCTTCGCGGTCCTCGACGAACTCACCGTCGCCTACCTCGACTTCGCCGGCTCCAACGCCGAGACCATCGCCCATCTGCGCGAGAACGGCCGGATCACCCTGATGTGGTGCGCCTTCCAGGGTCCGCCGAACATCGTGCGCGTGCACGGCCGCGGCGAGCCCGTCTTCCGGGACGACCCCCGCTTCGGGGAACTGCTCACCCGCTTCCCGGACATCGACCCCTCGGTCCACGGCCTGCGCGCCGTCATCGTCGTGACGGCCGAACTGATCCGGGACACCTGCGGATACGCGGTGCCCTTCATGGCGTACGAGAGCGACCGGGACCTGCACGGGAAGCGGTTCGCGCGGGAGGACGACGCCTCGCTCGACGCGTACTTCGCCAAGAAGGAGTACATCGCGACCAGCCTGGACGGACTGCCCGGGCTGCCGTTGCCGCTGCCCCCCTCCACCGTCTGAGCCGTGCGCCCGGGCGCCGCCCCCGCCGGGCCGGACGGCGGGCACCGGGGGCGGTGCCAGGACGGCCACCGCGGTGGCGCCGGGCACCGGCTCGACGTCCGGCACGGTCACCCGGTGGGACCGGAAGGACGGCCGCCGGGTGACGGCCGGTTCCGCGCCCGCCCGCCTCGGGACGCGGGGCGGGCGACGATCACCCGCCGCCGAACCGGGATCCCCGCTGAACGCTCCGGCGTGACGGCACGTACCTGTGGGCCAAGGGCCGAGTCCCACGGAGGAACCGTGACCACCACGCTCGCCGGCGGCCGTGCCGCCCGCCGCCAGACGATGCGCCGCATCCGTCCGCGCCGCTCCCCCGCCGTGCCGTTGCTGCTCGCCGTCGGTGCGGGCGCGGTGGCCGTGCTGTGGTTGTGGTGGACCAGCACACCGTCCATCGCGGACACCACCGGGAGGATCGTCGCCGCGGGCCGGATCACCGGTCTGCTCGCCGGCTACCTGATGGCCCTGGTGGTGCTCCAGATGGCGCGGGTACCCGCGCTGGAGCGCCGGGTGGGCTCGGACCGGGTCGCCCGCTGGCACGCGATGAGCGGCCGCTACACCGTCAACCTGGTCCTCGCCCACGTCTTCCTGATCATGTGGGGCTACGCCCGCCAGGCGGGCAGGAGCCTCGGCGACATCGTGCAGCAGACGATCACCTCCGTCAACACGCTGCCGGACATGGGCAAGGCCGCCGTCGGCACCGGTCTGCTGTTCGTCATCGCCTTCCTCTCCATCGGCCCGGTCCGGCGCCGGCTGCCGTACGACGGCTGGTACCACGTGCACCTGCTGACGTACGCGGCGGTCTTCCTGACGTTCTGGCACCAGATCACCACCGGCAACGAGTTCGCCGTCGAGCCGGCCGCGAAGACCTTCTGGTACGGGCTGTACGGCGTCGTGACCGCGCTGGTCCTGTGGTACCGGATCATCACCCCGGTGCGGCTCAACATGCGGCACCGGATGCGGGTCGAGGCGGTCGTCGAGGAGACGCCGGGCATCGTGTCCGTGCTGATCCGCGGGCGCAGGCTGCACCGGATGGGGGCGGAGGCCGGGCAGTTCTTCCGCTGGCGGTTCCTGGCGCCCGGGATGCGCTTCAGCTCCCACCCGTACTCGCTGTCGGCGGCGCCCCGCCCCGAGATGCTGCGGATCACGGTGAAGGCGATCGGTGACCACAGCTCCCGGCTGCGCGAGCTGGAACCCGGCACGCGGGTGTGGGCGGAGGGCCCGTACGGGGCGCTGACCGCGCAGCGCCGCAGCCGGGGCAAGGTGCTGCTGGTCGCGGGCGGGGTGGGGATCACCCCGATGCGGGCGCTGTTCGAGACGCTGCCCGGCGCCTCCGGTGACATCACGCTGCTGTACCGGGCGAACAGCACGCAGGACCTGGCGCTGTGGGGCGAGCTGGCCAAGATCGCCGAGGAGCGGGGCGCCCGGCTGATGTACGCGGTGAACAGTCCCCACGGGGAGCGCCCCGACATCTCTGCGGAGAGCCTGCGGCGGAAGATCCCGGACATCGACCGCCACGACGTGTTCATGTGCGGGCCGCCCGGGTTCGCGCAGTCGGTGTACGACGCACTGCGCGGCGCCGGGGTCCCCGCGCGCCGTATCCATCACGAGTCGTTCGAGATGTGAGCGACGGGTCATCCACACCGATCAGGAGCCAGGGAAACGATGAGGAAGAGTCACCCCGTCCGGCGTGCCGTGCTCGCGACCGCCGCCACCGTGTCCGGCATCGTGCTGCTGCTGTCGCTCAAGCCGGCGTCCGACCCCGGCTCGGCCGCCGCGGCCGGCGGCGCGGCCCCGCCCGCGGCGGCCCGGTCGCCGCAGGGCGGCGCCCAGTCCATCGGGAACGGCACCGTCACCGGTGACGCGGCGCGGACCCAGTACGGCGCGGTGCAGGTCCGGCTGACGGTGAGCGGCGGGAAGATCACCAAGGCCGAGGCGGTGCAGGCGCCCCGGGGCGGGCAGAGCGACCGGATCACCTCCGAGGCCGTGCCGCAGCTCAACCGGGCGGCCGTCGCGGCACAGAGCGCGGAGATCGACGCGGTGTCGGGGGCCACCTACACCAGTTCCGGCTACAGGAAGTCGCTCCAGTCGGCGCTGGACAAGGCGCGGGCGGCCGGGTCCCCGGAGTCCTCCGGGCCGGGGAACGGCGGGAACTCCGGGAGCGCGCAGGCGCGGACCGTCACCGGGGACGTGGCGCAGACGCAGTACGGGCCGGTACAGGTGCGGATCACCGTCGGCGGCGGGAAGATCACCGGGGCCGAGGCGGTGCAGGCGCCCCGGGGCGGGCAGAGCGACCGGATCACCTCCGAGGCCGTGCCGCAGCTCAACCGGGCGGCCGTCGCGGCACAGAGCGCGGAGATCGACGCGGTGTCGGGGGCCACCTACACGAGCGCGGGGTACCGGCAGTCGCTCCAGTCGGCGCTGGACAGGGCCGGTGGCTGACACCGTGGCCGAGCCGGCCGAGGCTCCCGCCGCGGTGCGTCATGCGGAGGAGGCGATGGGGACCGTCTTCTCCTTCGACGTCCGCGGCGGGGAACCCGCTGTGGTGCGCGCGGTGCTGGAGGAGGCGGTCGCGGGGCTGCACCGGGTCGACGAGGTGTTCAGCACGTACCGCGACGACAGCCAGATCTGCCGGCTGGCGCGCGGTGAGCTGGGCGTCGGGGAGTGCGCTCCCGAGGTCGCCGAGGTGCTGGAGCTGGCCGCGGAGGCGGAGCGGGTGAGCGACGGCTGGTTCGGCACGCGCCACCGGGGGCGTCTCGACCCGACCGGGATCGTCAAGGGCTGGGCCGTCGAGCGGGCGGCGCGGCGGCTCGCGGCGGCGGGGGCAACGGGGGTGAGCGTCAACGGGGGCGGTGACGTGCAGGTGCTGGGTGCGCCGGGGGCGGGGCGGCCGTGGCGGGTGGGTGTGTCGGACCCGTTGCGTCCGGGCGGTCTCGCCGCCGTGGTCTCCGCGGCCGGGGCCTCGGAATTGGCTGTGGCGACGTCCGGCACGGCCGAGCGGGGCGATCACATCGTCGACCCGCGCACGGGTCGCTCCGCGGTGACCGACCTGGTCGCGGTGACGGTCGTGGCCCCTCGCCTGACGTGGGCGGACTGCTGGGCCACGGCGGCGTTCGCGATGGGGTCGCGGGAGGGGCTGCGGTGGCTGGAGTCGCTCCCGGACGTCGAGGCGCTGCTGATCACGGCGGGCGACGAGGTGCGGTGCACCGGGGGGCTGGCGGGGTGGCTGGGGTGAGCGGTGCTACCGGGTGAGCGACGCCGCGGCTGAGGCGACGGCTTCACTCACCGCGTTCGCGGGGTGCCGCCGCGCCCACCCGTGCCGCCCCAACGGCACGACTGCCCGCGGCTGCGGGGGTGAGGCCCGCGGCTGCGGGGCGGGGCCCGCGGCTGCGGGGCACCTCAGTCGGGAGTACTGCAGTTCCCCCAGGGGCGCGGGGAACTGCGCGACCGGCCACCAACGGGCCCGCGGTCCGCGTGACCGGCCCCCGGCCCCTCCCCGCGGAGCGCTCAGTGGCCGTTCTGGGCCAGCCGGAGCAAGTGGTCCGCCAGGGCCTGACCCCCCGTCGGCTCCCTGCTGATCAGCAGCAGCGTGTCGTCGCCGGCGATCGTGCCGAGGATGTCGTGCAGTTCCGCCTGGTCGATCGCCGAGGCCAGGAACTGCGCGGCGCCCGGCGGAGTGCGCAGGACCACGAGGTTCGCGGAGGCCTCCGCGGAGATCAGCAGCTCCTGCGAGAGCCGCCGCATCCGCTCCTCCTTCGCGGACTCCCCCAGCGGCGCCCGGGGGGTGCGGAAACCCCCCTCGCTCGGCACCGCGTAGATCAGGTCGCCGTCGTTGTTGCGGATCTTCACCGCGTTCAGCTCGTCCAGATCACGGGAGAGCGTCGCCTGGGTGACGCTCAGCCCGTCGTCGGCGAGCAGCTTCGCCAGCTGGCTCTGCGACCGCACCGGCTGCCGGTTGAGGATGTCCACGATCCGGCGGTGGCGTGCGGTGCGCGTCTGCGGCACGGCAGGCCCGGCGTGCTGACCCTGGTCCTGCTCCTGGTTCATCGTCGTCTCATTCTCCGGATCGTCCTTCCCCGCCCGCCGTGCCGGCCTGGTCCAGGATGCCGGGCAGCGCCCCGAGGAAGGCGTCCACCGCGTCGTCCCCGAGGTTCAGCGGCGGCATCAGCCGTACGACATCGGGGGCGGGCGCGTTCACGAGGAATCCGGCGTCCTGAGCCGCCTGTTGCACCTGGGGCGCGAGCGGCTCGGTGAGCACGATACCCAGGAGGAGGCCCGCGCCCCGGACATGGTCGATCAAGGCGTGGCCGGATCCCTCGATCCCGTCGCGGAGTTTCTCGCTCTGCCGCTTGACGTTCTCCAGCAGCCCCTCGTTCTCGATGGTGTCGAGGACGGCGAGTCCGGCGGCGCAGGCGACCGGGTTGCCGCCGAAGGTCGTGCCGTGGTGGCCGGGTCCCAGCAGGTCCGCGGCGCGGCCGAAGGCGACGGTGGCGCCCAGCGGCAGGCCGCCGCCGAGCTGCTTGGCCAGGGTGACGACGTCCGGCAGGACGCCCTCGTGGGCCTGGTACTCGAACCAGTGCCCGGTGCGGCCGACACCGGTCTGCACCTCGTCCAGCACGAGCAGCGCGCCCTTGGCGGCGGTGATGGCACGGACCGCCTTCAGGTAACCGGGGGGCGGGACGACCACGCCGAGTTCGCCCTGGATGGGTTCGATGACGACCAGGGCCGTCTCCTCGGTGACCGCTGCGTCCAGCGCCTGCGCGTCGCCGAAGGGCACGTGGGTGACGTCGGCGGGCAGCGGCTGGAACGGCTCCCGCTTGCCGGGCTGGCCGGTGAGCGCGAGGGCGCCCATCGTGCGGCCGTGGAAGCCGCCCTCGGTGGCGACGACGTGGGTCCGTCCGGTGAGCCGGCCGATCTTGAAGGCGGCCTCGTTGGCCTCGGCGCCGGAGTTGCAGAAGAAGACCCGGCCGGTCCGGCCGAAGAGCCGGAGGAGCCGTTCGGCGAGGGCGACGGTCGGCTCGGCCATGAAGAAGTTGGAGATGTGGCCGAGGGAACCGATCTGCCGGCTCACGGCCTCGACGATCGCCGGGTGGGCGTGGCCGAGGGCGTTGGTGGCGATGCCGCCGACGAAGTCGAGGTACTCCGTGCCCTCGGCGTCCCAGACCTTCGTGCCCGCACCGCGCACGAGGGGCAGGCGCGGGGTGCCGTAGTTGTTCATCAGGGCGCCCTGCCACCGCGCGGTCAGTTCTGCGTTGCTCACGACTCCCCCTGTTCGTCGGGCACGACCATGGTGCCGATGCCCTCGTCCGTGAAGATCTCCAGCAGGATCGAGTGCTGGACCCGGCCGTCGATGACGCGGGCGGTGGTCACGCCGTTGCGCACGGCGTGCAGACAGCCCTCCATCTTCGGCACCATGCCGGAGGACAGTTCCGGCAGGAGTTTCTCGAGCTGGGACGCGGTGAGGCGGCTGATCACCTCGTCGCTGTTCGGCCAGTCCTCGTAGAGTCCCTCGACGTCCGTGAGGACCATGAGGGTCTCGGCGCCCAGTGCCGCAGCGAGTGCCGCAGCCGCCGTATCAGCATTGACGTTGTAGACATGGTGGTCGTCCTGGCTGCGGGCGATCGACGAGACGACCGGGATGCGGCCGTCGGCGAGCAGGGCCTCGATCGCGCCCGTGTCGATTTCGGTGATCTCGCCCACCCGCCCGATGTCGACCTGCTCGCCGTCGATCTCGGGCCGGTGCTTGGTGGCGGTGAGGGTGTGCGCGTCCTCGCCGGTGAGGCCGACGGCGAGCGGACCGTGCCGGTTGAGCAGCCCGACCAGCTCCCGCTGGACCTGTCCGGCGAGCACCATGCGCACGACGTCCATGGCGTCCTCGGTGGTGACCCGCAGGCCGGCCTTGAACTCGCTGACGATGCCGTGCCGGTCGAGCGCGCGGCTGATCTGCGGGCCGCCGCCGTGCACGACGACGGGCTTGAGGCCGGCGTGCCGCAGGAAGACGACGTCCTGGGCGAAGGCGGCCTTCAGGTCCTCGTCGACCATGGCGTTGCCGCCGAACTTGATGACGACCGTCTTGCCGTGGTGGCGGGTCAGCCAGGGCAGCGCCTCGATGAGGATCTGGGCCTTGGGCAGCGCGGTGTGCTTTCGGGTGGCGGTCATGAGGAATAGGCGCTGTTCTCGTGGACGTAGTCGGCGGTGAGGTCGTTGGTCCAGATGGTGGCGGTGGCGTCCCCGGCGGCGAGGTCGGCGACGATGTGGACCTCGCGGTAGCGCATGTCGACCTGGTCGCGGTCCTCGCCGACGCCGCCGTTCTTGCACACCCACACGCCGTTGATGGCGACGTTCAGTTCGTCGGGCTCGAAGGCGGCCTTCGTGGTGCCGATCGCGGAGAGCACACGGCCCCAGTTGGGGTCCTCGCCGTGGATGGCGCACTTGAGGAGGTTGTTGCGGGCGATGGAGCGGCCCACCTCGACGGCGTCGGCCTCGGTCGCGGCGTTGATCACCTCGACCTTGATGTCCTTGCTGGCGCCCTCGGCGTCGCGGATGAGCTGTTGCCCCAGGTCGTCGCAGACGGCCCGGACGGCCTCGGCGAACTCCTCGTACCCGGGCGTGACCCCGGAAGCGCCGGAGGCGAGCAGCAGCACGGTGTCGTTGGTGGACATGCAGCCGTCGGAGTCGACCCGGTCGAAGGTGACCCGGGTCGCGTCCCGCAGGGCCCTGTCGAGCGCCTCGGGGCCGAGGTCGGCGTCGGTGGTGAGGACGACGAGCATGGTGGCGAGGCCGGGGGCGAGCATGCCGGCGCCCTTCGCCATGCCGCCGACGGTCCAGCCGTCCCCGCCGGCGACGGAGGTCTTGTGGACGGTGTCGGTGGTCTTGATGGCGATGGCGGCCTTCTCACCGCCGTGCTCGGAGAGCAGGCCGGCGGCGGTCTCGACGCCGGGGAGCAGCTTGTCCATGGGGAGCAGGACACCGATGAGACCGGTGGAGCAGACGGCGATCTCGCCCGCTCCCGTCCCCAGCACCTCGGCCGCCTTCTCGGCGGTGGCGTGGGTGTCCTGGAATCCCTTCGGTCCCGTACAGGCGTTGGCGCCGCCGGAGTTGAGGACGACGGCGGACAACTGCCCGCTCTTCAGCACCTGCTCGGACCAGAGCACGGGTGCCGCCTTGACGCGGTTGGAGGTGAAGACGCCGGCGGCGGCGCGGCGGGGGCCGTTGTTGACCACGAGGGCCAGGTCGGGGTTGCCGTTCTCCTTGATCCCGGCGGCGATGCCCGCCGCCGTGAATCCCTTCGCTGCCGTCACACTCACGGCGCAACTCCGATCGTCGTCAGCCCGGTGGCCTCGTCGAGGCCCAGGGCGATGTTCATGCTCTGGACGGCACCGCCCGCGGTGCCCTTGGTCAGGTTGTCGATGGCGCTGATCGCGATGATCCGGCCGGTGGCGGTGTCGTACGCGACCTGGATCTGAACGGCGTTGGAACCGTGGACGGACGCGGTCGCGGGCCACCGGCCCTCGGGCAGGAGGTGGACGAAGGGCTCGTCGGCGAAGGCCTTCTCGTAGGCGGCGCGCACGGACTCGGCGGTGACGCCGGGCCTCGCCTTCGCGGTGCAGGTGGCGAGGATGCCGCGGGGCATCGGCGCGAGGGTCGGCGTGAAGGAGACGGAGACCCGCTCGCCCGCCGCCGCGCTGAGGTTCTGGATCATCTCGGGGGTGTGCCGGTGCCCGCCGCCCACGCCGTACGGCGACATGGAGCCCATGACCTCGCTGCCCAGCAGGTGCGGCTTGGGCGCCTTGCCCGCGCCGGAGGTGCCGGAGGCGGCGACGATCACCGCCTCGGGTTCGGCGAGACCCGCGGCGTACGCCGGGAAGAGGGCGAGGGAGACGGCGGTCGGGTAGCAACCGGGCACCGCGACGCGCTTGGACCCCTCCAGCGCGGCGCGGGCACCCGGCAGTTCGGGCAGGCCGTAGGGCCAGGTGCCGGCGTGCGGGGAGCCGTAGAACGTCTCCCAGTCGGCGGCGTCCTCCAGCCGGAAGTCGGCGCCCATGTCGATCACGAGCACCTCGTCGCCGAGCTGCTCGGCGACGGCGGCGGACTGGCCGTGCGGCAGCGCGAGGAAGACCACGTCGTGCCCGGCGAGCGCCTCGGGCGTGGTCGGCTCCAGTACGCGGTCGGCCAGCGGCAGCAGATGCGGCTGGAGCGCGCCCAGCCGCTGCCCGGCGTTGGAGTTGCCGGTCAGGGCGCCGATCTCGACCCCGGGGTGCGTGAGCAGCAGACGCAGCAGCTCACCGCCCGCGTACCCACTCGCTCCGGCCACCGCCGCACGTACCACCATGGAAAACCCTCCTCCTGGATGGCATGACTATACGTTTCCATGCACGTTTATGCAATGTGGGCCCGGAACGGTCCCGCGGCCGTCGGCGGCGGGGGTCAGGCCAGGGCCATCAGGGCAACGGTGATCACGAGGGGCGTGAGGAGCAGGGCGGCGAGGTGGCCGAGCAGGGAGCGGACCATGCCGAGCACGGCGAACAGTGCCACTCCGCCCAGCAGCCAGCAGCCGAAGATCCGCAGCGCCAGGTCCTGTGCGGCGGTCTCCTCCTCGCGGGTGCCGGGGCTCCCGATCCCGCCGATCGCCAGCCACAGGAGCACACCGCCCACCAGGACGTTGCCCGCCACGACGAAGGGTGCGACGGACCTGTCGGCCCGCCGCACCCCCTTCCAGACCCTCACGACGCTCATGAGTACGAGAGCCTAGCCCGCCGGTCTCCCGGCGGGCCGGGGTCAGCGCTGCCCGATCCGCAGGAACGTCACCGAGTTCGCCGGGAAGGTGTACGTGAACTCGCTGTCGACGCCCCGGAGGGTGGACGTCACCGGGGTGACCGGGGCGTCCGTCTCGGTGTTGACCGCGTCCGCGTCGGCGGCCAGGGTGGTCACGCGGGCCCTGGAGGAGACCTTCGCGCCGCCGAGGTCGATCGCCGTGCGGGCCTCGGCCTGCTGGGCGTTGACGACCTTGACGATCAGGTCGCCGGTGCGGGCGTCCTCGGTGACCACCTGGCGGAACGGCTCGGCCGGCTTGTCGTCGGTGAAGCCGCCCCACTCCTGGCCGTCGAGGTAGAGGGTGACCTGGCGGCCGCGCACCTTGACGTCGATGTCGTAGGCGCGGCCCGTCTCGATCGAGCCGGCCTTGGAGATCAGCGTCGACTTGGCGCCGTCCGAGGCCTGCTCGACGGCGGACCGGGTGTTGTTCCAGCCGCCGAGGTTCCACCAGTAGTAGTTGCCGGTGTCCTTGACGCCGAAGGCGACGAGGAAGCCCTCCTTGCCGGCCTTCTTGGTGGCCTTCACGTGCAGGTCGTAGTCGTGCCAGGCCGGGTCCCCGGCCGTGACCAGGGTGTTCTCGGCGGCCTCGTCGGTCTGGACGTACTGGCCGTCCTGGACGCTCCAGCTTCCGCCCCCTTGTTGCGTCCACCGCGAGGCGTCACCGGAGAAGTCGTCGGTCAGCAGCGGCGTGCCGTCGGCGGAGGTCACCTTCACGTCGTCGTACGCCGCGCTCGTCGCCCAGGTCGACAGGCCGACGGCGCCGGTGAGGGGGCCGCTGACGTCCGGTGTGGTGCTGGCCTTCGACGGGACCACGCGGTCGCCGACGTTGGTCATGAACAGCTTCTGGACCTCGTAGTCGGCCGAGCCCCAGGAGGCGTGGTTGTTGAACCAGATCATGTCCGGGCGCCACTGGACGTAGTCCTCGTTGGCGAGCAGCGGCGCGTACGAGGCGAGCTTGACGATGTCGGCGTTGCGCTCCAGGCCGGTCATGAACGCGGCTTCGGCGAGGCCGTTCTTCCAGGCGTTGCCCTGGGAGGCGTACTCGCCGAGGAAGACCTCGGGGCCGCTGCGGTCGTAGGAGTCGTAGCGGTCGTTGTTCTGCAGGAACCACTGCGGGCTGTTGTAGTAGTGCTCGTCGACCATGTCGACCTCGCCCTCGCGGTTGAGCTGCCAGGCGGTGTCGAAGGTGGTGCCGGAGTCGTCGGGCCCGGAGTTGGAGACGACGGTGATGTCCGGGTACTCCGCCTCGATGGCGGTCCGGAACCGCTGGAAGCGGGCGAAGAACTCGCGCGGGAGGTTCTCCTCGTTGCCGACCCCGAGGTGGGTGAGGCCGAAGGGCCTGGGGTGGCCCATCTCGGCGCGGACCTTGCCCCAGGTGGAGGTGGCGGGGCCGTTGGCGAACTCGATCAGGTCCAGGGTGTCCTGGATGTGCCGCTTCAGCAGCGCCTCGTCGTCGGTGGCCCGGTTCTGGCCGCAGCCGGTGACCAGGGCGGGGACGACGGGCAGCGGCATCGCGCCGATGTCCTCGGCGAAGCGGAAGTACTCGTAGTAGCCGAGGCCGTAACTCTGGTTGTACCCCCAGAAGTTGGCGTTGGTGGCGCGCTCCTCGACCGGACCGACGGTGTCCTTCCACTGGTAGGAGCGCTTGCGCTGCCAGCCGGAGGCCTCGCTGTAGTCCTCCATGGAGCCGGTGTTGACCAGGCAGCCGCCGGGGAAGCGGACGAAGCCCGGCTTCAGGGCGGCGATCTTCTCGGCGAGGTCCGCGCGCAGGCCGTTCGGCTGGTTCTTGTAGGTGTCGCGCGGGAACAGCGACACCATGTCGAGGGCCGCGGCGGCGGAGGAGGCGACGGCGAGCCGGCCGCGGTTGCTGGTGCGGGAGGCCTTGAAGGTGGCCTCGTACTTGGCCCAGCCGCCCTTGACGGCCACCCTGCGGGCGGTCGCGAGCTCACCGGCGGCGTCCTTCAGCGTGACGGTGAGGGTGGTGCCGCTCTCGGCGCGGGCCCACACGGAGAAGTCGTACCGCTCGCCCTCCTCCACGTGGACGCCGGTGTTGTAGCCGGAGTTCGTCACCGACGAACCGGCTGCCAGGGAGAGGTAGTTGCGGTTGCGCTCGTTGAGCCGGCCGGAGTCGTTCACCACCTCGGCCGTGCCGCCCACCGTCCAGGAGGTCAGGGGCGTGTAGGAGCCGTTGTCGGCGGTGGAGTACTCGAAGGACCGGTTCTGCACGAGCTCGGCGTACAGACCGCCGTCGGCGGCCCGGTTGATGTCCTCGAAGAAGACGCCGTACATCGTGTCGTCGATCTCCGCGCCCTCGGCGCCCGGGTCGACGGTGATCGTGTAGTCGGCGGTGTCCTCGGCGTGCGCGGGGGCCGGGACGAGGGCGGCGGCCGTCAGGAGCGCGGTGGCGGTGAGACCGAGTCTGAGGCGGGTGCGGCTGCGTGCTGTGCGTGACATGGATACTCAGCGGCTCTCTCTAGGAGTGGGTGACTCTAGGAGTGTTCGACATATCGATCATTGGTCAGCACTTCGAACGGCAAGATAGGGAGGAGGCAGGAGCACGTCAATGGGTCGTGCGACAACGGAGACCACGCGGGAACGAGGCGGGATGGGCGAGTTCTGGCCGGTGCCCGACGCACTGGGCTACCTGAGCGGCCGCTGGCGGGCGGAACGGACCGTGCGGGACCTGGCGAGCGGCGAGGAGGGGCGCTTCGAGGGAACGGTCGTTTTCGGCCCGCTGGAGGGCGGCGGCCTGCTGCAGAGCGAGTCCGGCGACTTCACCTGGCGGGGCGTCACCCGGCCCGCCGGGCGGACCCTGCGCTTCCTGCCCGGACCGGGCGGCACGGCGGACGTACGGTTCGCGGACGGGCGCCCCTTCCACGACCTGGACCTCACCACGGGGCGGTACGTCGCCGACCACCCCTGCTCGGCCGACCTCTACCGGGGCGAGTTCACCGTCCGGGACGCGGACCACTGGCGGGCGGTCTGGCGGGTGCGCGGTCCCGCCAAGGACCTGGAGCTCATCACCGGCTACGCGCGCACGGTCTGAGTGGGCACCCCTTCGAGCCGCAGGTTCCAGCGGCCCGCCCGGCCGGCGACGCCGATCGTCGCCAGTGAGCGGACGTCGATGTTCCAGTACGTGGCGGGCGGGGCCTTGAGCACGTACACCAGGGCCGCGCGGATCACCGACGGCTCGGCCACGGCGACGACCCGGCAGCCGTCCTCGGCCGGCCGGGTGTCGAGCCAGCCGCCGACCCGGCCGATGAAGGCCGGCAGCGGCTCCCCGCCGTGCGGGGTGGACCGCGGGTCGGCGAGCCAGGCGTCCACGGCCCCCGGTTCCCGGGCCATCGCCTCCCCCAGGGTCAACCCCCGCCAGCGGCCCATGTCGCAGTCCCGCAGGGCGAGTTGCACCAGCGGCGCGTATCCGAGCCCCTCCCCGGTGGCGCGGCTGCGCGGGGCCGGGGAGCAGTAGCGCAGCTCGGCCGCGGCGAGCGGCAGCAGTGCGTGCGCGACCCGTTGCACCTCGCTCCAGCCGGCCCGGTCCAGCGGCCGGTCGTCCTCGAAGCGTTCGGTGAGCACCGAGGAGCTCCCCGCGGCGGCGACGAACGTGACCCGAAGTGCCATGCGGCGATCGTGGGTCGCCGGGTGCGGCGGGTCAAGGGGTGTCACCGAGCCGTCACTCAAGGTGCGTCCGGCCTCACCGACCGGTGCGGCCGCGCCGGTCGGGCACCCCGGAACGCGCCGTCATCCGTCGACGAGCGCCATCCAGCGGTCGGGCCGCTCCAGCGGCCGGAACCCCAGCCTGGCGTAGACCCCGTGCGCGTCGTGCGTGGCCAGCATGATCCGCTTCAGCCCGCAGGGCCGCAGTTCCTCCCGCACGGCCGCCACCAGCGCCGTGCCGACCCCCTTGCCGCGCACCGACGGATCCACGTACACGTCGCACAGCCAGGCGAAGGTCGCCCGGTCGGTGATGACCCGCGCGTACGCCACCTGCTCCCCCGAGAGCGTGTCGTGGACGCCGAAGTTGAGCGAGCCCTCGATCGCCCGGTCCTGCTTCTCGCGGGAGCGGCCCAGCGCCCAGTACGCGTCGGTGGACAGCCACCGGTGCACGCGTGCGGCGTCGATCCGGGCGCGGTCGGTGGAGATCTCGTAGCCCTCGGGCAGGAGCGGGGAGTCGTTCATGGCCGGATGCTCGCAGGCCGCGCCGGGCGGTGTCGAACCCTTATCCCAGCACCTCGTCGCAGGCGGTGCGCAGGCGCCGTACGCCCTCGGTGATCTCCCCGGTGCCGGCCACCGCCGCGAAGCTCAGGCGGAGGTGACCGGCCGGGGGTTCGGCGCTGAAGTAGGGGCGGCCGGGGGTGACGGCGACGCCCGCGCGCAGGGCGGCGGCGGTCAGGGCGGACTCCGCCGCGCCGTCGGGCAGCCGCGGCCACAGGTGGTAGCCGCCGGACGGGACGCAGGGCAGGGCGAGTTCGGGCAGGTGCAGGCGGAGCGCGGCGGTCATCGCGTCCCTGCGGGCCCGCAGCGCGGCCGAGATCGCGCGCAGATGGCGCGGCCAGGCGGGCGAGCCGACGAGTTCCAGCGTGGCCTCCTGGAGGGGCCGGGGCACGAAGAAGGTGTCGACGATCTGGATGGCCCGCAGCCGTTCCAGGACCGGGCCGTGCGCCGCCAGGGCGCTCACCCGGAAGCTGGGCGAGGTCGCCTTGGTCAGCGAGCAGACGTGCACCACCACCCCGTCGGGGTCGTCGGCGGCGAGCGGGCGCGGCAACGGGCCCGCGTCCTCGTGCACCAGCCGCCGCACGAAGTCGTCCTCGACGACGAACGCACCCGCCTCACGGGCGATGCGCAGCACCTCGCCGCGCCGGTCGGGGGCGAGCACGGCGCCGGTGGGGTTCTGGAACAGCGGCTGGCAGACGAAGACCCGGGCGCCGGTCGCCCGGAACGCGTCCGCGAGCAGCGCGGGCCGTACGCCGTCCGCGTCCACCGGGACGGGCACCGGGCGCAGTCCCGCCGCGCGGGCGATGGCCAGCATGCCCGGATAGGTGGGCGACTCGACGAGGACCGGAGCGCCCGGCGGGGCGAGCGCGCGCAGGGCGGTGGTCAGCGCGGACTGCCCGCCCGAGGTGACCAGCACGCCCGCCGCCGTCACCGGTCCGCCGACGCTGCGCGCGAACCACTCGCGCAGCTCCGGCAGCCCCTCCATGGGCGGCCGTCCCCAGGCGCCCGGCCGGCGTCCCGCCCGGGACAGCGCCGCCGCCATGGCCCGCTCCGGTTGCAGGGAGGGGTGCAGGTAGCCGCCGTTGAACTCGATCACCCCGGGCGGCGGCGCGGCCAGCGAGACCAGCACCCCGGAGGCGTCCACCGAGCGGGGCACGAGGTCGGCGGCGCCGTCGGCGCTGAGGGCGACCTCCTGCCAGGAGGTGTCCCCGGCGGGCGCGGCCGTCGTCCGGGGCCGGGCGCGGAAGGCGCCGGCGCCGGGCCGGGTGACCACCAGGCCCTCGGCGGCGAGCTGCGCCAGCGCCCGGGAGACGGTCACCGGACTCACCCGGAACCGCTCCACCAGGGCCCGGCTGGAAGGGAGCTTTCCACCGGGAGAGTAGCGGTCCAGCTCCCTTCGCAACTGCTCCGCCAGCTCACCGACACTGCTACGCTCATGCATGAGAGCACAGAGTAGCGCTACCGCCGAACCCGCGATAGCAGTCACCACCCCCCGCGACCGCCGTGGCTTCGGCACCCTCCAGGCCGCCCTCGGCGTGGTCGCCTTCTCCCTCACCTTCCCGGCCACCGCCTGGGGTCTCGAAGGGTTCGGGCCCTGGTCGCTGGTGGCCGTGCGCAGTGTGCTCGCGGCGCTGATCGCGGGCGGCTGTCTGCTCGCCCTGCGCATCCCGCCACCGGATCGGAAGCACTGGCCCGGGCTCGCGGTGGTCGGCACCGGGGTGGTGCTCGGCTTCCCGATGCTGACCACCCTGGCGCTGCAGACCTCGACCACCGCGCACGCGGCGGTCGTGGTGGGCCTGCTCCCGCTGACCACGGCGCTGCTGTCCGCCCTGCGCGTCGGTTCCCGGCCCTCGCGCGTCTTCTGGGTGGCGGCCCTCGCCGGAGCCGCCGCCGTCGTGGCGTTCACGGTGCAGCAGAGCGGCGGCGCGCTCACCACGGCCGACCTGTACCTGTTCGCGGCGCTCCTGGTGTGCGCGGCCGGCTACACGGAGGGCGGCAGGCTGGCCCGGGTGATGCCGGGCTGGCAGGTGATCGGCTGGGCGCTGATGCTGTGCCTGCCGCTCACCGTGCCCGTCGCCGCGGTCGCGCTGACCGTCGAACCGGTGACGTTGACCGTCCACAGCGTGACCGGCCTGCTGTGGGTGGCGGCGGGCTCGCAGTTCCTCGGGCTGATCGTCTGGTACCGGGGCATGGCGGCCGTCGGCATCCCCAAGGCCAGCCAGTTGCAGCTGGCCCAGCCGCTGCTCACACTGGTGTGGTCGGTGCTGCTGCTGAACGAGCAGCTGACGGTGGCCGCCCCGCTGACGGCCGCGGCTGTGCTCGTGTGCATCGCCGTCACCCAGCGGGCACGCGGTTGAGAGGAGGCCCCGATGCGCGCAACCGAGGGCGACCAGCTTGTCCAGCACGGCAGGGTGGTCGGCCAGCACGACAAGGTCGGAGAGATCGTCGAAGTGATGGGCCCGGAGGGGAACCCGCCCTACCGCGTCCGTTTCCAGGACGGACACGAGGGCGTGTGCTCACCCGGCCCCGACACCGAGATCCGGCACCGGGAGACGCGGCGGCGGTAGATCAGCGCGGGGGTGCGGCCGGCTGCCGGAAGTGGTCGGCGACCACCCGCGCCATCGCCCCGGCCGGATCGGCCGCCACCTCGCGGGCGGCGAAGAAGACGTGCCCCCGCACCTCCGGGTGCCCGGCGGCCAGCGTGAGGTGGCGGGACAGCTCGGCCGGGTCCCGCCAGGCCGCGGGCTGGGCCGGGTCGCCCGCCTTGTAGAGGGCCTCCCCCGCGTACAGCCGGGTCCCGGAGCCCCGGACGACCTCGGCCCACCAGGGCAGCAGCCCGGCGTAGTCGGCGGCGGCGAAGCCGATGTTCCAGTACAGCTGCGGGCAGATGTAGTCGATCCAGTTCTCCCTGGCCCACCGGCGGGTGTCGGCGTGCAGGTCGTCGTAGCTCTGCACGCCCGCGTGCGTGTCGGAGCCCCGCGCGTCCACGCCGGCGTTGCGCCACACGCCGAAGGGGCTGATGCCGAAGCGGGTGCCGGGCCGGATCCCCTTGATCCCGGCGGCCGTCTCGCGCACCAGCCGGTCGACGTTGTCCCGCCGCCAGGCCGCCCGGTCCGGGAAGCCGCCGCCGTGGGCGTCGTGGGCCCGGTCGTCGTCGAAGGTCTGGCCGGCCACCGGATACGGATAGAAGTAGTCGTCGAAGTGGACCGCGTCGACGGGGTAGCGGCGCACCGCGTCGAGCATCGCCTCCCGTACGAAGGCGCGGACCTCGGGCAGGCCGGGGTTGTAGTAGAGCCCGCCGCCGTACGGGACGACCCAGCCGGGGTTGCGGCGGGCGGGGTGGGAGGCGGTGAGCCGGGCGGGGTCGGCGTGCGTGGCCACGCGGTACGGGTTGAACCAGGCGTGCAGCCGCAGACCACGGGCGTGGGCCTCCGTGACGGCCGTGCCGAGCGGGTCCCAGCCGGGGTGCGTGCCCTGGGTGCCGGTGAGGTACTGCGACCACGGCTCGTACGGCGAGGGCCACAGCGCGTCGGCCGTGGGCCGCACCTGGAGGATCACGGTGTTGAGGCGGTTGCGGACGGCCGCGTCGAGGTGGGCGAGCAGCTCGGCGCGCTGCCGCGCGGCGCTCAGCCCCGGCCGGGAGGGCCAGTCCCGGTTGGTGACGGTGGCCACCCACATGCCCCGCATCTCGCCGGTCGCCGCGGCCGGAGCCGCGCGTCGCCGCGGTGCGGCGGACGCCTTCGGCACCGTCGCCGTCGCGGCCAGCACCGCCGTCGCGAACAGCCTGCGTGACACCCGCCCCATCGCGCCCCCCTGGACACCGCCGCACCGCCCGGCCGGACACGGCCCTGCGCCCAGGATGCCCCACCCCCGCGATCGATCATCGATACTTGGGAGTAACGTGCACGAACGGAGCAGGACCCGGGACCCGGCGACCTGCCACAGCCGCAAGCAGGAGCGAAAGGACCGATGTGACCGACATCGAACGCGTCGGAGTGGTGGGCTGCGGTCAGATGGGCGCGGGGATCGCCGAGGTGTGCGCCCGGGCCGGACTGGACGTCAAGGTCGCCGAGACCACCGGCGAGGCCCTGGAGATCGGCCGTACCCGGCTGTTCAACTCCCTGTCGAAGGCGGCCGGGCGCGGCAAGATCACCGAGGAGGAGCTGGCGTCCACGCAGGCCCGGCTGAGCTTCACCACGGACCTCGGCGAGTTCGCCGACCGTGATCTGGTGATCGAGGCCGTGGTCGAGAACGAGCAGGTCAAGACCGAGATCTTCCAGGTCCTCGACCAGGTGGTGACCCGGCCGGACGCGATCCTGGCCTCCAACACCTCCTCCATCCCGCTGGTGAAGCTGGCGGTCGCCACCTCGCGGCCCGACCACGTCATCGGCATCCACTTCTTCAACCCGGCCCCGGTGCAGAAGCTGGTCGAGCTGATCCCGGCGCTCACCACCTCCGAGGGCACCCTGAGCCGGGCCCAGGTCTTCACCGAGAAGATGCTGGGCAAGCACGCGATCCGCGCCCAGGACCGCTCCGGCTTCGTGGTGAACGCGCTGCTGATCCCGTACCTGCTCTCCGCGATCCGGATGTTCGAGTCGGGCATCGCCAGCCGCGAGGACATCGACAACGGCATGGAGATGGGCTGCGCCCACCCGATGGGCCCGCTGAAGCTGGCCGACCTGATCGGCCTGGACACGGTGGCCTCGGTGGCGTACTCGATGTACGAGGAGTACAAGGAGCCGCTGTACGCCGCTCCCCCGCTGCTCCAGCGCATGGTCGACGCGGGCCGGCTGGGCCGCAAGAGCGGCTCGGGCTTCTACACCTACGGCTGAGCGACGCCCGCTCCCGGGGGCCCGGTACCCGACGAGGTGCCGGGCCCCGGGTGTCAGGGCCTGCCGTCCCGGCCGGGCCTGAGGTGGTGCAGCAGGAGTAACGCCGCCGCCATGCCGGCGGCCGGGACCTCGCCGGCGGCGACCAGGTCGGGGACCACCTTCAGGGGCACCCACTCGCGGCGGTGTGCTCGTAGCGGAGCGGCAGACCGCGCGCCCGTCCGGCCTGGTTGACGCGTGCGGCCAGGCCCGCGTGCGAGATCCCGGCCTCGTCCAGGATCGCGTCGAGCAGAGTATTGGGCTGCATTCCAGGGCCCCCCGGTGGCTCGGTGCCGGACAGAGTAATGGCTGCGCGTTCACACGGGGTGTGAACGGAATGCTCGAATCCGTAGTGTGCGCGCACTGTCGCCCCATGTGTCCGGCCGATTGACTGAACTGCCTCGAAAGAGGCCGGCCGGGCCGCCGGCTCCCCCTCGTACAGTGCGGCGGCCCGTTCCCACGCCGTCCGCCCCGCTGCCTGCCCGACACTCCGTGGCGGGACGGACGGCGTGGCGCCGCCGGTCACGCCGGGGACTGGAGGTGGCCCGTCGGGTGCGGAGCGGCCGGCCGCGCGGTGGCGCGCACCCCTGTGGGGGCGCCTCCCACGGGCCGCTCGTTCCGCAGGACCAGCAGGGCCACGTCGTCCTTCGGCGGGCCGACGGTGTGCCGCAGCAGCGCGGTGAGGACCGTGCGCAGCACGGACCCGGCGGTGAGCGGGTGTTCGCGCGCGGCCTCGGTGAGGACGTCCCGCAGGGGGAAGAACCGGCCCTCGGCGTCCCGTGCCTCCTCGGCTCCGTCCGTGTACAGGACGAGCGCGTCGCCGGGCAGCAGGGGTCCGCGGGCGAGGGCGGGGAGCTCGGGCGGCAGCGGGAACGGGCCGAGCGGCGGGAGCGGATCGGTGCGGGCGAGCGGTTCGGCCCGTGCGCCGGTCAGCAGGTACGGCCAGGGGTGGCCGCAGTTCAGGGCCCGTACGCCCCCGTCCGGGAGGATCTCCAGCAGCAGGACGGTGACGAACTCCTCGCCGGGCCGGCCGTCCTGGGCGGCGCCCGCCGGGTCGTGCCCGCCGTGGGCCCGCTCCCGCAGGTGCCGGGCCATCGCCCGGTCCAGCCGGCGCAGCACACCGGCGAGTTCGGCCTCGTCGTGGGCGGCCTCGCGAAAGCTGCCGAGGACCGCGGCGACGGTCCGTACGGCTCCGAGCCCGTGCCCGCGGACGTCACCGATGACGGCCCGTACGCCGTGCTCGGTGGCGACCACCTCGTACAGGTCTCCGCCGATCCGGGCCTCCGGGTCGGCGGAGAAGTGGACCGCGGCGGCGGCCAGGCCGTCGATCCGCGGGGGCGGCGGGCGCAGCAGCGCGCTCTGCGCGGTCTCCGCGACCTGGCGGGCCCGCCGCAGTTCGCGCAGCAGCCGGTGCCGGGCGTGCATCACCAGACCGGTGACGACCGCGCACATCACGGCGCTGCTGACGAGACGCGCGCCGAGGGCGTCGTCGTGGGCGAGCGGGCAGGTCAGCCGGTAGGCGACCGCGGTGGCGCCCAGGGCCGTGGGCACCGCGAGGGTGGAGACCCGTGAGGACAGGAACCGGGGTGACACCCTGTGGGGAGCCCCAGGCTTGAAGCGGATCATGCCGATGGCCCCCCATGTAGGCCCGGACAGCGCAGACCGGCCTCGAGAGGCCGGTCCGATTCTGTCGACCGTATGGCCTGATCCGTACGTATCGCCCCGAATAGTCACCCGAACGAGTGAGGTGACCGGCGGGTTGAGGGGCACGGGGGTGCGGGAGGCGTGCGTCACGCCTCCCGCACCCCCGGAACCCGGCGGTTGTCGGCCCCACGGGCCGGCTTCGGTTCACTTGGCCGCGGGGCGGGGGCGGGGCATGGGTTTTCGCCCCCGCCGCCCCTTCCCGTCCCTGGGGGGCTGCGCCCCAGACCCCCTTGTCCTCAAACTCCGGACGGGCTGGGGATGGCGGACGGGCTGAGTGAGGGCTAGCTCCTCAGGACCGCCCCGGTGCGGTCGCCCGCGAGGGCGACCGCCGATTCGCGGGCCGCCGAGGCCTCGTCGACGGTCAGCGTGCGGTCGGTCGCGCGGAACCTCAGCGCGTACGCCAGGGACTTGCGGCCCTCACCGAGCTGCTCGGCGTTCTCATACACGTCGAACAGGCGGATGGACTCCAGCAGTTCACCGGCGCCCTCGCGCAGCGCCGCCTCGACGTCCGAGGCGGGCACGAACGCGTCGACGACCAGCGCGACGTCCTGCGTGGCGACCGGGAAGGTGGAGATGCCCGGCGCCTGCGGGGTGTCGTCGCCGACCTGCTCCAGGGCGTCCAGGTCCAGCTCCATCGCACAGCTGCGCGCGGGCAGGCCCAGGGCCTTCAGGACGCGCGGGTGCAGCTCACCGGCGTGGCCGATGACGCGCTCGGCGCCGTCGACGGTGACGGTCAGCTCGGCGCAGCGGCCCGGGTGCCACGGGCCGTACTGGCCCTTGCGGATGCCCAGTTCGGCGCCGGTCTCGCGGGCGACGGTCCGGGCGGCCTCCACCGCGTCGGCCCAGTCGGCCGCGCGGCCCTTGCCCCACCAGCCGGCCTGCTCGCGGGCGCCGGCCAGGACGACGGCGACGTGCCGCGGCTGGTCGGGCAGCGCGGCGTTCAGCGCGGCGATGTCCTCCTCGCTGGGGCGCCGGTCCACGGACAGGTTGGCGGCGACCCGCTGCTCCTC
This sequence comes from Streptomyces sp. NPDC000348, assembly GCF_042898795.1. Lineage (NCBI taxonomy): Bacteria > Bacillati > Actinomycetota > Actinomycetes > Kitasatosporales > Streptomycetaceae > Streptomyces > Streptomyces sp. NPDC000348. Next base: position 225,834 of record NZ_JBIAZD010000010.1, read on the forward strand.
GCGCGGGTGGAAGACCAGGCCGGTCTCGAACAGCGCGAGGTCGTGCGAACCCCGGCCGTCGTTGCGGCGCAGCGCGCCGAGCAGGCCCGGCAGCAGCGAGGTGCGCAGCGCGGGCTCCTCGTCGCTGAGCGGATTGACCAGCCTGACGAAGCGGCGGGCCGGGTCGTCGGCCTCCAGCCCGAGCTGGTCGAAGACCTGCTCGCTGACGAACGGGTAGTTCGGCGCCTCGACGTAACCGGCCCCGGCCAGCGCGCGGCCGATGCGGCGGTGCAGCCGCTGGCGGGCGGTCAGACCCCGGCCGGCCGGCGGCCTGGGCAGCGTGGAGGGCAGGTTCTCGTAGCCCTCCAGCCGGATGACCTCCTCGGCCAGGTCGTTCGGTTCGGTGAGGTCGGGCCGCCAGGACGGCACGGTCACGATCAGCTCGTCCTGCCCGCCCGTCGCCCGGCCACCACCCCCCGACGACGCGTTCCACGCGGCAGTATTGCCCATGACGTCGCAGCCGACCTCCTGGAGGCGGCGCACGACGGTCTCGCGGCCGTACGTCACACCGGCGACCTTGTCCGGGTGGTCGGCGGCGACGGTGACGGTGCGCGGCGCGGTCGGGGCGGCGACCTCGGTGACACCGGCCTCGGCGGTGCCGCCCGCGAGCAGCACCAGCAGGTCGACGGTGCGCTGCGCGGCAGCGGCGGCGGCCTGCGGGTCGACGCCGCGCTCGAAGCGGCGGGACGCCTCGGAGGACAGCTTGTGGCGGCGGGCGGTGCGCGCGACGGACACCTGGTCGAAGTGGGCGGCCTCGATGACCACGTCACTCGTCGCGTTCTCGGTGTCGCTGTGGTCGGCGATCTCGGTGTTGGCGCCGCCCATGACGCCGGCGAGGCCGATGGGACCGCGGTCGTCGGTGATGACCAGGTCCTCGGCGTGCAGCTTCCGCTCGACGCCGTCGAGGGTGACGATCTTCTCGCCCTCCTCGGCCCGGCGCACGCCGATGGTGCCCCGGACCAGGTTCCGGTCGTAGGCGTGCAGCGGCTGGCCGAGCTCCATCATCACGTAGTTGGTGACGTCGACGGCGAGCGAGATCGGGCGCATGCCGACCTTCTGGAGCCGGCGCTTCAGCCAGATCGGGGAGCGCGCCTCGGGGCTGAGGCCGGTCACCGTACGGGCGGTGAAACGGTCGCAGCCGGCCGGGTCGGAGACCTTCACCGGGTAGCCGAAGGCGTTCGGGCCGGGCACGTCGAGCAGGGCCGGGTCGCGCAGCGGCAGGCCGTAGGCGATGGCGGTCTCGCGGGCGACGCCGCGGATGGACAGGCAGTCGCCGCGGTTGGCGGTGACGGCGATGTCCAGGACCTCGTCGACCAGTTCGAGGAGCTCGATGGCGTCCTTGCCGACCTCGGTCTCCGGCGGCAGCACGATGATGCCGTGCGTGCCGTCGTCGCCCATGCCCAGCTCGTCGCTGGAGCAGATCATGCCGTGGGAGGTCCTGCCGTAGGTCTTGCGGGCGCTGATCGAGAAGCCGCCGGGCAGGGTGGCGCCGGGGAGGACCACGACGACCTTGTCGCCGACGGCGAAGTTGCGGGCGCCGCAGACGATCTCCTGGGGCTCACCGGTGCCGTTGGCCCGGCCGACGTCGACGGTGCAGAAGCGGATCGGCTTCTTGAAGCCCTCCAGCTCCTCGATGGTCAGCACCTGGCCGACGACGAGGGGGCCCTTGAGGTCGGCGCCGAGGTGCTCGACGGTCTCGACCTCAAGACCGGCCGAAATGAGCTTGGCCTGTACGTCACGGCCGGTCTCCGTCGCCGGCAGGTCGACGTACTCCCGCAGCCAAGAAAGCGGGATCCGCATCAGATCTCCATCCCGAACGGCCGGGTGAACCGGACGTCACCCTCGACCATGTCTCGCATGTCCTCGACGTTGTGGCGGAACATCAGCATCCGCTCGATGCCGAACCCGAAGGCGAAGCCGCTGTACTTCTCGGGGTCGACGCCGCAGGCGGTGAGCACCCGCGGGTTGACCATGCCGCAGCCGCCGAGCTCGATCCAGCCCTCGGACGAGCAGGTGCGGCAGGGCCGGTCGGGGTTGCCGACGGACGCGCCCTTGCAGACGTAGCAGAGCATGTCCATCTCGGCGCTCGGCTCGGTGAAGGGGAAGAAGTTCGGCCGCAGCCGGGTCTTCATCTCCGCGCCGAACAGCGACTGGACCATGTGGTCCAGGGTGCCCTTGAGGTCCGCCATGGTCAGGCCCTCGTCCACGGCGAGCAGCTCGACCTGGTGGAAGACGGGGGTGTGCGTGGCGTCCAGCTCGTCGGTGCGGTACACGCGGCCGGGGCAGATCACGTAGACCGGCAGCTCGCGGTCGAGCAGGGAGCGGATCTGCACGGGCGAGGTGTGGGTGCGCAGCACGACGCCGGACTCGGTGCCGCCTTCCGGCCCCTGCACGAAGAAGGTGTCGGCCTCGCCGCGGGCCGGGTGGTCCGGGCCGATGTTGAGGGCGTCGAAGTTGAACCACTCGGCCTCGACCTGGGGGCCCTCGGCGACCTCGTAGCCCATGGCCACGAAGATGTCCTCGATGCGCTCCGACAGCGTGGTGAGCGGGTGGCGGGCGCCGGCCGGGACGCGGTCGTGGGGCAGCGTGACGTCCACGGCCTCCTCGACCAGGACGCGCGCGTCGCGCTCGGCCTCGAGTTCGGCCTGGCGGGCGGCGAGGCCCTTGTTCACGGCACCGCGCGCCTGGCCGACGCGCTTGCCGGCGTCGGCCTTGGCGTGCGGCGGCAGGGCGCCGATCTCGCGGTTGGCCAGCGCCAGCGGGGAGGTGCCGCCGGTGTGGGCGACCTTCGCCTCCTGGAGTGCGTCGAGGGAGTCCGCGGCGGCGAAGGCGGCGAGCGCCTCGTCCCGCATGCGCTCGATCTCTTCCGGTTTCAACGTCTCGACCTCGACAGGGTCGTACGACTTATTGGGTGCCGACATCTCTTCCCGTGCTTCCGATTGGCTGGCTGACGGTCCCCGTACCGACTCGTGGACAGTGCGTCCAGGTTTTTGGGACACAAAGGTGCCAAAGGCCGAGTCTAACGGTGCCGGGGCAGGCGAATGCGCCCGTGGGGGCGGGCCGGATCTCAGGTGAGATACGCGGGTGCCGCCACGGGCAACGTAAATCGGAACTGCGCGCCGCCGCCGGGGGCGCGTCCGACCGTGATGGTGCCGCCGTGGGCCTCGACGATGCCCTTGACGATGTACAGCCCGAGACCCGTGCCGCCGCGTTTGCTGCCCCGCCAGAAGCGGGTGAAGACGCGGTTCATGGACTCCTCCGGGATGCCGGGCCCCTCGTCGCTCACCGTGACCGACGTGGCTGCGATTTCGGCGTTCTCCCGTTCGCGGGGGGACGCCGAGGGCGTGATGTCGATCGTGACGGTTCCCTCGCCGTGCCGCACCGCATTTTCCAGCAGGTTGCTGAGCACCTGGTCGACCTTGTCGGGGTCGGCCCACAGGTCGGGCAGCGGGTGCTGCACCCGCAGCAGGAAGCGGTCGGCCCGCTGCCCGGCGGCGACGTAGGCCTGGATGTGCCGCCCGACGGCGGCCCCGATGTCGACGGGCTGGCGGCGCACCTCCAGGCGCCCGGAGTCGATGCGGGATATGTCGAGCAGTTCGGCGATGAGCCGGGTGACCCGGTCGGCGTCGGCGTCGACGGTCTCCAGCATCAGCCGTTTCTGGTCGTCGGTGAAGCGTTCCCACTTGGCGAGCAGGGTGGCGGTGAAGCCCTTGACGGAGGTGAGCGGGGAGCGCAGTTCGTGGGCGACGGTGGCGATCAGTTCGGCGTGGCTGCGCTCGGTGCGGCGCCGGGCCTCGGTGTCGCGCAGGGTGACGACGACGCGGCGGACGGGGCCGGTGGGCGCGGTGCGGACGTAGCGGGCGGAGACGAGGACTTCCCGGCCTCCGGGGAGCAGCAGGTTGCGTTCGGGCTGGCGGACGCGGATGGCGAGGCCGCCGTAGGGGTCGGTGAGCTGCCACCAGCGGCGGCCCTCCAGGTCCTCTAACGGCAGGGCGGTCTCCAGCGGCCGGCCGAGGGCCTGCCCGGCGGGGACGGCCGTGATGCGGACGGCCGCCGCGTTGAAGCAGATCACCCGTCCGTGCTCGTCGGCGACGACGAGTCCGTCGGGCAGCTGGTCGGGGTCGATGCCGAGTTCGGCGGGGTCACCGGGCCGGGGCGCGGGCGGGCGCGCCGCCCGCTGTGCGTCCGGTGCGCTGCTCGTGCCGACGCTCATCCCCGTACCCCACCTCTCGGAACTTCCCCGGGGCGCCCCGAGCTCGAGCCCTGCCGAGAGCTTGGGGGAGGGTCCCCGGGCTGGTCACCCTACTAGTTCCCGGTGACGGAGCGGCACCCTCCGGCGGCGCGCTGTGCACGCGCCGACGCGTAGAGACATACGGCGGCGGCGGTGGCGAGGTTCAGACTCTCCGCCTTTCCGTGGATGGGTACGCGCACGACGGCGTCGGTGAGGGCGCGGGTCTCCTCGGGCAGGCCCCAGGCCTCGTTGCCGAAGACCCAGGCGGTGGGCCCGCCCATGGTGCCCTTGTCGAGCTCGTCGTCGAGGTCCCGGTCCCCGGCGCCGTCGGCGGCGAGCAGCCGCACGCCCGCATCCCGCAGTTCGGTCACGGCCTGTTCGACGGGGACGCCGACGGCGACGGGCAGGTGGAACAGGGAGCCGACGGAGGCGCGTACGGCCTTGGGGTTGTACAGGTCGACGGAGGCGTCGGTGAGGACGACGGCCTCGGCCCCGGCGGCGTCGGCGCACCGCAGCACGGTGCCGGCGTTCCCGGGGTCGCGCACGTGCGCGAGGACGGCGACGAGGCGGGGCCGGGCGGCGAGGATCTCCTCGAACGGCGTGTCCAGGAACCGGCAGATCCCGACGAGCCCCTGCGGGGTGACGGTGGTGGAGATGTCGGCGATGACGCCCTCGGAGGCGAGGTGCACCCGGGCCCCGGCGTCCCGGGCCGCCCCGACGATGTCGGCGTACCGCTCGGCGGCCTCGACGGTGGCGAACAGCTCGACGAGCGTGCCGGCGCCCCCGCCCCGGTGCGCGGCGGCCTCCCGGACGGCCTGCGGCCCCTCGGCGAGGAACAGCCGCTCCTTCCCCCGGAAGTTCCGCTTGGCGAGCCGCCGGGCGGCGGCGACCCGGGAGGAACGGGGGGAGATCAGCTCGGGGCTGGCGGGGGGCATCTTCTTCACTTTCGGGAGATCTCGACACGCGGCACGTACAACTCCCCCCGGGACGCGGGGAACCGCGCGGCCCACCACGAGGGACCCGCAGCCGGGCGGCGACCGACGAACCGCACAACAACGGGACCCGCAAGCCTCCGAGCCTGCGGGTCCCTGTCTCGCGCCGGCCTCAGGCCGACGCGGTGATCACGCCGCCTTGGGCGCGTTCACGTCCGCCGGCAGCGCCTTCTGCGCGACCTCGACGAGCGCGGCGAACGCCGTCGCGTCGTTGACGGCCAGCTCCGCCAGGATCTTGCGGTCGACCTCGACGTTCGCGGCCTTCAGACCCTGGATGAAGCGGTTGTACGTGATGCCGTTGGCGCGGGCGGCGGCGTTGATGCGCTGGATCCACAGCTGGCGGAAGTCACCCTTGCGCTTCTTGCGGTCGTTGTAGTTGTAGACCAGCGAGTGGGTGACCTGCTCCTTGGCCTTGCGGTACAGGCGCGAGCGCTGACCGCGGTAGCCGGAGGCCTGCTCGAGGATCGCCCGGCGCTTCTTGTGGGCGTTGACTGCCCGCTTGACGCGTGCCACTTGTTAACTCCTTGTAGCGGGGCCGTGGTTGTCCTCACACGGCCCGGAAACGATTGGGTCCCGGTGGAGGTGGATCAGGCGCTGGGCGCCCGGTCTCACTTGCCGAGAAGCTTCTTGATCTTCGCGGCGTCGCCCGGGGCCATCTCGGCGTTGCCGGTGAGGCGACGCGTCACGCGGGACGACTTGTGCTCGAGCAGGTGGCGCTTGCCGGCGCGCTCGCGGAGCACCTTGCCGGAGCCGGTGACCTTGAAGCGCTTGCTGGCACCGCTGTGCGACTTGTTCTTCGGCATAGCGCCGTTCTCTCCTCGTCGGTGGCGCTCCGGTGCCCGGTCATGAGAACCGGGCACGGTGGAGCGTCGTACTTGTTTCGGTTGCTTCCTGGGGACTCACGTCCCCCGGAGTCACGCCTCGGCGGAAGCCTCGGCCGGAGCGTCGGCGTTCGCGGCGTCGGGGTCCGCGGCGTTCATCGAACGGCCGGGGTTGGCCTTCGCCTCCGCCTTGCGGGCTTCCTGCGCCTGGCGAGCCTCGGCCATCGCCTCGGTCTTCTTCTTGTGCGGACCGAGGACCATGATCATGTTGCGGCCGTCCTGCTTCGGGTTCGACTCCACGAAGCCGAGGTCCTGGACGTCCTCCGCGAGACGCTGCAGCAGCCGGTAGCCGAGTTCCGGCCGGGACTGCTCGCGACCACGGAACATGATCGTGATCTTGACCTTGTCGCCCTGCTTGAGGAACCGGACGACGTGACCCTTCTTGGTGTCATAGTCGTGCGGGTCGATCTTCGGCCGGAGCTTCATCTCCTTGATGACCGTGTGCGCCTGGTTCTTGCGCGCCTCACGGGCCTTCATGGCCGACTCGTACTTGAACTTCCCGTAGTCCATGAGCTTGCACACGGGCGGACGGGCGTTCGCCGCGACCTCGACGAGATCGAGGTCGTACTCCTGCGCAAGCTCCAGGGCCTTGGCAAGCGGGACAATCCCGACCTGCTCGCCGCTGGGACCGACAAGTCGCACCTCGGGAACGCGAATCCGGTCGTTGATGCGGGGCTCGGCGCTGATGGATCCTCCTCGGTAGCACCACGCGACGGTCTGGCGGACAGCCGCGTAACGTCTGTGTTCGTGAGACCTAACCGCGCCGAGGCAAAGAAAATGCCCCGGACGATCACAGGCGGGGCTCCTCGAACTACCGGAGCACCACCACGGGGACCGCGGGGCGCGCTTTCGGGCGGACCGCCGCCTAGGGGACGGGACCGCCTGACCGGTGACCCGCCGCCCTCGGGGCGGCCAGGTGGGAGTTCGAATCCTCCACTTGTGGGCCGGGCTCGCGAGCCGTGAGGCATACGGGTCCGACCGGTCGTTACACAAGGTTAGCAGCTCCGGAAGGCGTGCGCTAACCACGTGTCCCCTGCCTCCTGCTGTCAAGGGGACACGCGTCTGCGCCTATCGTGTGGGGCATGAGTGAGACCTCCCCCCCGGACACCCCCGAGACCCCCGGCAACCCCGACTTCGACGCCATGGCCCGCGACATCGCCGAGGTCCCGGCCGTCGAGGTGATCGTGACGGTCGCCGTCAATCTGATGAGCGCCGCCGCCGTGAAGCTCGGTCTGACCGAGGAGGGCGACACGTTCAAGGACCTGGACGAGGCGCGCAAGCTGGTGCACGCGCTGGCCGGTCTGCTGGACGCCTCCGCGACGGAGATCAGCTCGTTCCACGCGGCGCCGCTGCGCGACGGCCTGAAGTCGCTCCAGCTGGCGTTCCGCGAGGCCTCCCTGGTCCCGGACGAGCCGGGTCAGGGCCCGGGCGAGAAGTACACCGGGCCGCTCTACGGCTAGGACGTCAGGGACGTACGTACAGGGGCTCGCCCGGAGGCGTGGTCCCGGCCGGCAGGACTGCCAGGTCGAGGCCGCGCACCAGGCGGGCCCTCAGCGTCTCGTCGGCGGCGAGCCGCTGGGCCACGGCCCGGGCGGCCTCGGCGACGGAGGCGTCCGGGTCGAGGACCAGGGCGAGGGTGCCGTCGGCCTGCCCGGGCCCGAGGTGGGCGCGCAGCACGGCGGGCTCCGCGGCGACGGCGGCCCGTACGGCCTCGGCGACGGCCGGGTCGGCGAGCGGGTCGGTGCTGGTGCGGCCCTCGGCGAGGGCGAGCAGCGTGGGCCCGGTCAGTTCGAAGGGCACGGGCCCGGCCAGGTCCAGGATCACGGTGTCCGCCTTCTCGTGCGCGGCGGCCCGCAGGGCCTGGTGCAGCGGTACGGCGACGGGGCGGGCCGCCGGGTCCCAGCGGGCGAGCGACCCGGTGGACGTGAAGGCGGGCAGGGCGGTGCGCCCGCCGGCCTTCAGGGTTGGCACGGCCATGTCGCTGGTCTTCTCGCGGCGCAGCCCGTTCTCGTCCTCCTCGACCTCGCCGAGCAGGGCCACGACGGGGACGAGCAGCCGGGCGCCCTTGAGCGCCTCCAGGACGGGGCCGACGGCGTTGCCGTCCTCGGCCCAGGCCGCGAGCGCGGCGCTCAGCCGGGGGTCGGCGGAGCCGTCGTCGTCGCGGAACGGGGAGTCGGGGATGTTCTTGTTCGCCACGGTCACCGACCCTATCGGGGGGTGCGCGGCGTTCCTCACCGGCCTCTCACCGAGATCTGAGCCGGATCTCAGCTCCGTCCAACGGTCCGCACAGCCACCGCCCCGACCATCGCGGCCATGGACTCCTCCAGCAGACCGCGGCGGCGCCGTCGCGCCCGCCGGTCCCGGCGCCGTGCCCTGTTGTCCCTCGCCCTCGCCCTGGTCACCGTCGGGTGCGGTACGGCGGCGTGGACCACGTACCTGACCACGGGGGCGCACCCGCGGACGGCGGAGACCGTATCCTCGTCGGCCTCGCGGACGGCCGAAGGGGAGGAAGCGGTGGAGAGCGCGACGGAGGCGGCGGTGGACCGGGACGCGCTGCTGGCGGCGGCCATGGGGTCGGTGGAGGTGGCGGACGGCACCGAGGTGTCGGTGGCGGTGCTCGAGACGGACTCCGGGGAGAGCGCCTCGTACGGAGGGGGCGTCTTCGACACTGCGAGCATCGTCAAGGTCGACGTCCTGGCGGCGCTGCTGCTCCGGGCGCAGGACGCGGGGCGGACGCTGACCGCCGAGGAGAAGACGTACGCCGCCGCCATGATCGAGAACAGTGACAACGACTCCACGTCGGCGCTGTGGCGGGCGATCGGGACGGCGGACGGGCTCGACGCCGCGAACGAACGGTTCGGGCTGACGGGGACCGAGGGCGGGGACGGGCCGCTGTGGGGGCTGACGCAGACCACGGCAACCGACCAGGTCGCGCTGCTGCGGCAGGTGTTCGGCACGACGGGTTCGGAGCTGGACGAGACCTCGCGGACGTATGTGCGGGAGCTGATGGGGCGGATCGCCGAGGGACAGCGGTGGGGCGTGTCGGCGGCGGCCGACGGCACGGCGTGGGCGCTGAAGAACGGCTGGCTGCGGCGCAGCACCACCGGGCTGTGGGTGATCAACAGCATCGGGCGGGTGACGGCCGGCGGCCACGACTGCCTGGTGGCGGTGCTGTCGCGGGGCAACGCGACCCGGGAGGAGGGGATCGCGCTGACCGAGGCCGCGGCGCGGGCGGCGGTGTCCGTGTTCACCGGGGACACCGCGGGTGACGCGACCGGGGCTCAGTCCGCGTCGTAGCGGGTGCGGCGACCGCGCCACAGCACCACCGCGGCGACCAGCAGCACACCGCCGGCGCCGCCCGCCAGGGGGGCGGCCCAGCCGGCGGTGCCGTCGTCGGGGCCGGCGGTGTCCGGGCCGGGGCCGAAGTACTTCTCGCCGTAGGCCGCCGACTTCAGGCCCTCCGGCTCCAGCCGGGACGCGGCCTCGATCGCGGCGGCCGGGTCGACGAAGCCGAAGCCGCGGGAGTCGTCGCGGCCGTCGGCGGGGGCGTTGCGGGCGGTGTCCTCCAGGAGCCGCTTGACCTGGGCCGGGGTCAGGTCCGGGTGGGCCGCCTTGACCAGGGCGACCGCGCCGGAGACGAACGCGGCGGCGGCGCTGGTGCCCCAGCCCTCGTAGTACTTGTGGTCGGGGTCGGCGATGATCACGTCGACGCCGGGGGCGCTGACCGTGGCGTACCAGCGGCGGGTGGAGAACGGGGCGCGGGTGCCGTAGCGGTCGACGGCGGTGGCGGCGACGACGCCCGGGTAGGCGGCCGGGTAGGAGACGTGGTCGCCCTTCTCGCCGCCGTTCCCGGCGGAGGCGACGACGGTCACGCCCCGGCGCAGGGCGTACTGGATGGCCTGGTCCTCGCCGGGTTCGGGGTGCGCGGAGGCGGAGTCGTCGCCGAGGGAGAGGTTGATGACGTCGGCGCCGTGGTCGGCGGCCCAGCGGATGCCCTCGGCGAGGGCGCTGCCGCGGGTCTTGCGGGCCTCGGCGCGGGAGGGGTCGCCGTCCTCCAGGATCACGCGGACGGGGAGGATCTTCGCCTCGGGCGCGATGCCCAGGACGCCGTCGGCGTTGCCGGGGCCGTGTCCGTGGCCGGCGATGATCCCGGCCATGGCGGTGCCGTGGCGGGCCCAGGCGCGGTCGCCCTCGCTCGCGCCGAAGCCGACGAGGTCCTTGCCGGTGAGGACGTTGCCGTCGAGGTCGGGGTGGTCGGCCTCGACGCCGGTGTCCAGGACGGCGACGGTGACGCCCGCGCCCTTCGTGGTCCGCCAGGCCTCCTCGGTGTGCATGGCCTCCAGGGACCACTGCCGGGCACGGATGCCGTCGGCGTGCGCGGCGGTGGCGGGGACGAGCACGAGGGCGGTGGCGAGGAGGCCGCCGAGTGCCGCCGCGGCGGGGCGCCGGCCGGTGACGGGTCTCATGACGGCTGCTCCGTGACGGTGCCGGCCCTCTTGCGCAGGCCGCGTTCGACGCGGTCGGCGAGGCCCTGGGCCTCGTGGCCGAGGCCCGCCTGGGCGGAAGCGGTGGTGACTCCGGACTCCATGGCGTCCTCGGCGGGTTGCGGGGTGTCGACGGTGCGGCCGTCGGCCCACCCGGAGACGGCGTAGACGACCACGGGGGCGTCCGTGAGGACGGAGACCGTCCAGGTGGCGCGCTGCTCGGCGCCGAACCCGGCGGCGGCGGTGCCCTTCGCCGCGTACGGCAGGGGCATCAGGTCGGTACGGCGGTCCAGGCGCTCGGCGTCGAAACGGCGGGCGAGGGAGGTCATGGCGGCGGCGTCGGCCCTGGTGAACAGCAGGCCGACGGTGGTGACGTGGCTCTGGGTGGCGTCGGTGTAGGTGGCGCGCAGCAGGCGCGCGCAACCGACGGGGGCGAGGACCTTGCGCAGCAGGGCGTCGAAGGCGTCCTGGCAGCCGCTGTCGGGGGCCACGGCGATACGGGTCCAGGACCGGTCGGCGCCGCCGGGGCCCGCGCCCTCGCCCTGCAGGGTGGGCGGGAACAGCTGGTCGACCGGGACGCTGTGCCACATGTCCTGGGCGGCGGCGAAGCCGTGCCGGGCGCCCGGCCCGTCGGAGTCCCCGGCGAGCCAGCTTCCGGTGACGGCTCCGCCGATGAGTCCCGTCCCGAGGACGAGGCAGGCGGCGGCCGCGACGGCCTGCGACCGTCCCCGCCGCCCGAGGGGGCGCGGCCTGGCCTCCTCGTCGTACCCCTCCGGCTCCCCGAACGACACGACGGGCCGCCCCGCTCCGGGCACACCGCCCGGCGCCGTGGGAGCACTCCAGGAGAGTGCGGGATCGGGCCCGCCCACCGGGCCCGCCCCGGCCGCGGCCCCGCCGTCGCCGGGCCGCCGCACGGGGCCGGCCGGCGCGTACGCCGGGTCCGTCCCGGCGCGGCTCGCGCCGCCGGCACCCGGGTCCGACGCCGTGCCCGAACGGCGCGGTCCGCCCGTGTCCGGCCGTACGGGCGGCACGGCGCGCGGACGGGTGGTGGTCTCCGGCCCGGTTCCGGGGACGGAGGGCCGGCGGGTGGGCTGCGGCGGTACGGAGGGCGGGCCGCCCGGGGACCGCACGCCCCGGCCGGCGGCCGGCGGTGCGTCGGGGAAGCGGGCGGAGGCACGCGGAGGCGGGGGCGCGGCGGGGGCCGCACCGGCAGGCGCCCCCTCGCCGAAGCCCGGAGAACGCGGCCGGGGCGCCGAAGGGCCGCCGGAGCCGGCGCCCGCACCGTCCGGCCCGGCGTCCCGGGCCGGCGAAGGCGCGGGCTCACGGATCCCGAACGCACCGGATCCGGCGGAGGTGCGCCCGCGGGGCACCTCCGCGCCGTCGGCGTCCGTACCGGCGGGACGCCCCGCCGGTGGACGCGCGGCCTCGCGGGGCTCGAACGCGCCCGCACCGCGCGAGGTCTGCCCGCGGGGGCCGTCGGCGTCCGCGGGAGCCGGTTCGCGGGGGTCGAAGGGGCCGGAGCCGCCAGAGGTGCGGCCCCGGGGGGCGGCGGCCTCCGGGGCCGTGGGACGGGCGGGGTCCTCCGGGCCCTCCCGTCCGTCCGTGCCGGGCGCGGCCGGCTGCGGCGGATGCGCGGGGCGCGGGGGGACGGTGGGGCGCGGAGGGTGGGAGGCGCGGCGCGCTTCCGTGCTCATGCACCCCCCGTTTCGTCGTGCCCGCCCGGCACGGACTCGTCCCGGGCACAGATACCCGCACGGACGGCGCGTCATCCCGGCCCTGCCCTTCGGGCGGTCCCGTTCCGCCGTGCGTGCGCGTCACTCTACGGCGTGGTCCGCGTCGAACGGGAACCGGTCCGCGCGGCCGCGGCATCTGCCCGGAACATCCCCTACCGTGGGGTAATCCCGTCTGGCAGGCTGCGTCCATGACTGCGCGCGCCACCGATCGGGCCCGTTACGACAGGGCCACCGCCCACCTCGACGCCCCCTTCGCGATCGTGGACCTGGAGGCCTTCGACGCCAACGCCGACGACCTGGTCCGCAGGGCCGGCGGGAAACCCCTCCGGGTCGCGAGCAAGTCCGTACGCTGCCGCGCGCTGCTCGAACGGGTCCTCGCCCGGGAGGGTTTCGCGGGCGTCATGTCGTTCACGCTCGCCGAGTCCCTGTGGCTGGCCCGCTCCGGTTTCGACGACGTCCTGCTGGCCTACCCCTCCGCCGACCGCGCCCGCTACGCCGAGCTCGCCGCCGATCCCAAGCTGGCCGCCGCCGTCACGGTCATGGTCGACGATCCGGCGCAGCTGGACCTGATCGACGCCTCGCGCGCGGGCGGCGGTGAAGTGGTGCGCGTGTGCCTGGAGTTGGACACGTCCCTGAAGCTGCTGGGCGGGCGGGTGCGGATCGGCGCGCGGCGGTCCCCGCTGCACTCCCCCGACCGGGTCGCCGAGTTCGCGCGCGCGGTGGCCCGGCGCCCCGGGTTCGAGGTCGTCGGGATCATGGCGTACGAGGGTCATGTGGCCGGTGTCGGCGACGCGGTGGCCGGGCGGCCGCTGTGGTCGCGTGCGGTGCGGCTGATGCAGGCCGCCGCGCGCCGTGAACTCGCCGAGCGGCGGGCCGCGGTGGTGCGGGCGGTGCGGGAGGTCGTACCGGATCTGGAGTACGTCAACGGCGGGGGCACGGGCAGTGTGCAGCACACCGCCGCGGAGGACGCGGTCACCGAGATCGCGGCCGGATCGGGACTGTACGTGCCGCGCCTGTTCGACAACTACACGTCGTTCAGCGGGCGTCCGGCGGCCCTGTTCGCCCTGCCCGTCGTACGGCGGCCCGGTGTCGGCGTGGTGACGGTGCTGGGCGGGGGCTATCCGGCGTCCGGCGCGCCCGGCGCGGACCGGCTGCCGGTGCCGTATCTGCCCGAGGGGCTGCGGTACGACTCCCAGGAGGGGCCCGGCGAGGTGCAGACGCCGCTGCTCGGCTCGCCCGCCGACGACCTGCTGATCGGCGACACGGTGTGGTTCCGGCACGCCAAGGCGGGTGAGCTGTGCGAACGGTTCGACGCGCTGCACCTGGTGGAGGGCGACACGGTGACGGCGACCGTGCCGACGTACCGCGGCGAGGGCCGCACGTTCCTGTGACCGCTCAGTCCGCCGGGCCGATGCTGCTGCCGACGCCGCCGCCGGTGGCCGCGTCGGTGACCGGGCGGATGCCCTTGGTGATGCGGTCCATGTCGGCCGGGGGCGGGCCGTCCTCCCCGGCCTCGAAGACGTACCGGACGAGGACCGGGGACCCGGTGCCGACGCTGGACGGGAACACCAGCGACTGCACGTAACCGCCGGGCCCCTCGGCGGTGGTGACGCGCCAGCGCACGAAGTAGCCGGCGCGGCCCGCCACCGCGACCGGGCCGGACCTCACCACCTCGTGGGACTCCAGGCCGCCGTACGGGCGCCCGCCGACGATGTCCTCGTCGAAGGCCGCGTCGGCCGCCTCGGAGATGTCCGCCCTGGCGAGCGCCTCGGGCGAGGTCTCGTCGTTCCCGGTCACCGTGCGGGAGACGACGAGGCCGTGCCGGCAGACGCCGCCGTCGCCGGGGCAGTCGTGGGTGCCGTCGGTGGTCATGACCACGTCGTCCTGGGCCACGTTCTCGGGGCGGACCCAGCCGTCGAGGAGCGGGAAGGTGATCCCGTTGAGCTGGTCCTCGACGACGTCCGGGTCCTCCGCGGGCTCCCCGGACGCGGACGGTGACGGCGGCGGGGGCTCGGGGGCCGGCGTGCCGGCCGTCGGGCCGGTGCGGGGGCTCGGGGCGCCGTCCTCCCCGCCGAGGAACACCGCGCCGGTGACGACCGCCGCGACCAGCACGGCGCCGGCGGTGGTGAGGGCGATCGCCCCGGCGCGTCCGGTACCGCCCGTGCCGCCGCCGGACGGGGGCGGCGGCGCGGGAGCCGCGGGGGTGCGCCGGTGCCCGGTCCAGGCCGCGCCGTCCCACCAGCGCTCCAGGTGCGGGGCGCGCGGGTCGCGGTACCAGCCGGGCGGTGGCGTCATGCTCATCCGGGCACTGTAGGGCGAACGCTACAGCGGTGTGACGTACGCCCCCGAGATCCCGCCGTCCACCAGGAAGTCGGTGGCGTTGACGAAGGAGGAGTCGTCGCTGGCCAGGAAGGCGACGGCGGCGGCGATCTCCTCGGCCTCGGCGAACCGGCCGAGCGGGATGTGGACCAGGCGGCGGGCCGCGCGCTCGGGGTCCTTGGCGAACAGCTCCCGCAGCAGCGGGGTGTTGACCGGGCCGGGGCACAGGGCGTTGACGCGGATGCCCTCGCGGGCGAACTGCACGCCGAGCTCCCGGGACATGGCGAGGACGCCGCCCTTGGAGGCGGTGTACGAGATCTGGCTGGTGGCCGCCCCCATCCGGGCCACGAAGGACGCGGTGTTGATGATGGAGCCCCTGCCCTGGCGCCGCATGTAGGGGATGGCCGCCTTGCAGCACAGGTAGACGGAGGTGAGGTTGACCTCCTGGACGCGCTTCCAGGCGTCGAGGCCGGTCTCCAGGATGGAGTCGTCGTCGGGCGGGGAGATCCCCGCGTTGTTGAAGGCGACGTCGACGCTGCCGTAGGTGTCGTACGCGGTCCGGAAGAGCGCCTCGACCTGCTCGGGGTCGGTGACGTCGACGTGCACGAAGACGCCGCCGGTCTCCTCGGCGGCGGCCTTGCCGCGCGCCTCGTCCACGTCCCCGCAGACGAGGCGGGCGCCCTCGGAGGCGAGCCGGCGGGCCGTGGCGAGGCCGATGCCGCTGCCGGCTCCGGTGACGACGGCGGTGCGGCCGGCCAGGCGGCGGCAGATGTTCTCTTCGCTCATGTGCGGTCAGGCCTCCGTGCTGATGAAGACGTTCTTGGTTTCGGTGAAGGCGCTCAGCGCGTCCGGGCCGAGCTCGCGCCCGACGCCGGACTGCTTGAACCCGCCGAAGGGGGTCCAGTAGCGGACGCTGGAGTGGGAGTTGACGGACAGGTTGCCCGCGCGCACCCCCCGGGAGACGCGCAGGGCGCGGCCGACGTCCCGGGTCCAGACCGAGCCCGAGAGCCCGTAGTCGGTGGCGTTGGCCAGGCGTACGGCGTCGGCCTCGTCGTCGAAGGGGAGGACGACGGCGACGGGGCCGAAGACCTCCTCGACGGCCACGCGCGCGCGGGGGTCGACGCCGGTGAGGACGGTGGGCGGGAACCAGTGGCCGGGGCCCTCGGGGGCCTTGCCTCGGATGCCGTCGAGGTCGTCGGTGACGTAGGAGCGGACGCGGTCCAGCTGGGTGCGGGAGATCAGCGGGCCCATGTGGACGGTCTCGTCGGCCGGGTCGCCGACCCGGACCGCCTCGATCGCCGGGGCGAGGAGTTCCAGGAACCGGTCGTGCGCGGAGCGTTCGACGAGGATGCGGGTGCGGGCGCAGCAGTCCTGGCCGGCGTTGTCGAGGAAGGACATGGGGGCGGCGGCAGCGGCGGCCTCCAGGTCGGCGTCGGCGAAGACGATGTTGGGGCTCTTGCCGCCGAGTTCGAGGGTGACGCGCTTGAGGTGCGCCGCGCCCTTGGCCCACACCTGTTTGCCCACGGCCGTCGACCCGGTGAACACGATCTTGGCGACGCCGGGGTGTTCCACGAGGGCGCTCCCGGCGACGGGGCCGTGTCCGGGGAGCACCTGGAACAGGCCCTCGGGCAGTCCCGCCGCCAGAGCGAGCTCGGCCAGGCGCAGGGCGGTGAGGGGGGTGGTCTCGGCGGGTTTGAGGAGCACCGCGTTGCCGGCGGCGAGGGCGGGTGCGGTGCCCCAGGCCGCGATGGGCATCGGGAAGTTCCAGGGGGCGATGACGCCGACGACGCCGAGCGGTTCGAGGAAGGTGACGTCGACCCCGCCCGGGACCGGGATCTGGCGGCCGGTGAGGCGTTCCACTCCCCCGGCCGCGTAGTCGAGCAGGTCGCGGACGTTGCCGGCCTCCCAGCGGGCGTTGCCGAGGGTGTGACCGGCCTCGCGGACCTCCAGGCGGGCCAGTTCCTCGACGTGCTCGTCGACCGTGGCGGCGAACCGGCGCAGCAGCCGGGCCCGGTCACCGGGCGCGAGGGCGGCCCAGGCGGTCTGGGCGCGTGCGGCGCGCGCGACGGCCGCGTCGACGTCGGCGGCGGTCGCGGCCGGGACGGTGGCGATCACCTCCTCGGTCGCGGGGTTGTGCACCTGGAGCTCGGGGGGCTGGTCGGACAAGGAGGGCCTCACATGCGTTCGAAGGAGCGGCGCAGCTCCCAGTCGGTGACCGCGGCGTCGAAGGCGTCGATCTCGACGCGCGCCATGTTGCGGTAGTGCGCGACGACCTCGTCGCCGAAGGCCGCCTTGGCGATCGCGCTGTTCTCCCACAGCCCGGCGGCCTCGCGCAGGGTGGTGGGGACGTGCTCGAAGCCGGCGGTGTAGGCGTTGCCGGGGCAGGGGTCGGGCAGCTGGAGCTTCTGCTCGATGCCGTACAGCCCGGCGGCGACCATGCCGGCCACGGCGAGGTAGGGGTTGACGTCGCCGCCGGGCAGCCGGTTCTCGAACCGCAGGGAGCGGCCGTGACCGACCACGCGCAGGGCGCAGGTGCGGTTGTCGTGGCCCCAGGCGACGGCGGTCGGGGCGAAGGAGCCCGGCTGGAACCGCTTGTAGGAGTTGATGTGCGGGGCGTAGAGCAGGGAGAACTCGCGGAGCGCGGCGAGCTGCCCGGCGAGGAAGTGGCGCATGACCTCGGACATGGCGTCCGGCTCCTCCGCGGAGTCCGGCATGGCGCTGGCACCGCCCGGATCGGCGAGGGAGAGGTGGATGTGGCAGGAGTTGCCCTCGCGCTCGTCGTACTTGGCCATGAAGGTGATCGAGACGCCCTCCTGGGCGGCGATCTCCTTGGCGCCGGTCTTGTAGACCGCGTGCTGGTCGCAGGTGACCAGGGCCTCGTCGTAGCGGAAGACGATCTCGTGCTGGCCGGGGTTGCACTCGCCCTTGGCGGACTCGACGGTGAGTCCGGCGCCGGCCATCTCGTTGCGGATGCGGCGCAGCAGGGGCTCGACGCGGCCGGTGCCGAGCACCGAGTAGTCGACGTTGTACCGGTTGGCGGGGGTGAGCCCCCGGTAGCCGGCGTCCCAGGCCTGTTCGTAGGTGTCCTTGAAGACGATGAACTCCAGCTCGGTGCCGACCCGGGCGGTGTGGCCGAGTGCGGCGAGGCGGTCCAGCTGGCGGCGCAGGATCTGCCGGGGGGCGGCGGCGACCGGGGAGCCGTCGGCCCAGGCGAGGTCGGCGACGGCCATGGCGGTGCCCTCGTTCCAGGGCACCCGGCGCAGGGTGTCGAGGTCGGGGTACATGGCGAAGTCGCCGTAGCCGGTCTCCCAGGAGGACATGGCGTAGCCGTCGACGGTGTTCATGTCGGCGTCGACGGCGAGCAGGTAGTTGCAGCCCTCGGTGCCGTGCCGGAGCACCTCGTCGAGGAAGAAGCGCGCGGCGAACCGCTTGCCCTGGAGCCGCCCCTGCATGTCGGGGAAGGCCAGGACGACGGTGTCGATCTCACCGCCGGCGACGAGGGCGTGCAGCTCCTCGACGGAGAGCGGGGGTGTGCGGTCTGCCACGGGAGGGCCTCCTGGGGCTTCTTCGGTCACGCCGGGAGCCATAAGGTATGACCGAGGACCTTTGCTTGGGAAGGGGGCACGGCCGGATGCCACGGGAAGCGGCCGGCGCGGTCGGGGACCGCCTGGCGCCGGTGCTGCGGCAGGTCCGCGCGGGCAACGGCTTCGAGGAGGCGCTGGAGCAGATCCTCCAGGTGGTGCGGCTGGGCCTGGTGGCGGCCGGGGAGCGGCTGCCGGCCGAACGGGAGCTCGCGGAGCGGCTGGGGATCAGCCGGGTGACGCTGCGCGAGGTGCTGAAGGTGCTCCAGGACCAGGGGCTCGTGGAGTCGCGGCGCGGCCGGTACGGCGGAACGTTTGTGCTGCCCCGCCCGACGGACACCGGCGAGGAGGAGTTGCGGCGGCGGATCGCCGAGGTCGACATCGAGGACGTGCTGCGCTTCCGGGAGGTGCTGGAGGTGGGCGCGGCGGGGCTGTGCGCGGCGCACGGGCTCACGGAGGAGCAGGCGGCGCGGCTGCGCGGGGCGCTGTCCGGCACGCGGGAGGCACCGCTGACGGACTACCGGCGCCGGGACACGCTGTTCCACCTCACCCTGGCGGAGCTGTGCGGCTCGCCGACGCTGACCGCGCAGTACGCGGCGGTCCGGTCGACGGTGAACGACCTGCTGGACTGCATCCCGCTGCTGGTGCGCAACCTGGAGCACTCCCAGCGGCAGCACACGGCGCTGGTCGAGGCGGTGCTGGAGGGGGACGCGGACGGGGCGCGGGAGATGATGCGCGAGCACTGCGCGGGGACGGCGGCGCTGCTGCGGGGATTCCTGGCGTGAGGGCGTGACGCCACGCGGATGGTTTACCGCGGCTTAACGCACGGGGCTTGCGCTCGCGGCGTCCGCGCCACGAAGGTATGGGCCCACAAAGGTCCGGATCCGTTCCATTGCCCCCTGCCGTCGCCGCCCCCTGGGGAGTCGCCTTGTGAGCCCTCCGTCCGCGTCCCGTGAGCCCGCCGGTGAGGCGGACGAGTACCTCGAACGCAGGAAGCTGCGCCGCGGCAGCGCCGGCTGGCTGCTGCTGACCGGCCTCGGCGTCGCCTACGTGGTGTCCGGCGACTACTCGGGCTGGAACTTCGGCCTGGCCGAGGGCGGCTTCGGCGGCCTGGCGATCGCCATGGTGCTGATGGGCGCCATGTACACCTGCATGGTCTTCGCGCTGGCCGAGCTGTCGTCGGTCCTGCCCACGGCCGGCGGCGGCTACGGCTTCGCCCGCCGGGCGCTCGGGCCGTGGGGCGGGTTCCTCACCGGGACCGCGATCCTCATCGAGTACGTGCTCGCACCCGCCGCGATCTCCCTCTTCATCGGCGACTACGTCGAGTCGCTGGGCCTGTTCGGACTGGAGTCCGGCTGGCCGGTGTACCTGGCCTGCTTCGTGGTCTTCACCGGCATCCACCTGTGGGGCGTGGGCGAGGCGCTGCGCTTCAGCTTCGTCGTGACGGGCGTCGCGGTGGCGGCGCTGGTGGTGTTCGCGCTGGGGGCGCTGCCCGAGTTCGACGCCTCCTCGCTGGACGACATCCCGGTGGACCCCTCCGCGTTCGGCGCGAACTCCTGGCTGCCGATGGGGCTGCTGGGCATCTGGGCGGCGTTCCCGTTCGGCATGTGGTTCTTCCTGGGCGTGGAGGGCGTACCGCTGGCCGCCGAGGAGACCAGGGAACCGGCCCGTACGCTGCCGAGGGCGATCCTCTGGTCCATGGGCGTCCTGGTGGTGCTGGCCGTGGTGACCTTCTTCGCGGCGGCCGGTGCGCGGGGCTCGGCCGCGGTCCAGGACGCGGGCAACCCGCTGGTGGAGGCGCTCCAGCCGGACGGCGAGGCGACGGCGCTGAGCCGGACCGTGAACTACGCGGGTCTCGCGGGACTGGTCGCCTCGTTCTTCTCCCTGATCTACGCCGGTTCGCGCCAGCTGTTCGCGCTGTCCCGCGCTGGCTACCTGCCGAGGTTCCTGTCCCTCACCAGCAGCCGCAGGGCGCCGTACCTCGGTCTGCTCGTGCCCGGCGCGATCGGCTTCGCGCTGGCCGCCGGGACGGGCGACGGCGCGCGCATGCTGAACATCGCCGTCTTCGGCGCGACGATCTCGTACGCGCTGATGTCCCTCTCGCACATCGTGCTGCGCCGCCGGGAGCCGGAGCTGCCGCGGCCGTACCGCACGCCGGGCGGTGTGCTCACCTCGTCGGTGGCGCTGGTGCTGGCGTGCGCGGCGCTGGTGGCGACGTTCCTGGTGGACGTGACGGCGGCGTTCATCGCGCTGGCCGTGTACGTCGTGGCCGTGGCGTACTTCGGCCTGTACAGCCGCAGGCATCTGGTGGCGAAGGCGCCGGAGGAGGAATTCGCGGCGCTGGCGGCGGCCGAGGCGGAGTTGGCACGGGACTGAGAGCGAAAGGGAGGTGCCCGGAGTGTCGGCCAGGCCACTGATCGGCATCAGTACGTACGCGGAGTCCGGTGTGCGCTGGGGAGTGTGGCGACTGGACGCCGCGCTGCTGCCGGCCGGCTATCCGCGGCTGGTGCAGCGGGCGGGCGGACTGGCCGCGATGCTCCCGCCGGACGCGCCGGAGCGGGCGGCGGCGGCCGTGGCCCGGCTCGACGGCCTGGTCGTCGCGGGCGGCCCGGACGTGGAACCCGTCCACTACGGCGCCGAGCCCGACCCGCGCACCGGGCCGCCCGCCCGGGCCAGGGACGCCTGGGAACTCGCCCTGATCGGGGCGGCCCTGGAGCGCCGCGTCCCCCTGCTGGGCATCTGCCGGGGCATGCAGCTCCTCAACGTCGCCCTGGGCGGCACCCTCGTCCAGCACATCGACGGCCACGCGGAGGTGCCGGGCGTCTTCGGCCACCACCCGGTCGAACCGGTCCCCGGCACGCTCTACGCCGGCATCGCCCCGGAGCGGACCTCGGTACCCACCTACCACCACCAGTCGGTGGACCGCCTGGGCACCGGTCTGATCCCGTCGGCGTACGCGGAGGACGGCACGGTGGAGGCGATCGAGCTCCCGGGACCCACGTGGGTCCTGGGCGTCCAGTGGCACCCGGAGATGGCCGAGGACGTAGGCGTCATGCGTGCGCTGACCACCGCCGCCGCGCACCGCGGACTGCCCCCACCGCCGTACTCGTGCCCACCCGTGCCGCAGGGCGGCACGGGTGGGCACGACGGCGCCCGGTGAGCGCCGGGCCGCGCGACCCGCCCCCGCCCGGCCCCCGCACCGGGCTCACCCCCGCGTCAGCGACAGCAGATCCCGTGCCGGTCCCGTCGGCCGGTGCCCCGTGGGCCACACCGCGCGCAGATCGCGGGCGAGCGCGATCCCGTTCACCGGAATCCGCACCAGCCGCCGCATCGCCAGTTCCTCCCCCACCGCGAGCTCGCTCAGCACCGCCGGCCCCGCCCCGCCCACCGCCGCGGCCTTCACCGCGGTGGTCGAGGACAGCTCGATCAACGGCCGGGCCAGCCCCCCGAGCGCCGCGTCCAGCACCTGCCGCGTCCCCGACCCCTTCTCCCGCAGGATCAACGGCGTACTCGCCAGCTCCTCCGCCGTGATCGGCCGCCGCCGACGGGCCCAGGCGTGCGACGGCGCGGCCACCACGATCAGCCGGTCATGGGCGATCACCGCCGAGTCCAGCCCGCCCGGCACCGTGAGCCCTTCCACGAACCCCACGTCCGCCTCCCCCGACAGCAGCCGCTCCGCCACCGCCGCCGAGTTCCCGGCCAGCAGCGACACCGCCGTGTCCGGCCGGTCCGCGCGCAGCGCGAGCAGCCACCCCGGCAGCAGGTACTCGGCGATCGTCATGCTCGCGGCCACCCGCAGCCGCGAGTCCCTGCGGTCCCGCAGCGCCTGCGCGCCCGCGTCGAAGGCCTCCGCCGCCTCCACGATCCGCCGCGCCCAGTCGGTGACCAGCGCCCCCGCGTCCGTCAGCCGCGACCCGCGCGGCGACCGGTCGACCAGGGCCACGCCGAGCTGCCGTTCCATCGAGCGGACCCGGCTGCTGGCGGCGGGCTGGGTGATGCCCAGCTCCCGCGCCGCCCCGCCCAGACTCCCCAGCCGCGCCACCGCCAGCAACAGCTCCAGCGCCCCGAGGTCCGGCACCCGGTGAGCCAGGGACCCCGGGCTCACGGAGCGGTGCCCCGGCCGGTCGTGGTCATCGGTCATGCTCATAAGCCCAGCTTATGCCGCCATAGAGGGGTGCTCCCTGGTGGCGGCGCCCCGCCGGCCCGACCGTATGACCATGGTCACCGCAACCCGGCCCCTGCCACCCCTCCCCCGTGCCACCGCACGGCCCCCGCGTGCCGATGCCGTCCGTCACCTCGGACCCCACTGGTACTCCTGTGTGATGGGCACCGCCGTCGTCGCCGGAGCGGGCGCCGCGCTCCCGGTGCACGCGCCCGGCCTGCGGTCCGCGCTCACCGCCGTCTGGGCGCTGTCCCTCGCCCTCCTGACGGTCCTGCTCGCCGCCCGCGCCCTGCACTGGGCCCACCACCGCGACCGGGCCCGCGCCCACCTCCTCGACCCCGCCGTGGCCCCCTTCTACGGCTGCCTCTCCATGGCCCTGCTGGCCGTCGGCGGCGGCGCGCTCGGCCTCGGGCGGGACTGGATCGGGCTGCGCGCGGCCCTCGTCCTCGACGCCGTGCTGTTCACCGCCGGTACCGCCGTCGGGCTGGCCGCCGCCGTGGCCGTCCCGTACCTCATGGCCGTGCGCCACCGGGTGACGGCACAGGAGGTGACGCCCGTCTGGCTGCTGCCGCTGGTCGCGCCGATGGTGTCCGCCGCGCTCGGGCCCCGCCTGGTGCCGTACCTCCCGGCGGGCCAGCCCCGCGCGACCCTGCTGCTGGCCTGCTTCGCGCTGTTCGGGCTCAGCCTCCTCGCGACCCTGATGACGCTGCCGCTGGTCTTCGGCCGGCTGATCACCCGCGGTCCGCTGCCCCTCGCGCTCACCCCGACGCTGTTCCTGGTGCTCGGACCGCTCGGCCAGTCCACGACCGCCGTCGGCGCCTTCGCGGACGTCGCCCCGGGGGTCGTGCCGGCGCCGTACGACGAGGGCTTCCGCGTGTTCGCCGTCCTGTACGGGGTGCCCGTCACGGGCTTCGCGCTGCTGTGGCTCTGCCTCGCCGCCGCGCATGTCGTACGGGCATGGCGGCGGGGGATGCGCTTCGCGATGACGTGGTGGTCGTTCACGTTCCCGGTCGGCACCTGCGTCACCGGTGCCGAGGCGCTCGCCTCGCACACCGGACTGCTCGCCTACGACGTGACGGCGCTCGCCCTGTACGCGCTGCTGGCCGGCGCCTGGGTCACCGCCGCCGGGCACACGGCGCGCGGTCTGTTCAGCGGCGCGCTGCTCGCAGGGCCCGCCCCAGCACCGCCGGAGCGTCGGCCAGCGACGGCCCGTACCAGGTGAGGTGCCGGCCGTCGACGAGTGCGCAGGGCAGCCCGGGGAAGGCCTCCGGGCCGTCGTCGGCGGTGAAGCGGTAGGGCTCGTCGGGGAGCACGACGAGGTCCGGACCGGCCGCGCGCAGCGCGTCGAGCGGGAGGCGCGGATAGCGCTCCGGGTGGCTCGCGTACAGGTGGTCGACGCCGAGGCGGGACAGCAGGTCGCCCGCGAAGGTGTCCCGGCCCAGTACCGTCCAGGGCCGCCGCCAGACGGGCACGACCGCCGTCCGGCGCTCCGCGGGCGGGGGCTGCGCCGCCCAGACCGCCTCGGCCTCGTCCAGCCAGCGGGGACGGGTCCGCACCCCGCACGCCGTGAGCACCCGCTCCAGCTCGCCGAAGGCCCGGGGCAGCGTCCGCACCTCCGTCACCAGCACCTCGATGCCCGCCGCGCGCAGGGCCGCCAGGTCGGGCCCGCGGTTCTCCTCCTCGTTGGCGATCACCAGCTCGGGGGCGAGGGCGACGATCCGGTCCACCCGCGGGTTCTTCGTGCCGCCGACGCGTACGACGTCCAGCCCCGCCGGGTGCGTGCACCAGTCGGTGGCGCCGGCCAGGGAGCCGGGGGCGGAGAGCGCCACGGCCTCCGTCAGCGACGGGACGAGGGAGACGACCCTGACGGGGCTCATCGGCGGGGCTTGTCCCGCACCGCCTCGATGTGCTCGGCGACGGCGACGACCAGCAGCCGTGTCTCCGGGACCGTGGCCCGCCAGCGGTGCCGGACGCCTCCGGTGAGGTACAGGGTGTCGCCGCGGCCGAGACGGTACGCGCGGCCCTCCGCCTCGATCTCCACGGCGCCGTCCGCCACGTACATCAACTGGTCGTTGCGGAACTGGAGTTCACGGCCGGCGTCATGGTCGCCGGTGAATTCGGAGGCGTGCATCTGGTGGTGACCGCGCACCAGGGAGCGCACGTGCGGTTCCGCCCACGGCTCGGTGCCCCCGGCGCGGACGACGTCCACGCTGCATGCCGGGTCGGCAGCGGCGAGCAGCTCCACGGCGGTGGTGCGCAGGGCGTCGGCGACCTTCTCCAGGGAGCCCTGGCTGGGGCGCGCCCGCTCGTTCTCGATCTGGCTGAGGAACGGGACCGACAGGCCGCTGCGCTCGGCCACGACGGCGAGGGTGAGGTCCAGGGCACGGCGTCGCCGCCGCACGGCCGCGCCCACCCGCAGGGGCTGTTCCTTGTGGTCGCCCATCGCTCCGGCTCCCTCCTCCGCCGATCGTCCCGCACCCGTGCGCCGCGGACCCGGCGCGCTCCTCGTCGTGGGTTGTCTGCACCCTACGCATGTTCGGCACACCGTTTCAGGCGCCTGTCACGTCGCGGTCACACGCGACCGGCGCCGACCCGTCGGTTCACGCCAGTCGCCCTGCGGGCCCCTCGGTTCCTCCCGCGCACGACAAGGGGTGTTCCCGCCCATTGTTCCCCCTGCCCGGCGAAAGGTCACGAGGAGGTCCGGGGAGGACCGGGGAGGACGTCGCGCTGCGTGGTTGTCCGGATTTCCACCGTGTTCCCGCCCGGCTCCGGACATGCCCGAGGGGCGGGCCCGGCCGCACCGTCGGGTGCGGGTCCGGGCCCGCCCCTCGGGGCGGCCGGTACGGCGGTTACCGCGGGGTCATCCGCTCCACCATGTCCGGGTGCTCCTCCAGCCAGGCCGCGACGGCCTCCTCCTCGTGGCCCTGGCCGCGGTCCTTGATCTCCGCCTCCAGGGTGCCGAGCTCGTCCTCGCTCATCCGGAAGCCCTTGATCCACTCGGTGAGCTGCGGGTACCGCTCCGGGAACTCCTTGCTCGCGATGGTGCGGATCGTGTTGCCCTCGCCGAAGGCCTTCTTCGGGTCCTTCAGCTTCGTCAGCTCGTAGTCGCTGTACGCCCAGTGCGGCGACCAGAGCGTGACCGCGACGGGCTCCTTCTTGGCGTAGGCGCGCTTGAGCTCGGCCAGCATCGCCGGCGTGGAGCCGTCGACGACCTCGTACTCGTCCTCCAGGCCGTAGGCGGGCAGTACCTCGTTCTTGAGCAGCTGCATCTCACCGGTGCCCGGCTCGATGCCGACGATCCGCCCGTCGAAGAGGTCGGCCTTGCCCCTGAGGTCCTCCAGGGACGTGACGTCCTTGACGTACGAGGGGACGGCGATCTCCAGCGAGGTGGGCTCGTACCAGGTGCCCAGGTCGGTGAGTCCGTCCTTGCTCCTGTCCCAGTAGTTCTTCTGCGCGTGCGGCAGCCAGGCGTCGAAGTTGAGGTCGAGGTCGCCGGAGGCGAGGCCGGTGTAGACCGGGCCGACGTCCATCTGCTTGAGGTTCATCGTGTAGCCGCGCCGCTCGAGGACGTTCTTCCACAGGTGGGTGACGGCGACGTCCTCCTCCCAGGGGAACCAGGCCACGTCCAGCGGACGCTCCGCCTCGGCGGGGGTGTCGCCGGAGCCGGACCCGACCGGGGCCAGCTTGTCGACGACGCCCGGGTTCTCCTTCAGCCAGGCGCGGACGGCGTCCTGCTGCCTGCCCTTGCCGGCCTTGTTGATCTCGGCTTCCAGGCCGGTGAGTTCCTCCTCGGTCATCGAGAAGTCCTTCAGCCACTTCCCGACGAGCGGGTTGTCGCCGGCGAAGCCCTTGCGCGACACCGTGTGCACGCCGTCGCCCTTGCCCCAGCTGCCCTTGGGGTCCTCCAGCTTCTTCAGGTCGTAGTCGCTGTACGCCCAGTGCGGCGACCAGAGCGTGACGACGACCGGTTCCTTCTTGCTGTAGGCCCGCTTGAGCTCGGCCAGCATCGCCGGCGTGGAGCTGTCGACGACCTCGTACTCCTCGTCCAGGCCGTACTCCTCGAGGACCTTGTTCTTCAGCAGGCCCATCATGCCGGCGCCGGACTCGATGCCGGTGATCTCCCCGCCGAAGTCGGACGCCCTGCCCTTGAGGTCCTCCAGGCTGTCGACGTCCTCCATGTACGCCGGGACGGTCAGCTCCAGCGACGTCTCGCCGTACCAGGAGCCGAGGTCGTCGAGCTGCTCGCCGTACTTCTTCCAGTACGCCTCGTGGGTGGTGGGCAGCCAGGCGTCCGTCTGGAAGTCGACGTTGCCCTGTGCGAGGGCGGTGTAGAGCGGGCCGGCCTCGAACTGCTCGGCCTCGACCTCGAAGCCGCGCCGCTCCAGGATCTCCTTCCACAGGAAGGTGGAGGCGACGCCCTCGTCCCAGGGGATGTAGCCGATGGTGACCTTCTTGCCGTCGCCGACGTTCTCGCCGTCGGCGGTGGTGGTGCCGGAGCCGCCGGCGTTGCCGCCGAAGATCCCCATGCCGCCCGCGACCAGGGCGAGGACGATCACACCGACCACGGCGACCTGCGGGCGGGGCCGGTAGGACCAGATCCTCATCCCCCGGGCGGCGCGCGCCCTGGCGGCGGCGCGCCGGCCGAGCGGGGAGACCTGGGTGCCCAGGGCGCTGGTCATGCGGTCCAGATAGATCGCCAGGATGACGATGGCGATGCCGGACTCGGCGCCGAGACCGATGTTGAGCTGCCCGATGGCCTCGATGACCGCGCCGCCGAGTCCGCCGGTGCCGACCATGCCGGCGATCGCGGCCATGGACAGGCCCAGCATGATGACCTGGTTGACGCCCGCCATCACCGTGGGCAGCGCCAGCGGCAGCTGCACGCGCAGCAGGGTGTTGCGGGGCGTGGTGCCGAACGCCTCGGCCGCCTCGACCAGTTCCTTGTCGACCTGGCGGATGCCCAGCTCGGTCATGCGCACGCCCGGGGCGAGCGCGAAGATCAGGGTGGCGACGATGCCCGGGGCGGAGCCGGTCCCGAAGAACAGGATCGCCGGGATGAGGTAGATCATCGCGGGCAGCGTCTGCATGAAGTCCAGGACCGGCCGGACGACGGCGCCGACCCGGTCCGAGCGGGCCGCCCAGATGCCCACCGGCACCGCGATGACCAGCGCGATCACCGTGGCGACGATGACCAGCGCCAGCGTCACCATCGAGTCCTCCCACAGGCCGAGGGAGTCCAGGAAGGCGAAGCCGGCGAAGGTGAGGACACCGGCGAAGGTGCCGCGCAGCCAGAAGGCGACGACCGCGAAGATGCCGCAGAGGATCAGCGGCTCGGGGGCCTGGAGGACGGCGTTGACGCCGTCGTAGGCGCCGGTGAAGACGGCCTTGAAGAAGTCGAACAGCCAGGTGACGTTGGCGAGCAGCCAGTTGACGGCGCTGTTGACCCAGTCGCCGAGCGGAATCCTAGGCACGGGCCATCACCTTCCCGCCGTCCTTGTCCCGCGGGGTGTCGCAGACGCCGGGATCGGCCTCCTCGTCGCCGAGGAAGCCGACGAGGCGCCGCCGGGGCACGACCCCGACGAGTGCGTCCTCCCCGTCCAGCACCGCCACGGGGTGCGGTACGCGGGCGCTGATCGCACACAGGTCGGTGAACGGCGTGTCGGGCGTCGCGGTCTCGCAGCCGCAGTCGGCCTCGTCGCCGCGGACCTCGTGCTCCATCACGGCGCCGGCGGTGAGCACGCGGGAGCGGTCGACGTCCTGGGTGAAGGAGGCGACGTAGTCGTTGGCGGGGCGGATCAGGATGTCCTGCGCGGTGCCGATCTGCACGATGCGGCCGTCGCGCATCACCGCGATCCGGTCGCCCAGGCGCATGGCCTCGTTGAGGTCGTGGGTGATGAAGACGATCGTCTTCTTCAGGGTCTTCTGCAGTTCGAGCAGCTGGTCCTGCATGTCGCGGCGGATCAGCGGGTCCAGGGCGCTGAAGGACTCGTCCATCAGCAGCAGGTCGGCGTCGGTGGCGAGCGCGCGGGCGAGCCCCACGCGCTGCTGCATGCCGCCCGACAGTTCGTCGGGCCACGAGTTCTCCCAGCCGGCCAGGCCGCACAGGGCGAGCGCCTCGTCGGCGCGGCGTTCGCGCTCGGCGCGGGGCACGCCCTGCACTTCGAGTCCGTAGGCGGCGTTGTCACGGACGCTGCGGTGCGGGAAGAGCGCGAAGTGCTGGAAGACCATGCTGATCTTCTCGGAGCGGACCTTGCGCAGCTCCCGGTCGGGCAGCGCGGTCAGGTCCTGGCCGTCGAAGCGCACGTGTCCGGCGGTGGGCTCCAGCAGGCCGTTCAGCATCCGCAGCAGGGTGGACTTGCCGGAGCCCGACAGGCCCATGACGACGAAGATCTCGCCCGGCTCCACCGTGAACGAGGCGTCGATGACGGCGGCGGTGGTGCCGTCGGCGCGCAGCTCCTCCCGGTCGGTCTTCTTCTGGCGCAGTCGTTCGACCGCCTGGTCCGGTCGTCTGCCGAACACCTTGAACAGATGCTCGGCCTCAAGCCTGGATGACACGCGTACCTCTCGTCTCGACAGCACAGGACGGAAGCGGTGTCCGGCGGACGGCTCATGCGGTCCACGGCAGTTGAATCTGCAACCGGCATCGCTCCGGGGCCGCGCCTCCCCGGTTTCGCCCAGGGCAAACGTGCCCGTGTGACGCCTCACACAGATGCGCAGAACGCAACGCGTTGCGCAGGGCACACCGGCGCGCTTCCGCGGGGCGCTGTCAGCGGTGTGCGGCATGATGCGTGACGTGACCGGACGACTGATGCTCCTCGACACCGCCTCCCTGTACTTCCGCGCCTACTTCGGCGTCCCGGAGTCCGTCAGGGCCCCGGACGGCACTCCGGTGAACGCCGTGCGCGGACTGCTCGACTTCATCGACCGCCTGGTCCGGGACCACCACCCCGATCACCTGGTGGCCTGCATGGACGCCGACTGGCGCCCGAAGTGGCGGGTGGAGCTGATCCCCTCCTACAAGGCGCACCGCGTCGCCGAGGAGCGCGCGGCGGGTCCGGACGAGGAGGAGGTGCCGGACACGCTGTCCCCGCAGGTGCCGGTCATCGAGAGCGTGCTCGACGCGGTGGGCGTCGCCCGGGTGGGGGTCGCCGGGTACGAGGCGGACGACGTGATCGGCACGTTCACCGCCCGCGCCGGCGGGCCGGTCGACATCGTCACCGGCGACCGCGACCTCTACCAGCTGGTGGACGACGCGCGCGGGGTGCGCGTGCTGTATCCGCTGAAGGGCGTCGGCACGCTCCAGGTCACCGACGAGGCCGTGCTGCGCGAGAAGTATGGGGTGGACGGCAGGGGGTACGCGGATCTGGCACTGCTGCGCGGTGATCCGAGCGACGGCCTGCCGGGCGTGCCGGGCATCGGGGAGAAGACGGCGGCCAAGCTGCTGGCCGAGTTCGGCGACCTGGCCGGGATCCTGGCGGCCGTGGACGACCGGGAGGCCCGGCTCACTCCGTCGCAGCGCAGGCGTCTGGACGAGGCGCGGCCGTATCTCGCGGTCGCCCCCAAGGTCGTCCGGGTCGCGGACGACGTCCCGCTCCCGGACGTCGACACGGCGCTGCCGCGCGGGCCGCGCGACCCGGCCGGAGTGGAGTCCCTGGCCGCCCGGTGGGGTCTGGGCGGCTCGCTGCAGCGCCTGCTGACGACCCTCTCGGCGTGAACCGCGCCCCTGGCTGAACCGGACGGAGGGGCCGCCGACGAGGTGTCGACCGGGATCGGGGTGCTAACTTAGGCAACCCTAACTGTGAAAGCTGGGAGGCTCCTCATGGCAGAGCGACCGGTACGCGCCCCGCGCGCGCCGTACACCGCCGAGGTCGTCCGCACCGAGCGGCTGACCCCCCACATGCAGCGTGTGGTGCTCGGTGGTGAGGGGCTCTCCGATTTCTCGGCGGACACCTGCACCGATCACTACGTCAAGCTGCTGTTCCCGGCCGCGGGGGCGGCGTATCCGGAGCCCTTCGACCTCCAGCGCATCCGTGCGGAGTTCCCGCGCGAGCAGTGGCCGGTGACCCGGACGTACACGGTGCGGCAGTGGGACGCCGAGCACCGTGAGCTGGTCCTGGACTTCGTGGTCCACGGCGACGAGGGTCTGGCCGGCCCCTGGGCGGCCAACGTCCGGTCGGGCGACGTCGTTCGCTTCATGGGTCCCGGCGGGGCCTACGCGCCCGACCCGGCCGCCGACTGGCATCTGATGGCCGGTGACGAGAGCGCGCTGCCCGCGATCGCCCGCTCGCTGGAGGCGCTGCCGCACGGTGCCAGGGCGTTCGCCTTCGTGGAGATCTCCGGCCCCGACGAGGAGCAGAAGATCGACTCCGATGTGGAGGTCCGCTGGCTGCACCGCGGCGGGCGGCCGGTCGGCGAGGCCCTGGTGGAGGCCGTCCGGAATCTCGACTTCCCGGAGGGCCGGGTGCACGCCTTCGTCCACGGCGAGGCCCACTTCGTGAAGGAGCTGCGCCGTCTGCTGCGGGTCGAGCGCGGCGTTCCGCGCGAGGACCTGTCGATCTCGGGCTACTGGCGGCTCGGCCACAACGAGGACGGCTGGCAGGCGTCCAAGCGCGAGTGGAACGCCCGCATCGAGGCCGAACAGGAAGACGCGGACACGTCCGCCTGACCTTTCCGCGCCCGGCGCTCGGTGGGTGGGTCGGGGCCGGGTCGGGGGTGTCCGTCCTCGGACCGGCGCGGATCACGTTTCTCGGTGGGGGTGCGGGGTGCGGACGCGCCGGCCACTGCGGGCGGCCACCCCCGCCCCGACCCCTCCGCGCCGTACGCGGCCACCCGCCATCGCCGCCGGCCGCGGGCGGTCCTGCCGCCTCCGCTCCCGCGGGCAGTCGCTGCCGCTGCCACCGCCTCCGCTTCCGCTTCCGCGGGCAGTCGTGCCGCAGGGCGATGGGGTCCCCCCGCTCGAGCGAAGCCGGGAGTGGGGGGGTGGGCGCCGGGGGTACCCCCTCTGGGGGAGGCACCCCGCAAGCGCCGGGCCGCGCGAACACCCCCCGGCCCACACCGACACCGGGCACCCACCAAGCGCCGGCCGGCACCAACACGACAGCGCCCGGGGGCGCCCCACAACCGCACCGGGCCACGCGGACCCACCCCCGACGACACCCATGCGCAGCGTCCCCCGAGGCACCGGAACACCCCGCGCACGTCCGCCGGACGGGGGAACCGTGGCCCGTCGCCCCGGGCCCGGCGGCGTGGCGAACCCTCCGGGACGGGGCGCTGCCGCAGGATCCGGGCGCGTGGCACACACCTTCGACGAACTCGTGGCCAAGCAACGCGCGGCGGACGAGGCGCACGCCCGGGTCCGGCAGCTGCGGGACGCCTACGGCCCGCCCACCCGGGTCAAGTGGAGCGGGCACCAGACCAGCACCTGGGAGACCGCCTGGCGGGCCTGGCGCGACCTGGCCCGTGACGTCCGGCTCGCGGTGACCGAGTACGCCCGGGCCGAGGGCAGACCGCTCCACGAGATCGAGGCGGAGCTGAGACGGGCGAC
This sequence comes from Streptomyces sp. NPDC000348, assembly GCF_042898795.1. Lineage (NCBI taxonomy): Bacteria > Bacillati > Actinomycetota > Actinomycetes > Kitasatosporales > Streptomycetaceae > Streptomyces > Streptomyces sp. NPDC000348. The sequence goes on from NZ_JBIAZD010000010.1 coordinate 257,800, forward strand.
CGGGGACCACGGCTGAGCGGCCCCGTACGCTTGCCCGGTGTGAGACGCAGACGGCCGATTCCGCCCTCCCCCCTGCCGCAGCGCGACGGGGTGGACCCGGTGCGGGTGCGGCTGCCCGCCGGCACCCGGTGCGCCACGGTGCGGGAGCATCTGGTGCAGCGGCTCTCGGCGGGCCCCGGAGTCGTGGACGGGATGTTCGCCGCGGGGCTGATCGTCGGGGCGGACGGCCGGGCCGTACCGGCGGACACACCGTACGCGCCGGGCATGGTCGTGTGGTTCCACCGGGAGCCGCCCGTCGAGGTGCCGGTGCCGTTCCCGCTGGAGGTCGTCCACCGGGACGAGCACATCGTCGTGGTCGACAAGCCCCACTTCCTGGCCACCACCCCGCGCGGCAGCCACGTCACCCAGACCGCGCTCGCCCGGCTCCGCCGTGAGCTGGGCGTCCCGGAACTCGGCGCCGCGCACCGCCTCGACCGGCTCACCGCGGGCCTGGTGCTGTTCACGGTGCGTCCCGAGGAGCGCGGGGCCTACCAGACGCTGTTCCGCGACCGGCTGGTGCGCAAGGAGTACGAGGCCGTCGCCCCGTACGACCCGGGGCTGGACCTGCCCCGGACCGTGCGCAGCCGGATCGTGAAGGAGCGCGGGGTGCTGACCGCCGAAGAGGTCGAGGGCGAGCCGAACGCCCTGACCCGCGTCGAGCTCGCCGGCCACCGGGCCGACGGCCTCGGCCGGTACCGGCTGGTGCCCGGCACCGGGCAGACCCATCAGCTGCGGGTGCACATGAACGCGCTGGGCGTGCCGATCCTCGGCGATCCGCTGTATCCCGAGGTGGCCGCCCCCGTCCCGGCCGGCGACTTCCGGCGTCCGCTGCAACTGCTGGCGCGGAAGCTGGAGTTCACCGATCCGGTGACGGGTGTGGAGCACCGGTTCACCAGCGGCCGGATGCTCGCCGCATGGTCCTCGTACGAGGACTGGGCGAACGGTCAGTAGCCGCGCCACCAGCGCAGGAAGCGCTGCCAGGCGCCCCGCGCCGGGGCCGGCCGCGCCATGGGCGGGGGCACCGGTACGGGCCGCGGCGCGGGCTCGGCGCTCGGTCCGGGCGGCACGGAGGGCGCGGGGGCCGCCGGCCGGCTCGCGCCGATGTGCCAGTCCTGGCGCGGGGGCGCGTCGTTCTGGTGGCTGGGCCGCTGCAGCACGTCCTGCTGCGGCCGGGGCCTGAAGTGGACGGGCAGCGCCACGAGATGCCGCGAGGCGATGGACTCGGTGAAGGCCAGCTCCTCCTCGTCGATGCTGAGCTCCACGTCGGGCAGCCGCATGAGCAGCGCGTCGACGCCGACTTCGGCGACCACGCGGCCGATGTCCTGACCGGGGCACTCGTGGGAGCCGCCGCCGAAGGCGAGGTGCGAGCGGTTGCCCTTCATGTCGGCGGTCGGGTCGGGGCGCACCCGGGGGTCGACGTTGGCCGGCGCGGGCGCGAACAGCAGTGCGTCGCCCTTGCGGATGCGCCGGCCGCCGAGCTCCGTGTCCTGCTTGGCGAAGTAGGCGAAGATGGTGCTGAACGGCGGCTCGTCCCAGAGCAGTTGCTCCACCGCCTGGGGCACGGTCATCTGGCCGCCGTTGAGCTGGGAGCGGAAGCGCGGGTCGACCAGCACCTGGCGCAGCACGTTGGCGAGGAGGTTGGCGGTGGCCTCGTAGGCGGCGATGAGCACCACCCTGAGGTGCTGGCTGACCTCCTCGTCGGTCAGCCCGGCCGGGTGCCTGATGAGGTGGCCGGTGAAGTCGTCCAGCGGCTGGGCCCGGCTGCGGGCCGTGAGGCGTTCCAGGACCTCCATGACGTAGGCGTTGCTGGCGATCGCGGTCTCGGTGCCCCTGATCATGTCGCGGGCGGCCTCGACGAGCCGGTCGTCGTACTCGTCGGGCATGCCGAGGACGTGACACATCACGGCCATCGGCAGGTGCTCGGCGTACTGGCCGACCAGGTCGGCCTCGCCCGCCTCGCAGAACCGGTTGACGACGCGCTGGACACTGCGGTTGACGTGCCGGCGCAGGCCGCGGAAGTCGGTGGCCGCCACGGCGGCGTCGATGGCGCCGCGCAGCCGCCGGTGCTCGTCGCCCTCGGCGTGGGCGCACATCGGCTGCCAGGTGATGTGCGGCATCAGCGGATGGTCGGGCTTGACCAGGCCTTCTCCGAGCGCGCTCCAGATCCGGCTGTCCTTGCAGTACTGCGCGGGGCTGCGCACCAGTTGCTGGTTCTCGGCGTGGCCGAGGACCACCCACACCGGCACGTCGTCGTGGAGCAGCGCGGGCGCCACCGGACCGTGCTCGGCCCGCAGTTCCTCGTACAGTTTCTTCAGGTCCTCCGACTCGTGCAGCCGGCTCGGCCCGCCGGGGCCCGGGCCGTGCGCGGGACAGCCGGGGGGCGGGCCGTGCCGAGGGGTGTCCGTGCCGGCCGGGGAGTCTCCCGTCAGGGAGGTGGGTTCAGGCGTCACAGTGGTCGCTCCGAGGGGGAAAGCGGGGTCGGGAGGGGTCCCGGGAGGGTCAGGTGAGCGAGCCCGTCATGGCGAGCGAGTGCAGGAACCGCATCAGGGTCATCAGCACGTCACGGCTGGAGGCGCGGCGCCGCACGTCGCACTCCATGATCGGGATCTGTTCGGACAGATCGAGGGCGGACCGCAGGTCGGCGATGGGGTGACGCGGGGCGTCCGGGAAGGAGTTGACCGCGACGACGAACGGCACGCCCCGCTCCTCCAGCCGTCCCATGACGTCGAAGCTGACTTCGAGGCGGCGGGTGTCGACCAGCACGACCGCGCCCAGCGCCCCCTCGAACAGCCCGTTCCACAGGAACCAGAAGCGCTCCTGGCCGGGGGTGCCGAACAGGTACAGCACCAGCTGGTCGGTGATCCTGATGCGGCCGAAGTCCATGGCGACCGTGGTGGCCGTCTTGGAGGCGGAACCGAAGTTGTCGTCGACTCCGATGCCGGCCTGCGTCATGGTCTCCTCGGTGGTCAGCGGTCTGATCTCGCTGACCGAGCCGACCATGGTCGTCTTGCCGACCCCGAACCCGCCCACGATCACGATCTTCGCCGCGGCCTGTGCCGTGTGCGGCAACCGGTCCTCGGCGCGGGGGCCCGGGATGGTCTCAGAGCCTTTGAAGTCCATGCATCACCGCTTCGAGAAGGGAACGGTCGGGCAGCGCCTTGCGGACGATCGGGAGGCGCGCCCGGACCAGTTCCGCCGCCAGCATCTCGGTGAGCAGCACGGTCACCGCACTGAACGGCAGGCTGAGATAGGCCGACAGCTCGGCCACGGACAGGGGGGCGGCACAGAGCCGGAGCAGCGCCGCCTGCTCGGGGGTGGCGGAGGGCGGAGGATCCGGGGAGCCGGCCACGATCAGCGTGACGAGATCGATGTCCGCACGTTCGCCGTCCGGCCCGGCGACGACGTACAGCCGCTCCGGGTTGCCGCCCGGGCCCTCCTCCCCGGCCGGCTCGGCCGACTGCGCGGGGGTGGCGTCCTGGGGGAAGCGCCTCTGGCGTTGCGGAGGAGTCATACGGTCTGCCCGTTCCGTCGGGGCGGACTGGTCAGATGGGCGCCGATGCGGACGACGAGGTCGCGCATCATGCCGCCCATGCGGCCGGGTTCGCAGGTCATGTCGGAGAGCACCGCGAGATAGGCGTTGGCGCCGGCCGCCATGAGGTAGAAGTAGCCCCCGTCGATCTCGATGAGGACCATCTTCATCTCGCCGTCACCGTGCGGGAGTTCCTGGGCGACGGCCCCGGCGAGGCTCTGGACGCCCGCGCAGGCGGCGGCGACCCGGTCGGCGGCGTCCGGCTCGCCGCCGTAGCGGGCGATGCGCAGGCCGTCGGCGGAGAGCACCACGATCATCTCGACGCCGGGTACGCCGTCGGCGAGCTCCTTGAGCATCCAGTCGAAGTTGGCTCGTTGCTGGATCACTTGAGGTCCCCCTCGTCATCGGCCTCGGTGCGGGCCGGTTCGTTGATGAGATGCAGGTAGGCGGTCGGGTTCCGGGTGAAGTCGGTGGGGTGGACGCCCGGATCGAGGTCCTTCTTCAGGCCCTCCCAGAAGGCGTCGACCCACAGCCCGGGTTCGCGGTCGTCCCGCTTCCTCCCGGGCTCGGGCCCGGCCCAGATGTCGTGGTACTCCTCGCCCCGTTCCCTGGCCTCCCGCTCGGCCCGTTCGGCGGCCGCCTGCTCGGCGTACCGCTGGGCCGGCGGGGTCTTCACCCGGCTGCGGCGCTGGGGCAGTCCGCCCGCGGTCCACTCGGTGACCTCGGGGACGTCGTCCCCGAGGGGGACGGTGTCGGGGATGCGGGGGCTGGTGGGGCGGCGCTTCTTGGGGGTGCGCTCCGGGCCCGGCAGGGCGTCGACCGGGCGGGGCACGGAGGTCGCCCCGATGCCGTGGGCGAGGCCGACGCCGGGCTCGTCGGTGATCATCTCGCTGGGCACGACGAGGACGGCGCGGACGCCGCCGTAGGCGGAGGCGCGCAGCGAGACCTGCATGTCGAACGCGGTGCAGAGCCGGCCGACGACGGCGAGGCCGAGGCGCGGGTTCTCCCCGATCTCCTGGAGGTCGGATCCCTTCCGGGCCTGTTCGAGGATGCCTTCGATACGTGCGCGGGCCTGCTCGTCGAGGCTGACGCCGGCGTCCTCGATCTCGATGGCGACGCCGGTCTGCACCTCCGTGGCGGTGACGCTCACCTTGGAGGTCGGCGGCGAGTAGCGGGTGGCGTTGTCGAGGAGTTCGGCGGCGGCGTGGATGACCGGCTCGACGTGGATGCCCTTGATGTTGATCTTGGCGATCGACTTCAGGTCGATGCGGCGGTACTCGAGGATGCGGGACATGGCACCGCGCAGCACGCTGTAGAGCGCGACGGGGTAGGGCCACTGGCGCCCGGGACGGCCGCCGCCGAGCACGGAGATGGAGTCGGCGAGACGGCCGATCAGCGCGGTGCCGTGGTCGATGCGCAGCAGGTCGTCGAAGACCTCGGGATTGCGGCCGTGGTCCTCCTCCATCTCGCGGAGTTCGTTGGCCTGCTGGTGGACGATCGCCTGGACGCGGCGGGCGATGCTGACGAAGGAGCGCTGGGCGGAGTCGCGCAGGTTCTCCTCGTCGTCGATGATCTTGAGCATCGTCCCCAGCATCCGGAGCTGGTACTCCGGCAGATCGCGCCAGGCCGGGTTGAGCCGGGGCAGGGCGCGGAGCACCTCACCGGGGTCGTTGCCGCTGTGCAGGTAGTCCAGGGCCGCGGGGGCGACCTCGTTGATGAAGTGGTCCGTCTCCGTGTCGTGGGCGGCGATCCTGGACTCCAGATACGCACGGTGACGGTCGTGCTCGGCCTGCGCCTCCCGCAGTGCCCGGCCGCGGCGCACCGCCTCGGTCGCGGCGGCGGTGACCAGCAGGGTCGCGACGGCGCCGCACACGCCGACGGCGATCCGGGCGGGCTCCGCCACCAGGGCGACGGCGGCTCCGGTCGCCGCGGCCATCACTATGGCCGGCAACAACAGCACACGTGCGTAAGGAAGTCGGACACTCGCCATGTGAGCCCTCTGAAACGAATCGACTGACGGCCGGGGAACATGCACATAGGGGAACAAGCGCACGAATTCATCTCAACTCGGTGCGCTGCGGGCGAGCTTAGTCCGACGGGATCATCGCCATGTCATATTCAGCAAGTACCGGAAACGGCCCCTGGGGCAGGAGTACGCTCGGGTCGTTTACACGCTCTGCTGCTGTTCGAACACAGCACGTCATCGCGGTCGGGCGTACGAAAACCACTCACCGTCACGGGTGAGGGAGAAGGTCCCGGGCTCCGTGATCCTGCCCGTGGAACCAGGCGGTGACGCCCTCCGGTGAGGGCGCACGGAAGGCAGAAGCCCGGCGCGCACGGGGCGCGCCGGGCTCCTCCGCGGCTCCGGGCCGGGCGGTTCAGCCCACGGACGAGTAGGCGACCACGCCGCGCAGCAGTCCGTCGACCGCCTTGCGGGCGTTCCTGGCGACCGTCGAGCCCTCGGCGGACGGCGCCGCGGCCGAGATCTGCCCCAGCACGTCGATGACCTGCTTGCACCAGCGCACGAAGTCGCCGGCCGGCATCTCCGCCTCGCGCAGCACCTCGTCCAGGCCCTTGCCCGACGCCCACATGTAGGCGGCCCAGGCGAAGCCGAGGTCGGGCTCGCGCTGGCCCACGCCCTCGGTCTGGCTGATCCGGAAGTCCTCCTCCAGGGCGTCCAGCCGCCCCCAGATGCGGACCATCTCGCCGAGCGCCGCCTTGGCCCTGCCCGAGGGCAGCTTGGGCGCCATCGCGTCGTCGGCGACCCGGGCCTCGTAGACCAGTGCCGACACGCACGCGGCGAGTTCGGCGGGGGCGAGCCCCTCCCAGACGCCCTCGCGCAGGCATTCGCTGGCCAGCAGGTCGAGTTCGCCGTACAGCCGGGCCAGCCGCTTGCCGTGCTCGGTGACCTCGTCACCGCGCAGATAGTCCATCTCGGTCAGCAGCGCGACGATCCGGTCGAAGGTGCGGGCGATGGTGTTCGTCCGTCCCTCGATACGGCGCTCCAGCTGCGAGGTGTCACGCAGCAGCCGGTGGTAGCGCTCGGCCCAGCGGGCGTGGTCCTCACGGTCCTGGCAGCCGTGGCACGGGTGCGCCCTCAGCGCCTTGCGCAGCCGCGCGATCTCCCGGTCGTCGGCCGCCTGGGAACGCTTCTTGCGGTGCCGCTCCGGTGTGATGTGCCCGGCCTTGGTGCGCAGCGCGGAGGCGAGGTCCCGGCGGGACTGCGGGGAGCGCGGGTTGAAGGACTTGGGGATCCGCATCCGGTCCAGCGCCTCGACCGGCACCGGGAAGTCGATCGACGCCAGCCGCTTCACCTGCCGCTCCGCGGTCAGCACCAGCGGGCGCGGACCGTCGTGGTGGTCGAAGCCGCGGTGGCCGTTGGACCGCCCCGCGGGCAGCCCCGGGTCGAGGACCAGCGCCAGCCCCGCGTACTTGCCGGTGGGGACGTGGATGACGTCACCGGGCTTGAGCTTCTCCAGCGCGACGGCGGACTCCGCGCGGCGCTGGGACGCGCCCTGCCGGGCCAGCTCGGTCTCCCGGTCCTTCAGCTCGCGGCGCAGCCGCGCGTACTCCTCGAAGTCGCCGAGGTGGCAGGTCATGGATGCCTTGTAGCCCTCCAGCCCCTCCTCGTTGCGCTGCACCTGCCGGGAGATGCCCACGACCGACTTGTCCGCCTGGAACTGCGCGAAGGACGTCTCGAGGAGCTCGCGCGAGCGGTGCCGGCCGAACTGCTCGACCAGGTTGACCGCCATGTTGTACGACGGCTTGAAGCTGGAGCGCAGCGGATACGTCCGCGTGCCCGCCAGTCCCGCCAGGTGTTCGGGGTTCATGGCGCGCTGCCACAGCACGACCGCGTGACCCTCGACGTCGATGCCGCGCCGGCCGGCCCGGCCGGTCAGCTGGGTGTACTCGCCGGGGGTGATGTCGGCGTGCTGCTCGCCGTTCCACTTGACGAGCTTCTCCAGGACCACCGAGCGGGCGGGCATGTTGATGCCGAGCGCGAGGGTCTCGGTCGCGAACACGGCCTTCACCAGACCGCGCACGAACAGCTCCTCGACGACCTCCTTGAACGTCGGCAGCATGCCCGCGTGATGGGCCGCGATGCCGCGCTCCAGGCCCTCCAGCCACTCGTAGTAGCCCAGGACGTGCAGGTCCTCGGCCGGGATGGAGGCGGTGCGCTCCTCGACCAGGGAGCGGACCTGGGCCCGCGCCTCCTCGTCGTTGAGCCGCAGGCCCGCGTACAGGCACTGCTGGACGGCGGCCTCGCAGGCGGCGCGGCTGAAGATGAAGGTGATCGCGGGCAGCAGGCCCTCGGCGTCCAGCCGCTCGATGACCTCCGGCCGGCTCGGCGTCCACACCCGCGAGCGCTGCCTGCGCTCCCGCTCCCGGTCGGCCTCGCGCCCGTTGCCCCGTCCGCGCCTGCGGTCGCCCCAGGACGGGCGGCTCGCCTCCAGACGGGCCATGCGCGTGAGGTCCGGGTTGACGGCCCTCTTCCCGCCCTCGGCCTCCTCGAACAGGTCGTAGATCCGGCGGCCGGCGAGCACGTGCTGGAACAGCGGCACGGGCCGGTGCTCGGAGACGATCACCTGGGTGTCGCCGCGGACGGTGTCCAGCCAGTCGCCGAACTCCTCCGCGTTCGACACCGTCGCCGACAGTGACACCAGGGTCACCGACTCGGGGAGGTGGATGATCACTTCCTCCCAGACGGCGCCGCGGAAGCGGTCGGAGAGGTAGTGCACCTCGTCCATCACCACGTAGCCGAGGCCGAGCAGGGTCTGCGAACCGGCGTACAGCATGTTCCGCAGCACCTCGGTGGTCATCACGATCACCGGGGCGTCGGAGTTCACGCTGTTGTCGCCGGTGAGCAGGCCCACCTTCCCGGTGCCGTAGCGGCGGCACAGGTCGGCGTACTTCTGGTTCGACAGCGCCTTGATGGGCGTCGTGTAGAAGCACTTCTTGCCCTGCTGGAGGGCGAGGTGGACGGCGAACTCGCCGACGATCGTCTTGCCGGAGCCGGTGGGCGCGGCGACCAGCACGCCCTTCCCCGCCTCGAGCGCCTGGCAGGCCTCGATCTGGAAGGGGTCGAGGCCGAAGTCGTACATCTCGCGGAAGGAGGCGAGCGCGGTGGCCTGCTCGGCAGCGCGCCTGCGTGCTGCCGCGTACCGCTCGGCCGGTGAGAGATCCTCTGTCATCGTGCTTTCGAGCGTACCGGGCCGCACCGACAACAGGACGATCATTATCCGGAACCGTCCCGGTGAGCGGCGGGGCCGCCCGGTTCAGGGGCCCACGACCCGCAGCGCCCCCGGCACGCACCGCGCGGTCAGCGGCAGCGGTCCCACCGGCTCCCCGTCCGCATAGCCGGTGACCTGCTCGGCGACCAGCTCCACGCTCGCCGCGCGCAGCACGGTGACCGCGGGGTGGCCGACGTGCGTCCCCCGGTACACCCTCGGGAACACCCGCAGCAGTGTGGCCCGGCTGCACTCGCCGACCACCGTGATGTCGAACAGCCCGTCGGTGAGGTCCGCTCCGGGGCATATGCGCATGCCGCCGCCGTACGAGGGCCCGTTCCCGACGGCCACCAGCGTCGCCTCGACCTCGTGGACCTCGCCGCCGTCGAGGGTGATCCGGTACGGCAGCGGCCGGAAGGCGGCCAGCTCGGCGACCACCGCGACGTCGTACTTCAAGCGCCCGAGGGGCAGCCGCATCCGGTTGCCGCGGTCGTTGACCCGGGAGTCGAAGCCGGAGGCGAGCACGGCGCCGAACCAGCGGTCGCCGACCCGGCCGAGGTCGATGTCGCGGACCCGGCCGCACTTGAGGGCGTCGGCGATCATCCGGCCGGCCGCGGCCGGTTCCCGCAGGGGCATGCCGAGCGCGCGGGCGAAGTCGTTGCCGGTTCCCGCGGCGACCAGGCCGAACGGGGTGCCGGTGCCGACGACGGCCTGCAGGGCGAGGTTCGCCATACCGTCGCCGCCGACGGCGATCAGGGCTCCGGTGCCCTCCTCGACGGCGGCACGCGCCCGGGCCAGGGCGCCCTGGGGGTCGTCGCCGAGCACGGTCCGCACCGGGAAGCCGGCGTCCCGCAGCGCGGAAGCGGCCGACCGCGCCGCGCGGGCGCCCAGGCCGCGGCCCGCGGCGGGGTTGACGAAGAGGGTGATCTCGCTGGTCACGGGAGTGACCCTATGAGCTGCGGGAGGCTCCTCAGGTCACGTCGTCATAACCGTTGATCCGGTCCTTGGTCGTCTGCTCGGGCAGGGCGGCCACGGGCTCCACCGGATCGATGGCCTCGGGAGTGAGGTCCAGCTCGGAGGCCTCGTCGTCCGCGGGGCCCTCGGACTCCTTGCGGGCGCGCCGTCTGTCGTTGAGCAGCGAGATCGCCACAGCGACGAAGTAGAGGACGATGATCGGTCCGGAGAGCGCGAGCATCCCCACCGGGTCGGTGGTGGGCGTGGCGACCGCGCCGAAGACGAAGACGCCCATGACGACACCGCGCCACCAGCCGATCATGCGGCGGCCGGAGACGATGCCGACCAGGTTCAGCATGATGAGGAGCAGGGGAAGCTCGAAGGCCAGGCCGAAGACCAGCACCATCCTGATGGTGAAGTCGAGGACCTCGTCGAGCGAGAGGATGTTGGCCGATCCCCCGGGCGTGAGGCTGAGCAGCACCTTGATGCTGACGGGGAGGATGACGTACGACAGGTAGGCGCCGCCGACGAACAACGGAACCGCGGCCGAGACGAAGTAGTAGGTGTACTTCTTCTCGTGCTTGTGCAGTCCGGGGGCGATGAAGGCCCAGAGCTGGTAGAGCCACACAGGGCTGGAGACGATCAGGCCGGCCATGAGGCTCACCTTGATCGTCGTGGTGAACGGCGAGGTCAGAGTGTTGAAGGAGACGATGGCGCAGTTGCCTCCGTCGCTGTTGGCCAGGTCCTCGCACTTCGGCACCGGCTCCGCGAGGAACTGCATGAGCTGCTCGCTGTAGAACGCGGCCACGATCATCACCACGACGATCGCGAGCACCGCCTTGGCGAGCCGGTTGCGCAGCTCACGCAGGTGTTCCACAAGGGGCATGCGCCCCTCGGGATCCCTCTCCTGTTTGCGGGCAGACTTGAGCAACCCACGTTCCCATCTCGTGCGGCGGGCCGGAGATCACCGGCCCTGCGTCAGCGCTTGGTCGTGTCCGTCGGCTCGGTGACCGGGCGGGAGCTGGTCACGTCACCGGGGGCCGCCTGGATGGTGCGCTGCGCCGGGGGCTGCTCGCCGGGGGCCGGCGGGTCGGCCGGGGCGGAGGACTTGTTCTCGTCCTTCATCGCCTTGGCCTCGCTCTTGAGGATGCGCGCGGACTTGCCGAGCGACCGCGCCATGTCCGGAAGCTTCTTCGCACCGAACAGCAGGATGATGACGACGAGGATCAGAATGATCTCGGTGGGTCCGAGCCGTCCCATAAGTCTTTACCTTCTCACCGAGGCGGGTGGGTGGGTGGCTGTCCGACCGGTCGGACATGCGTCCGAACGACGGTGCTGGCAGCGATCGTAACGCTCAGGGGTAAACGTCCGGCAATCCCCGTGCGTACTCCCGTCCGCGGCCCGGGCCTCGTTCTCCGGACCGCGATCAGCAGCGTACCTGCCGGAACCCGCGGGGTGACAGGGCGAACCGGACGGGACCGGCACCGCCCCTCGTGCCCCACCGCGCCCCCGTGCCCCGAACCCGCACGTCCGGGCCCTGCCCGGGCCACGGCCCACCGCCGGGGACCGCGATACGGATCACCCGGAGCGCACGGGCGCCCCGGCCGCGCGACACCGGGAACGCGGGGAGCCGGGGACCTCCGGCCGCCGCTCGGCCGACGGGAACGCGACGGGTCGCCCTGTCCCGGCGGTCGGGGTGCGCCGGACCGGGTTTCGCTCACCCGCGCTTGCGGGGTGCCTCCCCCGGCGGCACGACTGCCCGCGGGTGTGTGACGGCCCGCGGGTGCGTCGGACCGGTCGCGGCGGGACACCCGGAGGTGTCGGGGACCAGGGCGGTCAGAGGGACTCGGCGGAGCGCGCAGCGCTCCCCGCCGCCCGCTCCAGATCCTCCGCCGCCCGCCCGATCCGCTGGGCCGACTCCGCGACCTGCCGCCCCAGCCGTTCCGCCTCGACGAAGACCCGGACGGCGAGCACCCCGAGCACCAGCAGACCCAGGAACCCCACGGCAACCGCGAACATCGGCCAGAACATGAGGGCGAGCCTAGACGGTCGAGTGCAGGCGCAGCGTCCGGACCCCGCCGCCGGTGAGCAGCTCCACGATCCGCTCCCCCGCCGGCTTGCGGACGGCCGCCCCGCACGCGGGGCAGGTGAAGGAGTAGAAGGTGGTGCGGCTGCTGGCGCCGATGGCCAGGAGCAGCGCGCTCGCGGCGAGCTCGAAGCGCTCCCGGCAGTCCGGGCAGCCCGCCCGGAACGTCACCGGGGCCACGCTCCTCATCCCCGCGAACGCGGACGCCGCCGTCATGGTCCGTGCACCGGAGGTCGCCGACTCGCTCAAAGCCCTCGCTCCTGCCTGTCGTCCTGTCCGTGCGGTCCCGATCGTCCGGCCGCCTCGAGCCCGTCGTAGGCCGCGAGCGCCTCGCGGGCCGCCTGCCGGGCACTGTCGGCCAGCGCGTGCGGCTCGACGATGCGGCCGTCACGGCCGAGCCGCAGGGCAAGCCGTCTGAGCGAGGCCGGGTCGGGCGTGCGCAGGGTGATGCGCAGCCCGCCGTCGGGAAGCTCGTCCGCGCTGTCGTGCGGGTAGTACTCGGCGACCCAGCGGCCGCCCGGTCCGACCTCGACCACGACCTCGGGGTCCTCGGCCGCCGGCTGCACCAGTGCCTCCGACAGGTCCCGCAGCTCGACCTCGGGCGGCGCGGACGGCTCGTCGAGGATCCGGATCTCGGCCACCCGGTCGAGCCGGAAGGTGCGGCGCGCCTCGGAGCGCCGGCACCAGGCCTCGACATAGGTGTGCCCGACGCTGACCAGGCGGATGGGGTCGATCTCCCGCTCGGTGACCTCGTCGCGCGCGGGCGAGTAGTAGCGGATCCACAGTCTGCGGCGCTCGGCGATGGCCCGGTCGACGTCCGCGAAGACGCCGCCCTCGGACTCGAAGGTCACCGAGAGCCGGGAGCTGGCACCGGCCGCCTCGCCGGCCGCGGCCTCCACCTTCGCGGTGGCCCGCAGCAGCGCCTGCCGGTCGCCCTCGCGCAGCCCGGGCAGCGTGGCCACCGCGCGGGCGGCGACCAGCAGCGCGGTGGCCTCGTCGGCGGCGAGCCGCAGCGGCTCGGCCGCCTCCGCGCCGAGGGCGGCCGGGTTGTGCCACCAGATCCGCTCGCCGTCGGTGTCGATGTCCAGCAGATCGCCGCCGCGGAAGCTGGTGCCGCACATGGGCAGCACGTCGAGGTCGGAGACCAGCTCGTCCTCGGTGATGCCGAAGGCGCGCGCCACGTCCTCGATCCGGGCGCCGGGGCGCTCCCGCAGATACGTCACCAGGGACAGCATCCGGCGGGTCTGGTCGATGGCGTTCACGGGCCTGACCGGTTTGCCTGCCACGTTCTTGTCCGCTCCCCCTCAGCCCTTGGCCACGGCACGCAGCCGGTCCATCACGTCGGCCCGCAGCTCGGCGGGCTCCAGGACCACCACGTCCGGTCCGAACTCCACCAGCCAGGCGTCCAGGCCGTGCCCGTACGGAATCTCCAACTCGTCCCAGCCGTCGCCGAGTTCCCGCACCACGGTGGCCTTCGCCCGAAGGGGGTAACCGGCGTCGGAACGCAGCCGGATGCGCGCCGAGCGGTCGGCGGTCTCCCCGGCCCAGCTCGCCACGGTCTCCCGCACCGTGACGACGTCCGGCACCGGGACGGTGAACCGGCCGCTGCGCGAGCGCACCTTCCCGGTGATCCGGGAGAGCCGGAAGACCCGCTCGGCGCCCCGGTCGCGGTCCCAGCCGGCCAGGTACCAGTGGCCGCGCCAGCACTCCAGCGCCCACGGTTCGACGTGTCGCTGTCCGGGCTGGGCGGCGTTGGCCTTGCGGTAGTCGAAGACGACCGGCCGGCGGTCGCGGCAGGCCAGCATCAGCGGCTCGAACGCGGCCTCGTGCACGGGGATGCGCGGCTCCAGCGCGCCGTGGGCGCCGTACGGGTCGACGTCCTCGGGGAGGCCGGCCGCGCGCAGTTTCTGCAGGGCGCCGCTGGCCGCGCCCGCCAGCCGGGCCTGCTGCCACACCTTGGCGGCGAGCCCGAGGGCGGCGGCCTCCTCGGCGTCGAGGGTGATGGGCGGCAGCCGGTTGCTGTCGCGGCGGGCCAGATAGCCGACCTCGCCGTCGAGGTTCTCCACGGTCTCGATGACCAGTCCGAGTTCGCGCAGGTCGTCCTTGTCGCGCTCGAACATGCGGTTGAAGGAGTCGTCCGAGCCCGCTTCGAGGTAGGCCTCGATGGACTCGCGCAGCTCGCGCTTGCTGAGCGGCCGCCGCGTCCCGAGCAGACACAGCGCCAGATTCATCAGCCGCTCGGCCTTGGCAATGGCCATCGACCCGCTTCGCCTCCCTAAGGTGCTTACGACCGACGACCGTACCGCCCCGAGGTGGCGCGGTGAAAGCCGAGGGCCCACGCCCGGACAGGCATGGGCCCCGGATGATCGACTCCGGTCGGATCAGACGCCGAGCAGGTCGACCACGAAGATCAGGGTCTCACCGGGCTTGATCGCCGGGGTGGGGCTCTGGTCGCCGTAGGCGAGGTGGGCGGGGATGGTCAGCTGACGGCGGCCGCCGACCTTCATGCCCTGCACGCCCTGGTCCCAGCCCTTGATGACCCGGCCGCCGCCCAGCGGGAAGCGGAAGGGGGTACCGCGGTTCCAGCTGGCGTCGAACTCCTCGCCCGTGCTGAAGGCGACACCGACGTAGTGCACGGTGACGGTCTGGCCCGCCTGCGCCACCTCGCCGTCGCCCTCCCAGATGTCCTTGATCTCGAGGTCCGCCGGGGGCTCGCCGCCCGGGAAGTCGATCTCGGGCTTGTCGATGCTCACGTCTAACGCTCCTGCTTGTCTGCGGAAAGGCGAACACCCACAGTCTTACATCCTCACGGCGTCACAGCTTCGCGAGGATGTCCACCGAGAAGACCAGTGTCGAGTCCTTCTTGATGCCGCTGCCCTCCGGCGGGTTGTCGCCGTAGCCCAGCTCCGGCGGGATGACGATGAGGACCCGGCTGCCGACCTTCTTGCCGGTCAGCCCCTGCGCCCAGCCCTTGACGACCTGCTGCAGCGAGAACGAGGTCAGCTGACCCCGCTCGTACGTGGAGTCGAACTCCTTGCCGCCGTCCCACAGCACGCCCTTGTACTGCACGAGGACGCTGTTCTCGGCGCCGACCTCCTCGCCGTCGCCCTCGATGACGTAGCTCGCCACGAGCTTCTTCGGGGCGTCCGCGTCGGGCACCTCGATGGAGGGGGCCTTGCCGTCGGTGTTGGTGCCGACCTTGGGCAGGCCGGTGTCGTCCTGGGCCACCTCGGTGCCCTTGGCGGAGCTCTTGGCGTTGAACGTGTCCTGCACGTCGACCACGAACACCAGCGTGTCGGTGCCCTTGATGCCGGCCTGCTCGTTGCCCTGCTCACCGTAGCCCCAGGTGGGCGGGACGGCCATCTGGACGCGGCTGCCGGCCTTCTTGCCGGTCAGCGCGTACCGCCAGCCGTCGATGATGGAGCCCTGGGCGAGCTGGATGGCCAGCGGGCTCTTGCGGTCGTAGGAGTTGTCGAACACCTTCGCGGTGCTCCACACCTGGCCCAGGTAGTGGGCCACGACGAAGTCGTTCTCCGCGACCGTCCTGCCGTTGCCCGCGATGACCGTCCTGACCGCGAGGTCCTTGGAGGGGTCCCCGCTGCCCTTGGCCACCGTCGGCTTCTCACCGAACTCCGTACCCGCCGTGATGGCCGGCAGCGGTCCGTCGACGATCTTCGGCGACGGTGCCGCGGACGTCCGGGGCGCCGAGGGCGAGGCGCTGTCGCTGGCCTTGCCCGAGTCGGACTTGTCGTCGCCGCACGCGGCGAGGGTGGCCAGTCCAGCGGGAACGGCAATGAGAAGGGAGCGTCGGCGCACGGTGGGGGCCTCGTAATCATCGATCTTGATGGATGGCGTCCGCGCAACTCTACGGCGTGAGAAGGGCGCCGCACGGTGTAACGTACGGCGCCCGTGTGACGTTCCGGGAATTTTGGGATCCCCGGCGGAACGCGCCCCTCACATTCCGGCGATCAGCTTCTCCACCCGTTCGTCCACCGAGCGGAACGGGTCCTTGCACAACACCGTGCGCTGGGCCTGGTCGTTGAGCTTGAGGTGCACCCAGTCGACGGTGAAGTCGCGGCGCTGTTCCTGGGCCCGCCGGATGAAGTCGCCCCGCAGCCGGGCCCGAGTGGTCTGCGGCGGAACGGACTTGCCCTCGAAGATCTTCAAATCGTTGCAGATCCGGGCCGCCTGTCCCTTTTTCTCCAGCAGGTAGTACAGGCCCCGCCGGCGGTGGATGTCGTGGTAGGCGAGGTCTATCTGGGCGACCCTCGGGTGCGACATCGTCATGTTGTGCTTGGCCCGGTACCGCTCGAGGAGCTTGTACTTCATGACCCAGTCGATCTCGGTGCCGATGCGGTCTAGGTCCTCGGCCTCGATCGCGTCCAGCGTGCGGCCCCACAGCTCCAGCACCTGCTCGACGGTGCCGGTGCGGATGCCGCGCCGCTCGCAGAAGTCCAGCGCCTTCTCGTAGTACTCGCGCTGCACCTCCAGCGCGGAGGCCTCCCGGCCGCTGGCCAGGCGCACCTTGCGCCGGCCGGTGATGTCGTGGCTGACCTCGCGGATCGCCCGGATCGGGTTCTCCAGGGTGAGGTCGCGCATCACGGTGCCCGCCTCGATCATGCGCAGCACCAGGTCGGTGGCGCCGACCTTGAGTAGCATGGTCGTCTCGGACATGTTCGAGTCGCCCACGATGACGTGCAGCCGGCGGTAGCGCTCGGCGTCCGCGTGCGGCTCGTCGCGCGTGTTGATGATGGGCCTCGAGCGGGTCGTGGCCGAGGAGACGCCCTCCCAGATGTGCTCGGCCCGCTGGCTGACGCAGTACACGGCGCCGCGCGGCGTCTGCAGCACCTTGCCGGCGCCGCAGAGCAGCTGCCTCGTGACCAGGAACGGAATGAGGATGTCCGCGAGCCGCGAGAACTCCCCGTGCCGGGCCACCAGATAATTCTCGTGGCAGCCGTAGGAGTTGCCGGCGGAGTCGGTGTTGTTCTTGAAGAGGTAGACGTCGCCCGCGATTCCCTCCTCGTGCAGGCGTCGTTCGGCGTCCACCAGGAGTCCCTCGAGAATGCGCTCGCCGGCCTTGTCGTGGGTGACCAACTCGGTCACGTTGTCACATTCCGGCGTTGCGTATTCCGGATGTGATCCCACGTCGAGATAGAGGCGGGCGCCGTTCCGCAGAAAGACATTGCTGCTGCGGCCCCATGACACGACACGGCGGAAGAGGTACCGCGCCACCTCGTCAGGCGACAGGCGGCGCTGTCCCCTGAACGTGCACGTGACACCGTACTCGTTCTCCAGCCCGAAAATGCGGCGGTCCATGAGGGAACATTACGCCCGATCCCCCGACCTGAAACGAGGTTCGGCGGCACGATTTGGATCATTTTCCGAACGGGCCGCAATCACCCCTCTCCCGGCGGGAACTGCCAGTACCCGTCCTGTGGCGATCAAAACCAGCAGGGACACGCCACCCGCGACCCCGGGCACGGCGAACCCCCACACCGCCCCGCCCGCCTCGACGACCGGGCCGGTGAGCCCCGTTCCGACCGACGCGCCGACGGTGAAGGTGGTCACCAGCCAGGAGAACGCCTCCGTGACCGTGCCGCGCGGCGCGTGCCGGTCGACCAGCACGAAGGCGCAGGCGATGGCGGGGGCGAGGAAGAGACCGGCGACCACGGTGAGCAACGTCATGGCCACCACACCCGGCATCAGCATCAGCGGCAGGTAACACACCGCCAGGAGGGCCACCAGCACCCGCAGTCGCCGCGCGGGCTCACCGGCCCACTGCCGCGCGCCGTACGCCACACCGCCGATCAGGGCACCCAGCCCGATCCCCGCCATCAGCCAGCCGTACACAGGGTCACCGCCGTGCTCGTCCGCGTACCTCACGGCCGCCACGGTGATGGACCCCAGCGCCATCCCCACGGCCAGGAAGGCGCCCAGCAGCGCGAGCAGCCCCGGTGAGCGCAGTGCGCCCAGCCAGTGGGCCTCGCGCGGCGCCGACCGCCAGGCGCGCGAGGGCGGCGAGACGACCACGGAGAGGGCGCCCAGTACACCGATGACGTTCAGCACGAGCAGCGCGGCCTGCGCCGACCACAAGGAGGCACAGACCGTCACCAGCAGGGGCCCGACGGTGAACATGACCTCCTGGGCCACGGCGTCCATGGCGTACGCCCGGTGGACGTGGTCCTCCTCGGGCAGCACGGAGGACCACAGGGCGCGCAGCCCGCCCTCCAGGGGCGGCGTGAAGAGCCCCGCGGCGGCCACCGCGCCGTAGGCCACCGCCGGCGACCCGGTCCCCACGAAGGCGAACAGCGCCATCGCCAGCGCCGACAGCACGGCGGCCGGCAACTGCACCCGCGGCTGCCCGCGCAGATCGACCAGTCGCCCCAGCACCGGCTGTCCGACGGCGTTGGCGACGCCGTACACCGCCGCCAGGGCACCGGCCAGGCTGTACGTACCGCCCTCCGCGCGCACGAACAGCACGATCGCGATGGCGGCGGTCGCGTTGGGCAGCCGTCCCACGAGCGTGCCCACGAGCAGCCGGGCGGCGTGCCGCGCCCGGAGGATCTCCAGGTATCCCGTGGCCATGCGGGCCCCTCCACTGGAAGTTTTACGTATAACTAAGCACTCCATACGTACCATGGCCGCTGTTCACCAGTCCAGACGAAGGAGCGGCCCGACGATGCCCCGAGCCGGCACCCGCCCCACGAGCCGGGACGTCGCCCGGGCCGCCGGCGTCTCGCAGGCCGCGGTCTCCCTGGTCCTCGGCGACAAGTGGCGCGGCCGGGTGTCCGAGGCCACGGCGGAGCGCGTCCGCGAGGCCGCGCGCGCCCTGGGCTACCGCCCCAACCTGGCCGCCCGCAACCTCCGGCTGGGCCGCACCCGTACGGTCCTCCTGGTCGTCCCCGCCCTCACCACGGAGTTCTTCGCCGGCGTCTACACCGGGGCCGCCCGGGTGGCCTCCCGGCACGGCTTCGGCGTGGTCCTGTACCCCTCCCCCGAGGGCATCGGCCCCGCCCGCGACCCCTTCGCGTCCGCACAGGCGGCCCTGGACGGCGTCATCGCCTCCTCCATGGCCGCGGAGGCGCTCACCGCGATCCGCGGCGACCAGCTGCCGCTGGTGATGCTGGACAGCGACCCCGGGGGCAGTGTGGGCGCGGCCACCGTCAACCTCGACATCGCCGACGGCGTCCGCCGGGTCACGGACCACCTCCTGGCACTGGGCCACCGCCGCTTCCTCCATCTGGCGGCGGACGTGGCGTCCTGGACCTTCGAGGTGCGTGCGCGGGAGCTGGCGGCGCGGCTGCGGGAGGTTCCGGGGACGTCGTTGCGCACGGCGCGGGCGCCGATCTCGATCAAGGGCGCGGAGGTCTCCGCGGAGGCGGCGCTCCGCGGGGCGCCGGACCGGCCGACGGCGGTGGTCTGCGACGACGATCAGCTGGCGGCGGGCGTGTACAAGGCCGCGCGGCGGCTGGGACTGCGGGTTCCCGAGGACCTGTCCGTCACCGGGGTGGACGATCTGGCGCTGGCGACGGCGATCGATCCGGAGCTGACGACTGTCCGACTGGACGCGGAGCTGTTCGGGGAGCGGGGGATGGGGGCGCTGCTGGCGGTCCTGGAGGGCCGCGCGCCCTCGGCGGGCGACATCCCGGTCGAACTGGTGGTACGGGGCTCCACGGCCCCGGCACGTTCCCCGTACTGACCGTTCGCACCCGGCCGGGGGCGGGCTCGTACGGCCCTGCGCTTTGCAGGCGCCCTGCGGTGGTGTGGGCGGGGGTGTTTCGCGCGACCCGGCGCTTACCGGGTGCCCCGGGGCGGTATGAGCCGGAGGGTGTTCACGCGGTCCGGCGCCTCACCGGGTGCCCCGTGCGGGTGAGAGCCGGGGCGGGGTCCCGCACTCCCGGCTCCTCCCCCACTCCCGGCTTCGCTCGAGCGGGGGACCCCCATCGCCCTGGGGGCACTTCCCAGGCCTTTGAGGCACTGGGGGAGGCACGACTGCCCGCGGAAGCGGGGAACGGTGGCAGGTGGCTGCCCGCGGAAGCGGAGGGCGGCAGCGGCTGTCCGCGGCTGGCGGAAGCGGCTGGCCGCGTACGGCGCGGAGGGGACGAGGCGGGGGTGGCCGCCCGCAGTGGCCGGCGCGTCCGCGCCCCGCACCCCCTCCAAATGACGTGATCCGCGCCGGTCCGAGGACGGCCACCCCCGACCCCGCCCCCCCCCCCCCCCCCGCCCCCCGGGGCCCCCCCCCCCACACCCCCCCCCCGGCCCCCCCCCCCCCCCCCCGCGGGGTAGGGGGTACCCCCAACCGACCGTTAAAAAAGGGGATGGGGGTGCCC